>DATMVU010000509.1:0-30742 GCA_035562875.1 Actinoplanes sp. | reverse complement strand
CTCCGCGGACGGAAGCTGCCCGCGGAGTTCCTCCGGACCGACGTAGCGGTACCGAACGAGGTTCTTCTTCGCGCGACGGTAGCCATCCGCAGCCATTTTCGTCGACCCGGTTCCGCGCCCGACAGTTGGTCAGCGCACGTTTGAGAACCGACCGCGCCCTCAACTCGGCTACATGACAGTGAGCGCGGTGTTTCGGGCAGGCGGGGTTGAAATCAGCAGCGCCGACCGGCGTTCAGCGGCGTCGGGCGACGGCGGCTGAGCGGGGCAAAGCTGTTTTCTGGTGGTCAGTCGTTTGATCGCGCTCCGTTCACACCGGAGAGGTCACTGGTTCGATCCCAGTATCGCCCACAAGATGGCACGGGCCGTGTGTCTGCGGAAAGCGCAGACCGCGGTCCCTTGTCTTTTCTACTCCGGGTGCCGAGCACCCGGAAGCCCCGCATCACGGTTGGCGCGGTTCGTGCTCTGCGCACGGTGGCGGCCTTCACAACCCCCGATTGAGTACGACAACCCATCGCGTCCAACCCTGAGGGGCGGGTTCTGCTGCATCGGAGTCGCCCGAATCCCATGCTGTAGCCGGCCGCGGTCGTCGTCGGTGGCGGGTCGCCAGGAGCGCAGGCAACCGGCGGCCCGCCCTGGCTTGGTCTGCGCTACCGTCTGTCTATCGCGGCGGCCGCCTGAAGATTCGCAATGATCGGGCGGTTTCTGACCAGCACGAGGAGACACCGATGAGCGACGCAACCGGCGACACCGATCCCACCGATACCGTCGAAGAGGAGTCCGAGGAGCAGCCGCAGCCCTTCGAGAACCGTGCGGCACGCCGATCCAAGGGTAAGGCGTCTGCTACCCACGTCAACGGTGCCGCGGGCTCCGTTCACGGCCGTTCCGGCACGGTTCAGGGCCCTCGCCAGTACGGCAACCGTCGAAGCGGCTGATCTGCGCGGTCCCGGTAGCGGCCGAACTCGGTAGGTGCGGTCGCTGCGCGGGCGCGTGCTCACGTCCTCGACAACGGACCAGGGCGATCCCGGACCTGGCCCGCACCCGCTGGAGAGCGGTGGGTGATCCGGGTCAGAACGGACGGCGAGTCGGTCGTCGGCGACCAGGTAGCCGATCAGCTCGATCAGATACCCGGCCGCGCGGCGGCGATGTGCAGTTTGTACTTCAGCCGGAAGACACCATCACGAACGTGCCGAGCCCGCCCGTCAGCAGCGGGATCAGGAACCGCCAGTTCGTCCGGAGGGGCGGCTGACCGGCAGGGTCGGAACCGGCGGCTACCTCGTCAGTGGGGTGGTTCGGGTGCCGGACGGGTCGACGGCGAGGCAGGTGACGCTGCGGTCCTTCGTCCAGTCACCGGTGTTCTGCGGGTACAGGTAGTAGACGTCCAAGTCGGCGTTCTCCGTGGTGTCGTAGGGCGTGAACGCCTGCAGGCAGGCCTCTTCGCTCTGCTTCTCGACCGCGGTGACGCCGGGGAACGGGCCGGTCGGGAAGGTGAAGGTGAGGTAGACCTCGGCCTCGTGAGGCTGGGTGCACGCCACCACCGGCACGTCGTACAGCCTGACCGTCGTGTCGAACTCGTTGATGCAGTCACCCTTCTTCAGCGCTGTGACGTCGACATCCTCGATACCGGCCCGGGACTTGCGGATCTCCTCGGTGCTCCCGTAGCCGACGCCCACGAGCAGGAGGACCGCGGTCAGGCTGGAGATGACCAGGGCCGCGATGGCTAGACCGCGGCCCTTCTGCGGCTGTCGCCGGATCTCTCGCAGGGCGATCAGACCGAACACGAAACCGAGGACGGTGCCGATGCCGACACCGCCGCAGATGCTGATCACCAGAGCGCCGATGGCCCATCCGTTGGTGCGGGTGGGCGCCACGGGCGGTGGGTGGTGGCCCGGGTAGCCAGGGGGCGGTCCGTACGCGTACGGCTGCGGGGGTGGGATGTATGGCTGTTGATGAGGATCCGTCGGAACCTGATTGTGCACGGTGGCACCGTAGTGGCTCTCAGTCCGGCAGGGATACCCCGGCGATCAATCTTCTGAGGCTTCTGATCTCGGCGGCCAGTGCGGTGGTGCCGGCTTCGGTGAGCGTTATCCACGTACGACCGCGTTTGCCTTCGTAGCCCTTTTCGACGTCGACCAGGCCGGCTGATTCCAGAACGCCGAGATGCTGGGAGAGATTGCCCGCGGTCAATTGCAGTTGGGTGCGCAGATAGCCGAACTCGACCCGGCGTGCCTCGTGGGTGATCGTCAGGATGCCGAGCCGGACCCGCTGGTGCACCAGGTCGTCCAGGTCGGTGACGGGATGGTCGACGGTCACCGGTGCCGCCGCCGGGTCAGGGCGAATCCGGCGGCGCCGAGCAGGAGCACCGTGCCGTTGACGATCTGTTGCGCGACGAAGGCGGAGCGGACGTCCGCTCCGGAGCTCTCGACCGGGAACAGCACGATCACCAGATAGCCGAGAGCGAAGATCAGCAGGGCGAGGTTGCGTTCCAGCCGGGCCAGCACCAGCAGTGCCAGGCCGATCGTGCCGGCCGGGCCGATCAGCCGGTCCAGCAGCAGTACCCAGGCCGGGAACGGGCCGACCGGCGGGTCGGTGAACCACAGGTGCTGGGCGATCAGCCAGGCCGTCAGGGACACCACGGACAGGACGGCGCCGGTGATCGCGTACGGCAGCACCCGGGCACCCAGGCCACGGGACCGCGCGACCCGCACGTAGCAGACGGCGATCGCGGTGTAGGCCACGAACATCGCCGGCGGCCAGAACAGGAAGAGCCCGGCCCGGGAGAAGCGGCAGCCGGTGGCGTCGCAGGCCACCTGCATGCCGAAGTAGTCGGCGGGGATCGCCGCGAAGGTCAGCACCCCGAGCACCAGCAGGGCGAACCAGGTCACCCGCTGGTCGTGGCGGACGCCCCGGGCGAGGGAGCGGACGTCGGACAGGAGCCGACGGGGGTCAGATGCCGCGTCAGTTGTCATGCAAACAGGTTTCCATTACAAACCGATTGGCGCTAGTGCCAGTTTTTCAGTAGCGGAAGGCTTTCCGGTACCGCACGGCTTTTCAGTACCGGAAGGCGCCCACCAGACCGCCACCCGCTGGGTCAGGTCAGCGGTGCCGCGATCCGCAGCGTCTCCGCGTCACCGACCTCGGTCACCTCGGGTCTGTACGCCGTCGAGCCTGACTCCGGTCGCCACCTGCGGCGGACGCCACAGCGAGCACCCGGGCCATGTCCCGGGACGTGCTCAGTCAACCGCTCCAGACCCGCCAGGCCTCCGGGATCGGCGTACCCCGAAGAGTCCTGAGCTGGGTCGATGCGGTTTTGTCGTACCCGTGGGATAGAAATTCGGCACCTGGTTCTGAGGAGGTCTGTTGTGACCATTGAGGGTGCCGCCGCCGAGCGGCGCAGCACAGCACCCGTCATCGCGCCGGTCCGCCCGCGCAAGCTGGCGAAGGTGCCGTTCGTGGAGCTGTCCGAGGGCCGTCTCCAGGGTGTCGTGTCGAGCGGGTCGGACGTCGAGCGGGTCTACGTCTCGTCCATCACCGCCGGGGAGCACGGCCTGAGCTGCAACACCAACAACAACCGTCCCTGCGGTGGCCTCTCCGGCGGCTCCCGTGCCTGCGGCCACCTGCGTGCCCTGGCCGACGCCGCGGTCGCGCAGTACGGTCTGGATCGCGTCGCGCGATACCTGAAGGCGACACTGCCCGACGACAGCGACGACCTGTGGTCCGGTCTGCACACCACGACCGCGCCGAACCGCGCCGCCGAGGTCTTCTCCGGTTTCCTGCGCCACCTGGCCTACCTGGAGGTTCCGCCGACCACCGAGCCGCTGCCCGACCTGCAGTGGTTCCCGGCCGCGGGGGCGGTGCACTGATGCTCGCCGACGCCCTGCGCACCCCACCGGCCGGTCTCGACGAGGCGTTCGCCCTGATCGACGGCCTTGACGACACCCTGGTCCACGGCCTGGCCCGGATCGACGAGGAGCGTGCCGCCGCCCTCGAGTCGCTGGCCGCCGCGTTCACCGGCTCGCCGCTGGCCGGCCGGGTCACCGACTCGATCGGCAAGATCATCGCCGGGACCGTCGCCGACGAGCACCTGGCCGTGCTGGCCGGTGCCCGCGTCGCACTGGCCGGTGCCGTGCACGACGCGCTGCTCGCCGGCCTCGACGCGGCCCTCGGCCGCAGCCGTGCGGAGTGGAGCACCCCGGCTGCCCCACCGGAGACCGGCCCGCTGCTGGCCGGGGTCCGGTCGTGGCTGCGCGAGCTGGCCATCGCCGGCTGGCGCGGTGTCGATCACGAGGTCGCCGGCGGCGGCGCACAGGCGGTGCAGGCCCTGCTCGCCGAGCCGTCCGGCCGCCGGCTCGCGGTGCTGCTCGACGGGTTCGCCGCCGAACTGCGGTCCTCCGCCCCGGTCGCCACTCTCGACCGGATCCCGGTGCGCCGGTGGGCCGACCTGTGGGCGCGGGCGCTGCTGCTGGCGCAGGACGGCTTCCCGGCCACCGGAGCCGATCCGGTCGACGGCCGGTTCCTGCTGCTCGGGGTCGATCTGCACGAGCACCCGACGGTCTTCCGGGCTCAGGCGCACGGCCTGCTGGAGACTCCCGGCGGCGCGGTGCGGCTGGTCCGGGCGAGTGTCGCCGCGGCCAAGGTGGACACCATCAGCGGGCCGTCCGCGTGGCGGATGCTCGCGAGGTTCCCGGTGTTCCGGGCCGCGCTGGCCGGCCGGCGTGCGGTCGAGATCACCGGGATGCCGCTCACCGCGGCCGGTGACCTGCTGTGGGACGAGGCGTGTGCGGTCATCGGCGAGCCCGTCGACCCGTTCGCGGTGGCCCGGGTCCGGCTCGGTGCGGCAGTCGCGTCACCCACGCACCCGCTCGACAGGCATCCGGCGGTCATCGCCGAGCCGGTCCTGCTGGAGGGCTACACGACCGGACCGGAGTCGTTCGACCTCGGTGGGGTCACTGTCACCGTCGACTCCGGCCGGCTGCCCGAGGCCGGGCCGATCACCCCGGCCCTGGTGGCGGCCTCCACCGCCTGCCTCGGCCTGCTCCGGTGGGACGCCGGCCGGTGGACGGTGCAGCCGCTGGCCGTGCAGGCGGTGGTGCGGAAGAAGACTGTCGTCGCGCACACCGGTGACTGGGCCCTCGGCCCGACCGAGGCGAAGGCGGCGAAGGCCGAGGCGGCCGCCGGCACCGCGGTCGAGGTGCTGACCGAGCGAGCGGGAAGGCTGCTGCGGAGATGAGCGCTGCGGAGACCCGCCGTCAGGTCCTCTACTGGCGGCTGCTGGCCCGGCTCTTCGACCCCGAGGAGCAGGCGACCCTGGAATCGGGCAGCATGGCGGTCGTCGGTGACCTCGGCCTGCCCGCCGCGCTGCTCGACCCGTCGGTCTCGGTGGACACCGTGGTCCAGCGGTTCCCGCAGCTGGCGTCCGAGTTCGACGGTCTGATGGCGGAGGGCGGGACCGGCGAGGAGCCGGAAGCCGAGCCGGACCGCGACGGTGAGGTCCGGCGGGCCGCGCTGGTCTCCAAGCTGCTGCTCAACGTGTTCGCCACCGGCACCGGCAACGTGACGGCCGAGCAGTTGCAGCGGTGGCAGGCCGACGCCGGCTGGTTCGAGCGGGCGATGGGTTGCGAGCCGGGCGAGCTGCGCGGACGGGCCGCCGGCAACAGTCCCGGCCTGGGCCAGACCCTCGCCGGGATCGAGGGCGACCTCGTCGGGCGGATGCGCCTGCGCGAGGTGCTCGCCGACCCCCGGCTCGCGAAGCAGCTCACCCCGAGCATGTCGCTGATCGAGCAGCTGCTGCGCGACAAGGACAACCTGGACGGTGTGGCGCTGGCCAACGCCAAGGCGTTGATCCGGCGGTTCGTCGACGAGGTGGCCGAGGTGCTGCGCACCCAGGTCGCGCAGGCCAGCGCCGGGACCATCGACCGGTCGGTGCCCCCGAAACGGATCTTCCGCAATCTCGACCTGGACCGGACGATCTGGAAAAACCTGCCGAACTGGAGCCCGGAGGACGAGCGGCTCTACGTCGACCGGCTCTATTACCGGCAGACCGCGAAACGGATCGAGCCGGCCCGTCTGATCGTGGTCGTCGACCAGTCCGGTTCGATGGTCGACGCGATGGTCAACTGCACCATCCTGGCCTCGATCTTCGCCGGTCTGCCCAAGGTCGACGTGCATCTGGTGGCCTACGACACCCGGGCGCTGGATCTCACCCCGTGGGTGCACGACCCGTTCGAGGTTCTGCTGCACACCCAGCTCGGCGGCGGTACCGACGGCACCGTGGCCCTGGACCTGGCCCGGCCCAAGATCACCGACCCGCGGAACAGCGTCGTCGTCTGGATCTCCGACTTCTACGAGTGGCAGCAGCAGGCCTGCTGGGAGGGCTTCCAGGCCATCCACCGGTCCGGGGTCAAGTTCATCCCGGTCGGCTCGGTCAGCAGCGGCGGCCACCAGAGTGTCAACCCGTGGTTCCGGCAGCGCTTCAAGGACCAGGGCACCCCGGTCCTCTCCGGCCACATCAAGAAGCTCGTCACCGAGCTCAAGAACTTCCTCGTCTGATCAACCCCGCAAGGAGACTTTCCGCGATGACCGACATGCTGCGCGCCCCCGCCGAGGTCAAGTACGCCGAGGAACTGGACTGGCTGGAGTCGGTGGACACCGGCCCCAAACCGTTCTCGTGGCGCCTCAGCCCCCGGATGGTGCGGTTGTTCGTCCTCGGCTCGGAACGGGCCGACGGCCTGGACCGCGAGATCGCCCCCAAATGGTTCGGTGACCGCAGTTTTGTGGAGCGGTCCATCGTCACCCTCGCCTCCGACCGCGGCCTGCTGCTGATCGGTGACCCGGGCACCGGCAAGAGCTGGCTGGCCGAGCTGCTCTCCGCCGCGATCAGCCGCAACTCCACACTCGTCGTGCAGGGCACCGCCGGCACCACCGAGGACCACATCAAATACTCCTGGAACGTCTCGATGGTGATCGCCAAGGGCCAGTCCCGGGCCTCGATGATCCCCTCACCGATCATGACGGCGATGGAGAACGGGGTGATCGGCCGGTTCGAGGAGCTGACCCGGTCCACCAGCGACGTGCAGGACGCGCTGATCTCGATCCTCTCCGAGAAGTACGTCTCGATCCCCGAACTGGACGACGACAACATCGTCTTCGCCAAGCCCGGTTTCAGCATCATCGCCACCGCCAACAGCCGCGACCGGGGTGTCAACGACCTGTCCTCGGCACTGAAACGGCGGTTCAACTTCGTCCGTATCCCGGTGGTCACCAACAAGAAGAGCGAGGCCGAGATCGTCCGCTTCCGCACCGAGGAACTGCTGCGCCGGCACAACATCGAGCTGGAGGTGCCGCCGACCCTGCTCGACGTGCTGCTGCAGAGCTTCGCCGACCTGCGGGCCGCCTCCGCGTCGGCGGGCAGCGACGACGAGCGACTCGAGTCGGCGCTCTCCACCGCCGAGCAGATCGGTGTGCTGGAGGACGCGATCCTGCACAGCAACTTCTTCGGGGCCCGCACCCTCACCTCGCAGACCCTCGCCTCGTCACTCGTCGGATCACTGGCCCGGCGCAGCCCGGAGGACCTGGCGATCCTCAACAAGTACTGGCACGGTGTGGTCGAGCCGCGCAGCAAAGAGCACAGCGGCGAGTGGACCGGTTTCCTGGAGGGTGGCCGTCAGGCGATTGCGACCCTGTCGTGACCAGCCCCTTCGACCCGCTCCGGGACCAGCTGCTGGGTGCCGCCGAGACTCTGGCGGACGGCCCGGCGGCGCTGCCGGAGATCCTCGCCGGGATCGTCGACGACGTCGACCACGCCCTGCGGGAGCCGTTGGAGATCTTCCCGGTCTGCCACCACTCACCGGCGTCGGCTCTCGCGATGCTGCGGCGGCTGCGGGAGAAGCAGCCGAAGGTCGTCTACCTCGAACTCTGCGAGGACATGCAGTCGCTGCTGACCGAACTGCGCAACTGCCGGCTCCCGGTGGCGCTGCAGGCGTTCGCCTCCGAACTGGACGGCTTCGCCGAGGAGGCGGCGCCGCTGTCGGTGATCGCGCCGATCACCGAGGCCTCCGCGGAGTACCAGGCGATCTCGTACGCGCTGGACACCCCCGGCGTCGAACTGGTCCTGGTGGACCGCTCCACCGACCACGTCTTCCAGTGGAAGCCCGACGTCTCGTCCCCGGCCGGCAACCCGGAGCCGGAGGAGGACCTGCACGGTGATGCGGTCGGCGTGGAGATCGGTGACCTGCGCCCACGGTTCGCCGAGTTGGAGGAGCACCTGCTGCACCACGGGCGGGTGCGGCACTGGTCGGAGTGGTGGGACCAGTATGTCGAGCAGCCCCTGGCCGGGGCCGACCACGACACCTACCGGCAGGTGATGGTGCTGATCGGCAGCCTGTTCCGGCGGCTGGCGCCGCAAGACACCAGGCGGTTCGCGAGCGACGAGGACCGCGAGCGCTACATGTGGACCCGGATTCGCGAGCACCTCGCCTCGTCCGGGGCCGACCCCGCCGACTGCCTCTACATCTGCGGCGCCTTCCACGCGGCGAGCCGGGTGCCCGAGGCCGGCTCGGCGCCCGGCACCCCGGACTTCGTGATCACCCCGCGGACCGCGACCACCTGGCTCTACGGGCTGATCCCGTCCAGCCACTCGGCGATCGAGTCCCAGTTCGGGCTGGCGCCCGGCTCGGTGTCGATCGCCGCGAGCACCTGGCAGAAACAGCTCGGTCGCCTGCGGCTCACCCCGTTCCGGCTGGACGGGCAGAAAGGTGCCGCCCGCAAGACGAAGAAGGCGCTGCCGGCACCGGTCGTCGTGGGCGAGACGGTCACCACCGACCACCTCAGTGGCTATCTGGCCGGCCCGCCGGTGCTGGACGGACTGGACGAGGAGGAGCTGCGCGGCTGGTGTGTCGACATCGTCCGGCTCGCCCGCCGCAACGGTTACCTCGCCAGCACCGCCGACGCGATCGCCGTCTTCGAGACGTCGATCCTGCTGGCCGGCATGCGGGGCCGGGCCCGGCCGACGCCCTACGACTTCCAGGACGCCGCTGTCACCTGCATCGAGAAGGACACCGTCCCCGGCCGGCGCGACGTGCGGCGGCTGTGCGAGATCCTGCTCGGCGGCGACCGGATCGGCCAGGTCGGTTATGAGGCGCTGCCACCGCTGGCCCGGGATGTCCACGACCGGCTCGCACCGCTCGGGCTCAACCTCGAACAACGCAGCATCCAGCGTGCGCTGCTCGACCTGAACGCCCGGCCCGACCTGGCCGCCTGCTCGCAACTGCTCTGGATGCTGCGCTACCTGCTGCCCGACCAGGCGGTCCGCCCGATCATGGGCAGCCGCAAGCTCGGTGAGAAGCACATACAGGAGAGCTGGGACCTCGACATCGGTCGCCACCAGCGCAGCATCATCGAGCTGGGCTACGAGGGGGTAACCGTCGAGCAGGTGCTCGAACAGCGACTGCGCCGGGACGCCTGGGACCCGAAGGCGACGGCTGCCACCGCGCTCAAAGCGGTGGAGAACTCACTGCTGTTCCTGGAGAGCCCACGGCTCACCGGCGAACTCGGTGCCCGCGCGATCGAGCTGCTGTCCGCCGAGCGCACCGTCGACGACGCCCCCGACGTGCTGCGGCGGATCCGCAGGTTGCTCGGGCACTACCGGGCCACCACGGCGGTGCTGCCGGTCTGGTGCGGGCGGTTCGTCACCGCGGGGTACGCGCACTACTGCACCCTGCTGCCGACGGCCTTCGTCGAGGAGGAGACCGGAGTCCGGCAGGTCGGGGCGATGCTCGGCTTCCTGTTCAGCATGGAGAGTCTGGCCCTGTCGCTGGGCTGCGACCGGACCCAGCTGGAGATCGCGGTCCGGCAGTCACACCCGGATACCCCGGCCAAGACCGCCCTGCTCTGGGCGGCACTGCACCAGCTGGGTGCGCTGCCACTGGCCGACCTGCGGGCCCGGGTCGGTGAACTGCTCGGCAACCCGCTGGTGGTGCCCTCGGTGCCGCAGTACGTGAGCGGGTTCGTGCAGGCGCTCGAACCCGTGCCGCGGCTGGCACCGTTCGTGGTGGAGACGCTGTCCCGGGTGTTCGCGCAACTGCCCGACCCGGTGCTGCTGCCGTGGCTGCCGAACCTGATCGCCACGTTGAAGTCGCAGGCGGCGGAACTGGTTCCGGTGCTGACCCGGGAGGCCGGGCGCACCTTCCCGGGGACACTCGCCGGTCTCGACTCGTGGACCGCCCCGTGGAACGCACCGGCCCGCTCCCGTCCGGCCGGTGGCACCGGCCCGGCGGGCCCGTCCGGTCCCGCGGGCGCGGCGGCGGTGCTGCTGGCGGGTCATCCGGCCACGGCGGACGGGGTGGCGGAACTGCTCGGATGTGCGGGGGAGTGGACACCGGCCGCGGCCGGTTCGTCCGATGAACCGGGCACGGCGGCGGTGGCCGGGCTGGTGGCGACTCATCCGGAGACGGCGAACGCCGTCGCGGAGCTGGTCGGCGCCTGACAGCCCGGAACTTGTCGGCGCTTGACCGGCCGAGCGCTGGTCGGGGCCTGACAGCCCGGAACTTGTCGGCCTCCTGACCGGCCGGGGGTTGGTCGGTGCCGGACAGACCGGGACCATGGTGTGCAGACCGGGATAGCGCCGACCAGTGTGGCCGGGCTTGATCCGGCAGCGAGGGGGCTGCCGGATCCAGCCCCGGTCACGCTCCGACCGACGTTCGGGCCGGTTCTCACGTGGTGAGTTGCGGTTCGGGGTGGGCCGTGGTTCTCCACGCGGTTCCCGTTGGTTCTGCCTGTGGTGAGTTGCGGTTCGGATGGTCCCAACACTGTGCTTGTCTGCCGGGTGTGTGGTGAGTTCGGCTGCGGATCGCCCCCGAAGTCACCACACACCGGGGGCGTTACTTGAGGTAGGTGGTGGCGGTGCCGATTCGGCCGGGGGCCGGGGTGGTGCCGGTAGAGAGGACGTAGACGCGCAGGTTGCCCTTGGCGTTCAGGTCGACGGTGAGGGAGCCGTTGGTGACTGTCCGGATGTCGCCGGTGATCGCGTCGACGTAGGTGCCGTTGGGGATGCCGGTGAAGGTGGCGCCGCTGGAGACGGTGGTCAGGGCGAAACTGTCGACGCCGTTCGCGGTGTAGCGGCGTTTGTAGGCCATGTTGCCGCTGACGCCCTCGGTCGAGTACTGGCCCATCTGCAGCGCGGGCACCGCCCGGCGGATCTGGTTGAGTCGTTGCAGGTGCTTGACCAGCGGTTTTGACAGTGTGGTGGCGACCTGGCCGGTGGCCGACGAGACGACACCGTAGTCGGAGGCGGTCACAGTTCCGGCGAGGTGGCTGCCGTAGTAGGCGCGGCCGGTGGTCTCCAGCGGGCAGGTCGGCCCGCAGTCGATCCGCTGCCCGGCCTTGAACTCGATCTCCGAGCCGTAGTACAGGGTCGGGATGCCGCGGAAGGTCCACATCAGCGACATGTTCTCGGCCCACGCGTCGGTGCCTTCCGCGTACCGTACCGACGATTTGTTGGGTCCGTAGTCGTGCGAATCCACATAGACCACGTTGTAGGTGGCGTCGTTCACCGAGTCGTCCGAGTCCTTGCCGTTGTGGTAGGCGTTGGACGCGTCCCCGAAGTTCATGTGCATCCGCATGTCGATGATGTTCATGCCGGAGAACTTCGAGTAGTCCGGTGCGTGATAACTGTTCCCGGACAGGAAGGCGTTGGTGCTGGTCGGCTGGTTTCCCGTACCCAGATTGTTCTCGTAGTCGAATTGTTCGATCGCGGCCGTGACGTCGTCGGCGGAGTAGGCGGCCCGTTCCTTCCAGGTGAAGAACTGGGCGGAGTGGTTGACCGAGCCCCGGTTCCACTTGTCGTTCACGAACGCCGCGACCTCACCGAAGATGTAGAAGTCCTTGGCTTTGGCGGCGCCGTATCTGGCGGTGAGGTGTTGCTGAAGGGCGGGCAGGAACCGCCGGTTCCAGGTGACCCGCGGAATGTGCACGGCGGTGTCGATCCGGAACCCGTCCACACCCATGTCGATGTACTTCTTGTACGCCCCGATCAGGTAGTCCTGCACCGCGGTGTTCTCGGTGTTCAGGTCGGCGAGGTCTTCGTGCAGCCAGCAGGACCGGGCGTCCTCGCCCTCCCAGTTGCCGATCCAGCACTGGTGGAAGAGGGCCGGCGGGAACATCTTCGCCGTCGGTGACGGCCATTGGCAGTGGTAGAGCGTGTATCCCTCGGCGCTCTTGCCGCCGGTCGGGGTGCCGTAGCCGGGGCAGGTGTTCCCGGCCGGTGCGGTGCTGCTCCACAGATCACCGTTGTAGGTGCGCCCGTCGGCGTCCTCCGCCAGCGGGTTGTACTGCTTTCCGGCGACCTTCTCGCTGTAGTACCAGCTCCACTGGCTGTCCCGGACGCCGTAGACGGCCGGCGTGTAGAGGCCTTTCGCGCCCCATCGGGAGGTGTGGTTGAAGACCACGTCCTGGTAGATCTTCAGTCCCTTGGCGTGTGCCGAGTCGATCAGTTCCTGGTAGGACGCGCCGCCCGATTCCAGCCGGGGGTCGACCTCGTAGAAGTCGTAACCGTGGTAGCCGTGGAAGTCGTAGTCCGACCGGTTCAGCACGACCGGCGTGATCCAGACGGCGGAGAATCCGAGGCCTTTGATGTAGTCGAGTTTGTCGACCAGGCCTTTGAAGTCGCCGCGGAACATCGGGTCGCCGTTGGCGGCGTTGCCGGATTTGACGTGCTGACTGCCGCCCCGGTTGTTGACGGTGTCGCCGTCGTTGAATCGTGCGGTGAGGATGAAGTAGATGCTGTCCTTGCGCGGGTCGCCGCCGAGCATCACGCCACTGGTGGGAGGTGTCGTGGGTGGGGGCGTGGTAGGTGGGGGCGTGGTGGTTGCGCACGGGACGGTGGAGCCGACCACACCGCCGGAGACCGTCACCACCCCCGTACCGGCGCGGTAGTTGTTGCCGTTGTTGTTGTCCCACGTGCCGGAGCCGTTGTTGAAGACGAGTTGCATGCCGGTCGCACTGCCCAGGTCGAGTTCCTTGACCTGCCAGCCGGCGCATCCGCTGTAGGCGCTCATCGGGATGCCGGGAACGGGCGTCCAGGAGCCGCCGTCCGGTGCGTAGTGGATGTTCACCGTGGTCCAGGACGTGGGCGCCTGGTAGTAGACGGTCACCGTGGTGGCCGCTCGCGCGGCGGGGAGTTCGGTCAGGAGCAGCAGGGGGACGGCGCAGAGTGCGGCCAGCGCCCTGCGGAGCATTCGGGACACGAGGGCCTCCAGTGGAAATGCGGGTGTAATCCCGCGTTCACATGAGGCCGAAGCTAGCAACTTCTTGCACAGCTTGGAAGAGCTTGCAAAAAGAATGCAAGTATGTCGATTGATGGAGGTGGGTCAGCGTGACGCGGCCATCGTCTCCACCGCGGAGACCATCAGGTCGGTGCAGAACGCGTAGTACCGGTCCATGTCGGGGTCGTCACGATAGGTCCCGGCCAGTTCGATCATCATCGGGAAGCGGTCCATCGGCATGCTCTCCAGGAGGAGCCGCTTCTGCCGGCGCCACTCCGGCTGCTCCCCGGCCGGCAGGTGCGGCGGGCAGCCGGGCTGGCTGCTGACCGCGCCGATGCATCCGTTCAGCAGGTGCATCGCCACCCAGTAGGACTCCTCGACGGTGAAGCCGGCCTCGGCTAGCAGGGCGAGGGTGTCGTTGGTGGCCCGCTGGAAGCTCTCCACCTGGAACTTGTCCACCGAGAACAGCAGCGTCGGCAGCCACGGATGCGCGCGCATGACGTCGAACACGATCTCGACCACTCTGCGCAGTCGTTTCTGCCAGCCGTCGTCCGCTGCCGAGCCAGCGCGCACATCGGTCAGCACGTGGTCGACCATGCCAAGGAGCAGCTCGTCCTTGTTCTTGAAATGCCAGTAGAGCGCCATCGGGGTGACGCCCAGCTCCTTGGCGAGGCGACGGACGGTGACCGCTTCCAGGCCCTCGTCGTCGGCGAGGCGCAGGGCGCGGTCGGCCACGGCGGTCTTGGTGAGTCGATCGGTGGTCACTTGACAACCATACAACGTACAGGTCTCATGTACGGGGTACATGTACGTCGTATAGGGGGCTGCTTGATGGAGAAGAACCGGCGGTGGTGGGCGCTGACAGCGGTGGCGCTCGGCACCTTCATGACCTACCTCGACAACAACGTCGTCAACGTCGCGTTGCCGAGCATCCAGCGGGATCTGGGCCTGAGCATCGCCGGACTCGAATGGATCACCAGCGCGTACATCCTGGTCTTCGCCGGTCTGCTGCTCGCCGGAGGCCGCATCGCCGACGTCCTCGGCACCCGCCTCGCGTTCGTCGGCGGCCTGATCGTCTTCACCGTCGCCTCGGTCGCCGCCGGTCTGGCCGACAGTCAGGCGATGCTGATCGGGGCCCGCGCGCTCCAGGGTGTCGGCGCGGCCCTGCTCGCCCCGGCATCGCTGGCCCTGATCCAGCGACTGTTCCCGGACCCGAAGGAACGCGGCGCCGCGATCGGCGTCTGGGGTGGGGTCGGCGCGCTCGCGCTCGCCGTCGGCCCGTTCACCGGCGGGGTGCTCAGCGAACACGTCGCGTGGGGCTGGATCTTCCTGATCAACCTGCCGATCGGGGTGGCCACCCTGGTGCTGACCCTGGCCAGTGTGCCCGCCGACGCGGCGGCCGACCGGACCGGAGCGCTGCGCCGGCTCGACCCGGCCGGGCTCGCCGCCTCGTCACTGGCGCTGTCCGCTCTGACGTACGCCCTGATCGAAGGAAACGTGGAGGGCTGGACCTCGCCGCTAATCCTGACCCTTTTCGGTCTCGCCGCGGCGGCGGCAACGGCCTTCGTGCTCCTCCAGAACCGCAACGCCGACGCGATGGTCGACCTGCGCTTCTTCCGGTCGCGAATGTTCACCGGCGGCCTGCTCGCCATGGGCCTGTGGGCCTTCGGAGTGTTCGGCATCTATTTCTACATGGCTCTCTACCTCCAGGACGTGCTCGGCTTCACGCCCACCGAGGCGGGCGCGGCGTTCATCCCGATGGCGATCATCACGGCCGTCGGTGCGGTCCTGGCGCCCCGGTTCGAGATCCGTTTCGGAGTCGCCCGGGTGACCGCTTTCGGACTCGCGGTGATGGCCGCGGCGATCGGGGGCATCGCGCGGTACGGCGCCGACACCACCTATGCCGACCTGCTGCCCTGGTTCGTCCTCTACGGCATCGGCGGTGGCCTGCTCATCCCGCTGAACACCGTGGTGGTCGATGCGCTGCCGCCACAGCGGGCCGGTATCGCCTCCGGCATGCTCAACGTGTCCCGGGAGGTGTTCGGGCTGCTCGGTGTGACGGTGCTCGGCGCGATCCTGACCGATCGCTCGGCGACCGCCGGGTTCCTCAATGGCTACCAGGACGCACTGGTGGTCGCGGCGGTCCTGGTCGCTGCAGGTGTCCCGGTCAGCCTGTGGATGCTGCGCCGCCCTCAGGCCGGGACCGGCGCCGACGCCTCGACCGAGCGGGAGATCCGCAGCCAGACCACGAAACCCCAGATGACGAAGAGCGCGTAGACGGCGTAGAGGATCGCCGACGGGTAGTAGCCGAAGTGCAGCAGCTCGGGCACTCCGACCAGGTCCACGGCGATCCAGCAGAGCCAGAACTCGACCCAGCCCCGGGCCATCGCGTAGGTGGCGAGCATCGAACCGACGAAGATCCACGAGTCGGCCAGGTAGTACCACCACGGCACCGGGAAACCGGCACCGATCTCCCGGAACACGAGGTAACAGACGACCACCGCGACCAGCGCCAGCGGAATGAGGATCATCCGCTGGCGTGCGGTGGCCCAGCGCGGGACCACCGCGGTGCCGTGGTCCCGCCGCCGGTTACGCCGCCACGCCCACCAGCCGTAGACACTGGTGACCAGGAAGAACACCTGCCGGGCGGCCTGACCGTAGAGCGGGGTGCCCTGATCGTTGCCGACCGCCTGCCCCAGGAAGACGGTGAACAGCAGCACGTTGCCGACGATCCCCACCGGCCAGGCCCAGTAGTTGCGGCGCAACCCGAGCAGCGCCGAGCCGAGCCCGAACACGTTGCCGACGATCTCCCGCCAATAGATCGACTGGGTGTCGGTCACCTGCCACTTGGCTTCGTAGAAGGCGGTCAGCAACTGATCTATCCAGGTCACGGCTTATCGTAGGCCGTGACCTCCCGCCTTTACGTCAATGGTCGGCTGTCGGCCGAGGGCTTCGGCATCGACGAGGCAGGCGAGCGGCTCCGGTCCGACCCGGGCGCCGTCGTCTGGGTCGATCTGGACGCGCAGTCGGCGGACGACCTGGCCGCCCTCGCCGAGGAGTTCGGGTTGCACCCGCTCGCCGTCGAGGACGCCGTCCAAGCCCATGAACGGCCCAAACTCGACCACTACCGCAACCACCTGTTCCTCAACGTCTACGCGGTCGGCTTCGACTCCGAGCCGCGCAAGACCGAGATCAGCGCGTTCATCACCCCACGGGCGCTGATCACGGTCCGTAAGTCACCGTTCGACCCGGACGACCTCACCCGGCGGTGGGACGACGAGGAACGGCCCGCCGGGACCGGCGTCGACTTCCTGGTCCACGGGCTGCTCGACCTCGTCGTCGACGGTCAGTACCGCACCGCCCAGCGGATCGACGAGCTGATGGACGCCGTCGAGGACCGGATGCTCGGCGACGGACCGGCACCACGGGACGTACGACGGCGTGGTTTCGCCCTGCGGCGCAACCTGGCCACCCTGCGCCGGGCGGTGGCGCCGATGCCCGACGTGGTCCGCGACGTCGCCCGGGAACTCTCCGAGGACAGCCGGCTGCGGCCCTACTACCGGGACGTCGAGGACCACGCACGGCACGCCGTCGACCTGATCGAACACTCCCGCGGCCGGATCACCGAACTGCTCGACGACGACCTGGCCGAACAGAGCAACGAACTCAACGTGGTCACCCGCAAACTGGCGGCGTGGGCCGCGATCATCGCCATCCCCACCGCACTGACCGGATACTTCGGACAGAACCTGCCCTACCCCGGGTTCGAGAAGTGGTGGGGATTCCTGCTCAGCAGCGCGCTCATCGTGGCCTCGGCCAGCGGTTTGTACGCGTACCTCAAGCGCCGCGGCTGGCTCTGAACCGGTTGTCCACAGGGGTCCCCGCGGGGCGGCGCGATCGCGTAACGTCGCCCGCAACCGGGGGGAGGGTGAATGTTCGCACTCGTCTTCGGCGCGGTGCGGACCCGCGCCGCGCAGGTGGTGACGATTCTCGTGCTGACCATGCTGGCGGCAGCCGTCGCCGCAGCCGGCCCGTGGTACGGGTATGCCGCGGTCGGTGCGGCCGCCGACGCCTACCTCACCTCCGCCCCGGCCGCCCAGCGCACCTTCTCGGTGGTCACCCGGGTGGACGCCCGCACCGGTCCACAGGCCCGGCTGGACCGGTTCACCGGTGACGTGCGGGCCGGGCTGCCGCCCGGTCTCGGCGAGGGCTTCAGCGGCATGGCGTGGTCGCTCACCGTCCGGGACGGAGTGGCCTCGGCCAGCCTGCCGACGGCGTACCGGGACGGATTCTGCGACCACGTGCGGATCGAGGGCGCCTGCCCGGCGGCCGATCACGAGGTCGCCGTCACCGCGGAGACCGCCCAGCGCCTCGGCGTCCGGCCCGGCGGCACCATCGTGGTGCTCAGCAACACCGCCGACGGCCCGCTCGAGTTGCGGGTGGTGGGGCTCTACGCGGTGACCGACCCGGCCGGGACGTACTGGAACAACAGCATGTTCCGCGGCGGGGGCGTCCTGGACCCGGCGTTCACCACGGCCGGCACGTTCGCCCGCACGGAATTGCGGACCCCCAACATGGCGTACGACGTGACGGTCCCGGACGCACTACTGCGCGGTGACACCGGCCGCGACCTGAAAGCCGAGATCGTCACGGCCGACCGGCGGCTCGGTGGTGATCAGATGCGGCTCAGCACCCGGGCCGTGCCACTGGTCGAGGCCATCGCCTGGGACCGCCACGTCATCCTCAACGGGATCCTCACCGCCGGAGCACAGCTCCTGATCCTCACCTGGTTCGCCGTCGGGCTGGCCGGGTGGTACACCCTGCGTGACCGCCGTGCCGACGCCGCCCTGCTCAAGCTGCGCGGAGTCGGCCGGTTCGGCAGGCTGCGGCTGGCCTGGGGACAGCACCTGGTGCCGCTCACCGCCGGGGTGCTGCTCGGTGCTCCGGCCGGTTTTCTGCTGGCCCGTCTGCTCGCCGGCCCGGTCCCGGTGGCCGCCGATCACGCCGTCGCCCTGCTCGCCTGCGCCGCCGCGGTGAGCGCGGTGCTGTTCGGCAGCCTGGCCGTGCTGGCCGCCGTGGAGGCCGCGGTCCTCAGCCGCCCGGTGTCGGTGCTGCTGCGCCCGGCCGGGTCCGGCCGGGGCACCTGGCGACCGGCGGTCGTCGACCTGCTCCTGCTGGCGGTCGCCGCCGCGGCCATCTACCAGGCCCGATCCGACGGCCCCGACGACGGCCTCGGCCCCGCCGCTCCCGCCCTGATCGCCCTGACGGTGGGCCTGCTCGTGGCCCGGCTGCTGAGCCGGGCCGCCGACCGGGGCGGCGCCGTGGCACTCCGGGCCGGGCGGCTGCGGACCGGCCTGACCGCCCTGCGGTTCTCCCGCTCACCCGGGACCGACCGGGTGCTCGCGCTGCTGGTGGTCGCGGTCGCGACGTTCCTGACCGCGGCCGGTGGGTGGGGCGCCGAGCAGACGGCCCGCCTGGCCCGCAGCGGGACCGAGCTGGGTGCCGTCCGGGTCCTGTCCGTCGAGGCCGGCAACCGGACCGTGCTGCTGCACGCCGTCCGCGGCGCCGATCCGGCCGGCACCCAGGCGATGGCCGCCGTCCACAACCGCAACGACGACATCGAGATCCTCGAAGTGGACACCGCACGGTTCACCGCGGTCACCGGCTGGCGGGCGGAGTACGGCCCGCCCGGTGCCCTTCCCGCAGCGGTGGCCGCCACCGAGCTGCCGCGGCTGGCCCCGGTCGTCGGCGACCGGCTCACCGTGACCGCCCGGCGGGACGGGCCGGCCGCGCTCGCCCTGCGCCTGCTCCTGCAGCACGAGGCCACCGGACTGCCGGTGACCGTGCCGTTCGGCACCCTGCGGGCCGGCGAGCAGACGGTGACCGCCGAAGCCGGCGCCTGTTCCCCGGCCCCCGGCTGCCGGATCGTGCGATGGGAGCTGACCACCCCGCCCGGAGTCGGCGGCCGGGTGCTGCCACCACCGGGCGGGACCACGGTCAGCGTGCTCGGGCTCCGTTCCGGCGGGTCCGCAGTCCTCGGCAGCACCGAACTCGGCGACATCGTCCGCTGGCGGGGCGGGACCGGCGAGGGAGCCCTCGACGTGACCACACCGGACGGGACGCTGCGGCTGGCCACCGATGCCGGCCGGGCCGCTGAGGGCCGAGGACCGGGCATCGCGGCGTGGGCCTCGGACCGCCTGCTGCCCCTGCCCGTCCTGCTGGCCGGGCCGCCGCCGGAGGGCTGGCGGGACGCCGAACCCGTGCTGACCGTATACGGCGACCCGGTCACCGTGCAGGTCGCCGCGACAGTGCCGGCCCTGCCGCTCGTCGGGCGGGACGGCCTCGTCGTCGATCTGGACGCCGCCCGCCGGCTCGCCGCCGAGACCGACCCCGGTGGCGAATACCAGGTGTGGCTGGCCCCCGGCGCCCGGCCCGGTCTGGTCGCCGATCTCACCGCGGCCGGTCTCACCGTCACCGCCGACGACACCGTCGCCGCGCACGCCGCCCGCCTCGGCGTGCAGGGTCCGGCAGTCGTCGTCCGGTTCGGGCTGATCGCGGGCACCGCAGCCCTGCTCCTGGCGGCCGCCACCGTCGCGGTCGCCGCCGCAGTGGACCGCCGGTCCCTGACCGACCAGTTCACCGCCCTCCGCGTCCAGGGCCTGTCCCGCCGGGTCGCCGTCGCCACCGGATGGGCCGGCTCCGCCGCCCTGATCCTGGCCGGACTGGCCGGCGGCCTGATCGCCGCACTGCTGGCGGCCGCCGTCCTCGGGCGGACCGTCCCGGCGTTCACCGACGGCTGGGCGGTGCTGACCCCACCCGGCCCCCTCGACCCGGTGGCGACGAGTGTCGCGCTGCTCGTCGCGTTCACCGTGCTCGGAGCGACCGCCTGGACCGCCCGGTCGGCACTGCAGCGTGCTCTGCCACGCCCCGGCCGGGCGGAGGGCAGCCGATGATCTCCCTGGTCCTCGCCATGGTCTGGACCCGTCGTGGCCAGGCCGTCACCCTCGCCCTGCTGGCGCTACTGGCCGTCGCCTCCGCGGTCGCCGCCCCGGCCTACCTGATCGCCGCCGAGCGGGCGGTCGCCGCGGGGCAGATCGCCACCGCCCCCAACAACGAACTCAGCATGGTGGTGAGCCGGATCGCCGATCCCCGGATGGACGGCGAGGCAGGCTCCGGAATCACCTTCCCGGACGCCGGCCAGGTGCTGCTCGACCTGCCCGGGTTCACCTATCACCACTCCGCCGAGATGGCGGCCGTCGGCCTGGAGGAGACCCTCGACTTCCCGACCCGGCTCGTCTTCCGCCAGGAGATATGCGCTCACGTCCGGCTCGTCAGCGGGCGCTGCCTCGAGGGCGAGGGCGAGGTGCTCCTCGGCGAGAGGACAGCCCAGCGACGTGGGCTGGTCCCCGGAGATCCCGTCGAACTGAGCGCCGCAGAACAGAACAACGAATCCAACCCGCCCACCTGGATGTCCGTGACGGCCCCGAAACCGCTGACGGTGGTCGGCACCTACCGGGTGGCCGACAGCACCGGCGCCTACTGGGGACAGCACGGCTACTTCGTCAGCGGCGCCGGAGTCAGCTCGGGCGAACCGGCCTTCACCAACGCCGTCACCCTCGGGGAGATGGAACGCGTCGCCACCGTGCTGACCATCGACGGCGTCGCCCGGCCCGGAACCATCGACATCGAACGGCTCGGCGAACTACGGGCCGACCTGACCCGGATCGACGGAACCGCCCAGGAACTCGAACGGATCCAGTTCACCAGCGGAATCCCGCGACTGCTCGACCGGATCGACGAGGGCCGGGCCGCTGCTCGCCTGCTCGTGCCGGTCCTGGCGGTGCCGTTGGTACTGCTCGCCTGCTTCACCATCTACCTGACCGTCGGCTACGGCGCCGAGGGCCGGCAGAGTGAGCTCGCCGTCGTCGCGTTGCGGGGTGCCCGCTGGTGGACCCGGTGGTGGCTGGCGACCGGGGAGAGCCTGGTCGCCGTCCTGGCCGGGGCGGTGGCCGGCAGCCTAGCCGGGCAACTCCTGGTCAACGCGGTGTCGGCGGCGCTGTTCCCGGGTGTCGGCGCCGAACCCGCGGTCAGCTCCCTGCGGTACGCACCCCTCGCCGCCGTGGCCGCCCTGATCGCCGCGGTCGTCGCCCAGCGACGGCAACTCGTCAGCCCCGTCACCCGGCTGCTCCGGCGTTCCCCCGCCCGCGACCACCGCCGTCTCGCCGCCACCGAAGCCGTGGTCGCGGCACTCGCGGTGGCGACCGGAGCACAGTTCGCCCTGGCCGAGGACCCGCTCACCGGTGCCGGACTGTTCGCCCCCGCGTTCATCGTGCTCGCGCTCGCCCTCGTCGCGGCCCGGCTGCTGCTGCCGCTGGTGAACCTGCTGGCCGTCCGGGCACTGCACCGGGGACACCTCGGACTCGCCCTGGCCGGCCTCCAGCTGTCCCGCCGCCCCGGAGCCGGCCGCCTGTTCGCTCTGCTGGTCGCCACCGCAGCCATCGCCGGCTACGCGGTCGGGGCGGTCGACACCGCGGCCCAGGGCCGTGAGGTCGCGGCCCGTCTCGGCACCGGCGCCGACCGGGTCGTCACCGTCCAGCCGCTCACCCGCCACGACCTGCTCCGAGCCGTCCGGGCCCTCGACCCCGGCGGTACCTTCGCGATGGCAGTCGTCCGGCTCCCCGGCGGCAGCGTGTCCGTTCCCGGCCTCGCCTTCGACAGCGGACGGCTCGCCGCCGTCGCCGCCTGGCCGGACGGGGCAACCGGCCCACGCACCGTGCAACGGCTCCTGCGCCCGGCGGCCGCCGAACCACCGGCACTCGCCACCCGGGACATCCTGATCGACGCCACCACGACGACCGCCGGCGAGATGCGGATGGTCGTCTCGGTGTCCTCAGTGGCCGGGCACGGTGACGCCCTCGTCGAGATGGGCTACCTCAAGAACGGCAGACACCGCTACCTCCAGCGGACCGACGTCTGCCGGGACGGCTGCCGGATCAACGGCATCCGGTTCTCCGGCGCCGGCGGGGCGTCCACCACCACCGGCCAGGTGATCCTCCACCAGCTGAACACCACGGTCCCGGCACCACTCACCGAACCCGCCCGCTGGCGGGCCGCCGGTGAAGGCCGGCTCGCCGCCGCACCCGACGGCCTGCGTGCCGACGTCGAAGTCACCGCCAGCGTCGCCGAGGTCGTCTGGATCCAGCCGGTCGTCACCCCGTACCCGATGCCGATGGCCTACGCCGGAACCCTGCCCGCCGACCCGCTGATCACCGGAGTGGCCCCCGCCGGCGTGCCACTCGCCGGTGCCGTCGCCCTGCCCGTTATACCCGCCGCCGGAGGACAGTCCGCACTGGTCGACCTGGAATACCTCGACCGTCTCGCCGTCGACCCGAAACCGGTGATCGACCCCGAAGTGTGGCTCGGTCCCGCCGCCCCCGCCGACGTCACCGAACGGATGGCCGCCCACGGCCTGGTGACCGTCGTCGGCACCAGCACAGCGGAGGTCCGGGCCGGACTCGACGAGCAGGGCCCCGCCGTCGCCGTCTGGTTCCACCTGCTCGCGGCAGTCCTCGCCGCCCTCCTCGGTGCCGGGGCGCTGGCCCTCACCGTGGCCGTCGACCGGGTCCGGCGCACCGAGGACCTCACCGCGCTGCGCGTCCAAGGGTTACGTCCCGGGCCGGCCGGACGGGCCACCCGGTGGACCTATCCGGTGCTCGTCGTCATCGCCACCGCCGTCGGGATGCTGGTCGCTGCCCTGACGTGGCAGCTGACCGGGTGGGCGCTGCCGCTGGCCGGCCTCAACCCACCCGACGTCCCCCTGCCGGCCTGGCCCGGCCCACTGCCGCTCCTGGCCGCGACCGGTGCGGTCCTCGCCGTCGAGGCGGTGGTCGCGCTGCTCGGAGGCCGGGACCTCCGCCACCGAATCGAGAACCGATGACCACGAACCCTGCCCGCCGCGTCGAGTCTCCACGCTGCCGCCACCGTCCCCATGAGGTTGCCGCCGGGCCGCCCGCCCGCAACCAACCTGAGAGAGGTGGCGGGTGACGCCGGGGTGAGCAGGGATGGTGTGGTCGGGATGAGTGACGTGGTGGGAAGGGGCAGCGTGCGGAGTTTGAGCGTTGACGGGGCTGTGTTCGGGTACGGCGAAGGGGAGGCCGTGCTGAACGACATCACGGTCGTGGCCCGGGCGGGGGAGGTGCTCGCCGTCACCGGGACCTCGGGGGCCGGGAAGACCACACTGCTCAACGCCATGGCGGGGATCCTTCCCGCGCGGGAGGGCACCGTCGCCGTGGAGGGGACGCCACTGACCGGGCGCGATCATGCGGTGTCGCTCGGGGTGGTGCTGATTCCGCAGGACAACGGGCTCGCGGCGATTCTGACCGCTGCGGAGAACGTGTCGGTTGCGGTCATCGCTACCGGGGGGAGCCCGGCCGAGGCGCGGCGGCGGACCGCTGATGCGCTGGAGGCGCTCGGGCTGTCCGGTCAGGCCGATCAACTGGTCGACGAGCTCTCCGGTGGGCAGCAGCAGCGGGCCGCCCTGGCGCGGGGGCTGGCGTTGCGGGGTGACGTGGTGCTTGCCGACGAGGTGACGAGCGAACTCGACGCAGCCAACCGGCAGAAGGTGTTCGACCTGCTCCGGGCCGAGGCGGCGCGGGGTGCGGCTGTCGTCTTCGCCACCCACGATCCGGAGGCGGCGGCCGCCTGCGACCGGGAACTGCACCTCGCTGACGGCGTCGCCACCTGGCCCCGCCCCTGATCGCGACCGGACGACGTACCCGATGGGGGGAACCTCAGAGGGAGGCGTCGTGGCTGGACGGCTGAAGGGTGACCTCGCCGTCGATGTGCTGGACGGTGAACAGGGTGCCGGGCGGGTAGGAGCCCAGGACCTCGGGTGGGAGCTGGACGGTGCCGTCACCGGCGACCACCGCGAAGTCCTGGCCGTCGCGGCCTTCGGCGCCGACCCGGCCGGCGCGGATCGTCACCGCACGGCCGAGGTGGGCGCCGACCTCGTTGTCGTGGGTGACGACGACGATGGTGGTCTGGCGTTCGGTGTTCACCGTCTCCAGGGCGGCGAGCACCTCGTCGCGGCCGGTGGTGTCCAAGCGGCTGGTGGGTTCGTCGACGAGGAGCAGGCCGGGGCCGGTGGCGATGCCGACGGCCAGGGCGGCGCGCTGACGGCCGCCGGGGGTCAGTTCGGCGAGCTTGCGGCGGCCCTGGCCGGGGAGCCCGACCAGGTCGAGGATGCGGTCCGGGTCGTCGAGCTCGATGCCCCTGGTGTGCGCGGCCCGGCGCTGGGCGAGCCAGATGTTGCGGTGCAGTGACGCGTAGGGGAGCAGGTTACGGGCGGCGCCCTGGAGCACCACGCCGACCTCGGTGCCGCGCAGCCGGGAGATCTCACCGTCGGAGAGTTTGCCCATGTCGTAGGTGCCGATGTTGATGCGCCCGGCGGACGGCCGCATCAGGCCGGAGAGCAGAGCGATCAGGGTGGACTTGCCGGAGCCGGAGGGCCCGACGAGGGCGAGGGTCTCGCCGGGGGCGATGGACAGGTCGACGCCGGCGAGGGCGACGACGTCACCGGCGTCGGCACGATAGATGTGGACCACTCGGCGACATGCAACGGCGAGTCCGTTCATGAGGCCAAGCTAACGGAGCGGGACCGGGGGTGGCGACCCCGTGGGCCGCCACTTATCGTGTTGCCGTGCGTGACATCGCCGTTTTCACCGGATCTGCCCATCCTGAACTCGCCAAGGAGATCTGCGAACACCTCGGTGTACCGCTGATGCCGACCCGGATCGACCGGTTCGCGAACGACTGCATCGAGGTGCAGTTGCAGGGGAACTGCCGGGAGCGTGACGTCTTCCTGATCCAGCCCCTGGTCCCCCCGACCCAGGAGAACCTGGCCGAACTGTTGTTCATGCTGAACGCGGCCCGGGGCGCGTCGGCGGGCCGGATCACCGTGGTCCTGCCGCACTACGCGTACGCCCGCAGTGACAAGAAGGACGCCCCGCGGATCTCGATAGGTGGCCGTCTGGTCGCCGACCTGCTGACCACCGCCGGTGCCGACCGGGTGCTCGCGATGACGCTGCACTCGCCGCAGGTGCACGGTTTCTTCAACATCCCGGTCGACCACCTGCACGCGTTGCGTGAGCTGGCCAATCACTTCCGTGGCTACGACCTGAGCAACAGCGTCGTGGTCTCCCCGGACCTGGGCAACGCCAAGGAGGCCGCGGCTTTCGCCCGGATGCTCGGGGTCGAGGTGGCGGCCGGGGCGAAGCAGCGGTACGCCGACGACAAGGTGGTGATCAGTTCGGTGATCGGTGAGGTAGCCGACCGGGACGTGATCGTGCTGGACGACGAGATCGCCAAGGGCAGCACCGTCTTCGAGCTGCTGGCCCGGCTGCGGGAACGCAACGTGCGCAGTGTCCGGGTGGCGTGTACGCACGGCCTGTTCACCGACGGCGCGATCAAGCGGCTCTCCGCGGAGAAGGAGATCGAGGAGATCGTCTGCACGAACACGGTGCCGATCCCGGCGGAGAAGGCGACCGACAAGCTGACGGTGATCTCGGTGGCCCCGGCGCTGGCCGAGGCGATCCGCCGGATCCACAACGGCGAGTCGGTGAGTGCCCTGTTCGCCTGAGTCGGGTCTCGCGGAGACGGACCCAATTCCGGCAAATCGGCCGCGTGGGGCGTGCTGAACACGAATCATGTTGCTCATGGGTGTCATGGCTTACCCCCTCCGCTACGCGCTCGCCGACCTGGCCCTCGCGCTCAGCCGCGCTGCGGCCGACCCCGCCGAGGTGCGTTCCACCGCTGCCCGCGCCGCCGCCGACATGATCGGTGACGGTGCAGGGGTGCAACTGCTCCGCGACGACGGCCGGTACGAGGAGATCTCGTACCACCACGTCGACAACGAACGTTCCGAACCGCTGGCCCGGGCCCTGTCCCGGGTCGGCCAGGCACCGGACAACGAGTATTCGACAACTCTCGCCGCGAGCCGCCGCCCGATCGTGCTGGCCGGTGACACGGCAGCCGAACTGGCCTCCCCCGAGGCGGCGATCACCGCGGCGGTGCTGTGCCCGGTGATCGTCGACAACACGTACACCGGATATCTGATCCTGACCCGGCACACCGAGGACGCCTTCTACTCCACCCCGGAGGTGGAGCTGGCCCGGGACATCGCCGGGGAGTTGTCGCTGGCGGTCAGCAGTGCCCGGGCCCAGGAACGGCTGCGGGTGGCCGAGGAGCGGTACCGCCGGGTGCTGGAGACGATCCCGGAAGGGGTGCTGCAGCTCGACCCGCACGGGGTGGCGACGTACGCGAACGAGCCGATCGGGGTGGTCCTCGGCATGCCGCGGGCCGAACTGATCGGGGTGTCGCTGCGCGGATTCCTGGACAACGTCGGCCAGAAGGAACTGGACCGGAGGATCGCCGAATGCAAGACCGGGCGCTCCACGGTCGGGGCGACCCGGCTGATGCGGGCCGACGGTTCCCGGCGCAGCGTACGCATCAGCATGATGCCCGTGCAGGACGAGACCCACGAGTTCATCGGTGTCCTCTGCATGATCACCGACACCACCGATCACATCGACGCCCGCGGTCTGAAACGGCAGCTCGACCACCTGCGCCGGCTGGACAGCCTGGGCCAGCTGATCGGCGGCCTGTCGCACGACTTCAACAACCTGATGACGGTGGTGGCCGGTTCGGCCGACATGATCCTGTCGACGGCCGACGAGAGTTCACCGCACCACCAGCTCGCCAAGGACATCCTGGACGCGGTCGGCACCGGCCGGACCCTCACCCACCAGCTGCTGGCGTTCGGCCGCAGCGAGGGCAACCGGCCCGAGGTGATCCCGATCCCGGACCTGCTCACCGACGTGCAGGCGCTGTTCAGCCGGACCCTGGGCGAGCACATCGGCCTGGACCTGGCGTTCGGCCCGGACGTGTGGCCGGTGAAAGCCGAACGTGGCCCCCTGGAGCAGGCACTGGTCAACCTGGCCGCGAACGCCCGGGACGCGATGCTGCACGGCGGCATGGTCCGGGTCGCGGCCACCAACGAGATGATCGAACCCGGTCAGCTGGCGGAGGGCGCGCCGGCCGGCAAGCTGGTGCACCTGGTGGTGACCGACACCGGGGTGGGCATGGAGGACGAGGTGCGCCGACGGGCGCTGGAGCCGTTCTTCACCACCCGCCCGACCGCGTCCGGCCTGGGCCTGGCCACCACCGCCGGCATCGTCGCGAACCTGGGCGGGCACATCGAGCTGGAGTCGCAGCCCCGGATGGGCACCACAGTGCACATCTACCTGCCGGCCGCCGAGCAGAAGACCGGCACGGCGGGGGACGGTCAGAAGAAGAACGCGGTGATCGGCCGGGTGCTGATCGTCGAGGACCAGCCGGACGTGGCACAGCTGGTGCGGCGGCTGATCGAACCGGCCGGCTACGAGATCGCGGTGGCCACCGACGCGCTGATGGCGGTCACCCAGGTGGCCTCGGGCGCCCGCCCGGACCTGCTGATCACCGACGTGGTGATGCCGACGATGACCGGGCCGGAGCTGGCCGGCGCGCTGCGCACCCACCAGCCGGACCTGCCGGTGCTCTACATGTCCGGGTACACGGCGGCGTCACTCGGCCCACAGCTGCACCTGGACGAGAACAGCATGCTGCTGGAGAAGCCGTTCACCAGGTCGACGCTGCTCGGCGCGATCCGCTCGCTGTGCGGACCGCAGCCACCGGCGTCGGAACGCTGACCTGGCAGTTCAGAACGGGCTCGGAACCGGGTTCAGAACGGGTTCAGAACGGGCTCAGAACGGGCTCAGAACGGGCGAGGCGCTCATCGGAGCACCTCGCCCGTTCCACCGGGGGTGGGTGAAGTCAGGAGTTACGCACGGACTCGGCCATCCGGCGTACAAAATCGGGGTCGTCCTCCGGGCCGATGGGACCGGCGACCGGGACCGGAACGACCACGCCGGCCCGCGGGGCACGCCCGGCCCGGAACCAGGCGGCCGGGCCGAAGATCGGGCAGAGCAGGATCAGAACCGCCCAGGCGCGGCGGGGGAACGACTGGATCCGGGACCGTTCGGTCAGCAGGCAGTCGACCAGCGCCACCACGGCGAACGCGACGACAACCAGGAAGATCAGCGTGTTCACTCGTGCGTCCATGAGGAAGAGAATGGCGGTCGGTGACTGCCGATCCGGGTCCACCGGCGGTGCCGTCAGGTTGCGCTGCTGAGCGTCTGCAGATAGCCGTTGGCGTACCCGCTGCTGTTCGGGTGGTAGGAGTTCTGCGGCGGCACGATGGTCAGGCCGTTGATCCACGGGGCTGCCGAGCACACGCCGTGACCGGTGAACACGTCGCGCACGTCGGCGTAGACGAACCCGGCCGCCCCGGCCCGCTGCCGGATCATCTCGTCGAGCACCCGGGCGCCGTCGTTTATCGACTTCCGTTTGGCGACGCTCATCTCGCAGAGCACCGACGACGTGTCGAAGATCAGCGGGTAGGAGAGCACCACCACCCGGGCGCCCGGCGCCTTCGCCCGGATCGCGGCGTAGGTGGCGTCGAGTTTCCCGGGAAGCGTGTTCGCCACGTAGGTCTTGCCCTGATTCACCTTGGCGGCGCACGCCGCGTCGCTCGCGGTCAGACAGGTGACGACGGTCGGGGCGAACCCGGCGTCGTTACCGCCGATGGTGATGCTGATCAGGTCGGCGCCCGCGTTCAGGGCCGGCACCTGGCCGTTGCGGACGTCGTCGGTGGTGGCACCGCCGCACGCCAGGAATTGGAAGGTCGCCGGATTGTTCCGGGCCGCCCAGCGGGGCCCGTAACTCTGGCTGCTGCGCAGGCAGATGCCGCCCTGGCCGGGGGCGCCGACGCCGGATGAATACGAGTCGCCGAGCGCTGCGTAATCGATTCCCGCGGCCTGTGCCGGGGCGGCGAGGGCGACGGTCAGGAGGGATGTGGTGGCGAGGACGGTAACCGATCTCATCGACGACCTCCTTTGGGTTACCGAACGGTAAGCCCGGCCGGCGTGAAAAGGAATCCGGTGAAATCGGGGTGGCAGAGTAGTAGCATCCGTCAATATGGCTTGTGTTCAGGGGATCCTCAGCGATCGTCCAGACGGGCGAGCTAGCGTTCGATCATGCAAGAGAGCCGCGCCCGCCGAGTCGTCGCCAGCCTTCGTGAGCGCAATGTGTTCGCCCACCTCAAACTCCCCAGCGCCGGCCGCTCCGGCTACGCCGTCCGCGTCGTCCTCCCCGACGGCCGCGAAGCCACCTGGGGCGACGACGGATCGGCAGCCCTCAAAGCCCAGGTGATGCGCGACGGCGTCCTCGTCGGCTTCGTCGACTCCATCCCCGGCTCCGAAGACTTCACCGAGACCCAGGTCGTCGACGCCATCGCCGCCGCCGACTACGACCGGCCCATCGGACGCTCCCGCCCGGCCGCTGGCCCCAGCCGCCCACTCCCGCCACCACCCCCACCCAGCCTGGCCCAACGCCTCCGAGGCCTCCGCAGCTGATCTGGATCCGCGGCGCCCCGCCCGCCCGGATCGTCCACACGCCGGGGTTCCCTGCACGCTCGGATCGCCGTGCGCAGAGGAAGACCCTGAAGATCAACCTCGTTCTTTGATACGGGCCGACCCGCCCCGCCGAACTCGGTCCCCTCGTGGCTACGCGCGAGGCGGGCCTCCGGTCACCACCGACCCGCGTCCGCCGGGCCGAATGCGATGGTCACCATCCTCCGGCCCCGCAGTCACCACTTTTCGAAGCCGTCGCGCGCCGACCTGCCCACCCCACGAGAAGGTGTCGGAATGTGGCCCGCCGATCGTGTTCAACAGCCGGCCCGGGTAGGACTGCGAAAATCCCCGCCGTTCCGATCGTGCCACTCTGTCGGGTTGGTAGGGCTGCGGAGATCACCCGCCGTTCCGGTCGTGTCGCACTGCCGGGCCTTCGCTTGGATGACGGTCGGCCATCGCTCGTGTACTCGCCGGGGTGACCCTGCCGCGAGCACACGTTGATCGACCGTGTGCCTGCGGCGATGTCCCCGCCCCGACCGATCCCCACGGTCCGCCGACCGTGCCGTCGCATCGGCGTTTCCGAGACTCCTGCTTGATGACTGCGGGTGCACCTGTCAAGCCCTTGATCCAGCGCCCTGCCAACCTTGCTCTCGTGCCCGCTGGGCTCGCTTCCGTGCCAGCTCGGCCAGCTTCCGTGTACTGGGCTCGCTCTCGTGTCCACTGGGCTCGCTTCCGTGTCCACTGGGCTCGTTCTCGTGCCCGCTGGGCTCGTTCTCGTGCCCGCTGGGCTCGTTCTCGTGCCCGCTGGGCTCGTTCTCGTGCCCGCTGGGCCAGCTTCCGTGTCCACTGGGCTCGTTCTCGTGCCCGCTGGGCCAGCTTCCGTGCCCACTGGGCTCGCTTCCGTGCCCGCTGGCTCGCTCTCGTGCCGCTGGCTCACTCTCGTGCCCGCTGGGCTCGGATCTTGGTGAGCCGGCCACCGAT
>DATMVU010000508.1:0-43349 GCA_035562875.1 Actinoplanes sp. | reverse complement strand
CTTCAGTGCCGGTACGAGTGATCCGGTCCACGGTCCGGCGGCGATGACCAGCCGGTCCGCCCGCAGCAGCCCGTCCGCGGTCCGCACCGTGACACCGTCACCGTCGGCGCTCCAGCTCTCCACCGTGCATCCGGCTCGCCGGTCCACCCCGTGTGCCAGGCCCAGGTCCCGCAGCGACCGCATGGTGGCGGCCGCGTCCAGGACACCGGCGGCGGGGTCGAAGACGGCGGTGAACTCGCTACCCAGCCGCAGCCCGGCGAACCGCGACGACGGCACGGTCCGCACACCCGGACCGCGCAGTCCGGGGGAACCGTCCGAGGCCGGCCGGGCGTACAGGCCGCCGGTCGTGGTCAGCAACGGCACCCCGGCCGCCGCGGACAGCTCCGACCAGGCCAGATAGGCCCGGTCGACGAGGTCGTCCCAGATCGGGTTCGGGTAGGCCCGCCGGATCATCCGGGTGTGCCCGTGCGACGAGCCCTCGGTGTGCCCCTCCGGGAAGCGGTCCAGGTGCACCACGCTCACCCCGCGCTGGGCCAGATGCCAAGCGGCCGACGAGCCGTGCACTCCGGCACCGATCACGATGGTGTCGGCCCGGGCGCCGGACGAGATCAGGGCCGGCGCGCCCTTTCGAACCGGAAGTGCCCCGGTAAGAGCGTCGATGTCCGCATCGTCGTTGTAGACGTGCACCGAGGCCCGGACCACCGCGTCCAGGCCGCGGCGCTCCAGATCCCAGCGGCCGTGGCTGGCCGGCACCGACACCACGTGCACCCCCGCGGCCCGCAGCCGGCGGACCGTGTCGACCGGTTTCTCGCCGTCGAGTACGAACGTGACGATCGCGCCGCCGCCCGCGGGCGGATCGGTCAGCCGCACCCCCGCCGTGGTGGCCAGCTCGGACCGCAGCCGGTCCGCCAGGGCCGTGGTGCGCCGGTTGATCTCCTCGATCGTCAGATCGAGCGCCTCGCGCAGTGCGGTGCCGAGACCGAGTCGCAGCGCGTGCGCCGTCTCCCACGTCTCGAAACGGCGGGCCCCGTCGGCCAGCTGGTAGACGTCGTCGCTCTGCCAGACGGCACCGCGCACGTCCGGGTGCGACGGCCGCATCAACTCGCGCATCGCGGGGGAGACGTAGAGCAGGCCGGTGCCGCGCGGGCCGCGCAGGAACTTCCGGCCGGTGCCGACGATGATGTCGCCGCTGGTCACGTCTAGGGGCAGCTGACCGAGGGACTGGGTGGCGTCCAGCAACAGCGGGACTCCGGCGGCCCGGCACTGGGCGGCGATCTCGGCGGCCGGTTCGATCAGGCCGGACGAGGTCGGCACGTGCGCGACGGTGACCAGAGCAGCCGGGCGGCGCAGCGCGTCGGCCAGGACCTCCCGGTCGACGGTGCCGTCCGGAGTACAGGGCAGCACCTCGAACTCGACACCCTGGGACCGGCGCAGCTCGATCAGGTGCATGGCGGAGCTGACGTAGCTGGAGGCGGACGCCAGGATCCGGTCGCCGGGCTTCAGCGGGAACGCGTCCAGCGCCCGGTGCCAGGCCACCGTCGCGCTCTCGGTGAAGGCGATGTCGGCCGGGGCGGCGCCGAGCATCCGGGCGGCCAGCGAGTAGACCTCGTCGGAACGCTCCTGGGCGATCGCCGCGGCCTCGTAACCGCCGACCCGGGCCTCCAAGCGCAGGTGTTCGATCACCGTGCCGAGGACCGCCTCGCTGGGCAGGGCCGATCCGGCGGCGTTGAAGTGCCGGGCGTGCCGGGCGCCGGGGGTGGCGGCCCGGAGTGCGGAGATGTTCATCGCGGGGTTCTGGATGTCAAAGTCATGCGATTGGATCCCATCGTGCGAAATGGTGCTCATAGGGCGATCACGACGCCCTTGCGCTCGCAGAACGAGTGCAGGGCCTCGTCCCCGAGGTCGCGGCCGAGACCGGAGTCGCCGACACCGCCGAAGGAGAGCGCCGGGTCGAAGATGTTGTAGGTGTTCACCCACACCGTGCCGGCATGCAGCGCGGCCGCCATCCGGTGCGCGCGGGACAGGTCCTTCGTCCACACCCCGGCGGCCAGGCCGTAGGCGGTGTCGTTGGCGATCGCGATCGCCTCGGCCTCGTCCTCGAACGCGATCACCCCGGCGACCGGCCCGAAGATCTCCTCCCGGGCGATGGTCATCTGATTGGTGACCCCGGTGAACAGGGTCGGCTCGACGAAGTAGCCGGGCCGGTCCGGGACGATGCCACCGGTGGCGATCGTCGCGCCCTCGGCGGCACCCTTCTCGATGTAGGACAGGACGATGCCCCGCTGTTCCTCGGAGACCAGAGGCCCGACCGAGATCCCGCCGTCGAGACCGTTGCCGACCGGCACCTTCCGGGTCGCCGCGGTCAGCCGCTCGACCATCTCGCCGAGGATCGACCGCTGCACCAGGATGCGGCTGCCGGCCGTGCACATCTGACCGGAGTGGCCGAAGCTCGCCCGCATCGCGGTGGCGGTCGCCGCGTCCAGGTCCGCGTCGGCGAAGATGATGTTCGGGCTCTTGCCGCCGAGCTCCAGGGTCAGGCGTTTGGTGGTGGCCGCCGCCGACACCATCACCTTGCGGCCCACCTCGGTGGAGCCGGTGAACGACACCTTCGCCACGTCCGGATGCGCCACCAGGGCGGCGCCGGTCCGGCCGTCGCCGGTCAGCACGTTCAGCACGCCGGCCGGAAGGCCCGCCTGCTCGCACAGCTCAGCCAGGCGGAGCATGGTCAACGGGGTCTGCTCGGCGGGTTTCACCACCACGGTGCAGCCGGCGGCCAGGGCCGGGGCCAGCTTGTGGGCGGCCGTCATGATCGGGAAGTTCCACGGCAGGATCAGCGCGGCCACCCCGACCGGTTCCAGAACCGTGTAGACGTGATGGGCGCCGCCGTCGATCGGGACGACGGTGCCGGTCAGCCGGCCGGGGGCGCCGGCGAAGTGCCGGAAGTCGCGGGCCGAGAACGCGGTGTCGGCCCGGGACCGCTCGATCGGCTTGCCGTTGTCCCGGGTCTCCAGGACGGCCAGCTCCTCGAGGTTCTCCTCGATCAGGTCGGCGATCCGGGTCAGGACGCGGGTGCGCTCGATGGGGGCGAGACCGGACCAGCGGCGGTCGGCGTGAGCGCGTTTCGCCGCTCGGACGGCCAGGTCCACGTCGTCATCAGTGGCCTGGGCGATCGTGGCGATCGACTGGCCGGTGGACGGATCGAGGACCTCGATGGTCTCCCGGTCGCCGGGTTCGATCCACTCGCCGTCGATCAGTAGGCTACGCATGTCTGAAATATCCTCTCAGAACAGGTCGAAGTATTCGCGTTGCTCCCAGTCGGAGACGTGCGCCAGGTAGCGGGCGAACTCGTCACGCTTGATCCGGCTGTACCAGTCGATCGTCCTGCGCCCCAGCGCCTCGGCGAAGACCGGATCGGCCTCCAGGGCGGTGATCGCCTCGCCGAGCGACTGCGGCAGCCGGACCGCGTCGGTCGCGTACGGACTCTCCGTCGGCGGACCCGGGTCCAGTGCCTTCGCCAGCCCGTCCAGGCCGCTGATCACCTGCGCGGCGATGTAGAGATACGGGTTCGCGGCCGGCTCCCCGGAACGGTTCTCCAACCGGCCGCTGACCGCCCGGACCATCGCGCCCTTGTTGTCGGCACCCCACAGCACCCGGTCCGGGGCCAGCGAGAACGGCAGATAACGCTTGTAACCGTTGACCGTCGGGGTGGCGAACGCGGCGGCCGCCGGGGCGTGTGCGAGGAGACCACCCAGCCAGTGCCGGGCGGTACTGGACATCAGCGTCTCGTCGGCACCGGGCTCGAACGCGGCCCGGCCGGTCGCCCGCTCCCGCAGCGACTGGTGCAGGTGCCAGCCGGTGGACGCGCTCGCCGTGCCGGCCGGCCGCGACATGAAGGTGGCGTGATGACCGTGCCGCCGGCACATCTGCCGGATCGCCGACCGCAGCAGGGTCACCTGGTCGGCGGCCTCGGCGGCGGGCCCCGCCTGCAGGGTGATCTCCAGCTGGTTCGCGCCGAACTCCAGCTCGATCGAGCGCAACGGCAGGTCCAGGCTGCGCAACCCGCGCTGCAACAGCTGGACGAGGTCGTCGTAGCCGTCGAGACCCTCCTCGAGCAGTAGTTGGCCGCCGGCCCGCTGCTGCTCGCCGAAGACGTGGAACTCCAGCTCCACCCCGACCGTCATGTCATAGCCGGCGCCGGTCAGCCGGGCGAGCTGCTCGCGCAGGATGCCCCGGGTGCAGTAGGGGACCGGGGCGCCGGTGGGGAACCGCAGGTCGCAGAGCACCCAGCCGGTCTTCTCCGCCCACGGCAGCACCCGGAACGTCGTCGGGTCCGGCACCATCACCACGTCACCGGCCCCGGCGAAACCAGGCTCGGCGTCCGGCGTGAACACCGGCAGCACCGAACGGCCCGCCGAGTCCTTCAGCAGCAGGGAACTCGGTGCGGTCACCCCGTCCCGGAGCGCCCCCGGCACCGCGGCCCGGGTGAGTGTCTTGCCGTGCAGGATGCCGTGCTGGTCGGCGAAGGAGAACCGGATCAGCTCCAGGCCCAGCTCGTCGATCACCCGGCGGATCTGGCCGGCCGCCGCCCACTGCTCGTTGTCCCACAGGCCGTGCCGGTCGATGAACCCGCCACGGTCGGCCGCCAGCATCGGCCGGGCGTCCCAGCCACCGCCGCCCTCGGCCATCGGGCGTTCGTCAACGCTGCGCAACTTTTTCTCCCGCCCAGGGTGAGGCGTCGCGGCGCTCCTGCTCACGACGGCGCCAGGTGTCCTCCCAGTCCGCGGTCGGCGCGATGGTGTCGACCGCGAGAGGGCCTTCCAGTACGCCGGTGCGGGCGGGCAGGGTGCCGCCGTCGGCGAAGGCGTCGATGGCGCGCAGCAGCATCCGGCGGTTCGCCGTCACGGCGCGGTCGGAGATCCCCAGACGCTCGACGGTCCGGTCCTGGATGCGGCCCATGCTCTCCACCGCCCACTGGTCGTGGACGTTGATGTCCAGGCCCATCCCGGTGTAGGTGAGATCACGCTGCTCGGCCGGGTCGTACCCCCAGTTGTTCTCCCGGTTGCGCAGCGGCCGGTAGTCCGGCAGCGACACCTCGGTCAGACGCTGCTGGAGCAACGTCTCCTTGTCGGTCTCCTCGGCGAAGTCGTAGAAGATCATGTACCAGTAGTGGCTGTAGTCGTCGACAGGTACGTGCCACTGGATGAAGACCTTGCTGTTGCCGAACGGCACCACGAACGCGTTGGGGAACACCAGATTCGTGATCCGGACGTGCTTCACCTCGTCGGTGAGCTGGCGCAACGCGTACACCCGCAGGCCGTGCTCGGCCTCCTCCACCTCGATGTCCGGGCGGTAGGAGTCACCGACCAGCTTCGACAGTTTCTGCCCGGTGCCCTCGACGATCTCGCTGAACTGCTGCCCGTACACCTCCCGCGGGTCCTCGTCGATGAACCGGTGCAGGAACGAGACGTGGCTGGGATCGATGCCACCCTCCAGGCCCTGCAGCCAGTTGCACTCCCACAGGCCCTTGAACGCGAAGGTGAACTCCTCGGGGGCGGACAGCGCGTCGTAACCCGGCAGCGGTGGCGGGTCGCCCTCGCCGAGGTAGGCGAAGACGATGCCGTTCCGCTCGACACACGGGTAGCTGGGGATCCGCACCTTCTCGGCGAACCGGCTGTGCGCGGGCTCGGCCGGCTGCTCCTTGCACCGGCCGTCCGCCCCGTAGAGCCAGCCGTGATAGAGGCAGCGCAGGCCGCCCTCCTCGTGCCGGGCGAAGGCCAGGTCCACGCCGCGGTGGGCGCAGAACCGGCCGACCAGGCCCCACGTCTTGTCCGGTTTACGGAACAGCACCAGGTCCTCGCCGAGCAGCCGCACCGGTTTGACCTGCCGCTCCGGGCTCATTTCGGAGACCAGGGCGGCGGGTTGCCAGTAGGCGCGCATCAGGCTGCCGAGCGGGGTGCCCGGCCCACTGCGGGTGACGCGTTCGTTCTCCTCGCGTTTGAGCACAGGCCCTCCCATCGATGTGGCATACGATCTCGCTAAGATTGGATCCAATCCTGGCATATGCTGGATCCCGTTGGGAAGTCTGGAGGTGTTTCCATCTGGTGACCTGGTGGTGAGTTAGGAAAGTGCTTGCCCGGCGGGAAAGTAAGCTGTACTTTCCTGGTAGGAAAGTTGATTCCCGAGGAGGAAGTCATGACCGACGCCGAACGCGCCCTCGCCGAGATGCACGCCCGCCGCGCCCAGGTCGTCGAGACCGGACTGGTGCCCCAGTGGTACTGGGCGGCCGTCGGTGGCCTGATGATCCTTTTCGTCGTCGCGATCGAGAGCGGCATCCCCTGGCTGATCGCCACCGGCTCGATCGCCTACGCGCTCGGCCTCGGCGCGATGATCGCCCTCGTCGTCCGCAAGGCCCAGGTCCAGGTGCGGTACGAGTTGCTCGGCGCACGTGGCATCCTGACGATCGTGGGCTTCGCTGCCGTACTGATCGCTGTCGGTCTTGCTCTGGGGTTTGCTCTCGACTCCCAGGGCGTGCCGTTCCCCGCGACGCTGGCCATGCTCCCCGTCGCCGCAGGCATGACCCTCGGCGGCCCACGGCTGATGGCCCACCTGCGCACCCTCATGCTGTCCCGGCCGCTGGCGGGCTCCCGGTGAACCGTTTCGACGAGCTGATCCACGCCCCGACGCGGTTATCCCTGGTCAGTCTGCTGGCAGCCACCGAGTGGGCCGACTTCAGATTCCTCCGGGACAGCCTGGGCATGTCCGATTCGGCCCTCTCCAAACAGTTGACCACCCTGGAGGAGGCCGGTTACCTGGAGATCCGGAAGTCCTTCGTGGCCAAGCGGCCCCGCACGTCGGCCCGCCTGACCGCAAACGGACACGAGGCCTTCGCTGGTCACGTGGCAGCACTCCAGGAGATCGTCGCACGAGCCGGAAAGTCCGTCGTCCCGCCGCTGTAGAGGGCCTGTACATCATGAGTCCCGGCGTCATCGGTCAGGCCGTGGGCCTGTTCGCCGTCACCAACATCGACGACATTCTCATCCTGGCCCTGTTCTTCGCGCAGGGAGCCGGTCACCGGCACACGACCCGCAGCATCCTGGCCGGGCAGTACCTCGGGTTCGCCGGGATCCTGGCGGTCGCAGTGCCGGCCGCCGTCGGGGCGACGTTCCTGCCGGCGGCGGTGCCCTACCTCGGCCTGCTGCCACTCGCTCTGGGAGTCAAGGCCGCCGTCCAGACGTGGCGGAGCCGGCACGACGAAGACGACGGGCCGGGGTTCGCCGACGGTGCTCCCGGCATCCTCGCGGTGGCCGCCGTCACCTTCGCCAACGGCGGCGACAACATCGGCGTGTACGTTCCGGTGTTCGCCGGCACCGGAGCCGCCGGTATGAGCGTCTACGTGGCGGTCTTCCTGATCCTGGTCGGGGTCTGGGTGGCGGCCGGCCGGTTCTTCGCCGCCCGCCCGGTGATCGCCGGGGTGCTCAGCCGCTGGGGCCACGTCCTGCTGCCCGTCGTCCTGATCGGAATCGGTCTGCTCATCCTTGTCGAGGGCGGAGCCTTCGGCTGGTAGGTACGTGCGATCCCAGCTCTCGAAGCGGCGGTACCCGCGGGGGTGCCGCCGCTTCCTCGTGTCCCGGGCCGGGCGCAACCGTGTGTGATCGGCCACTGGTGCGGACCCCTCGACCGCACTTTCATGATCGCCCGGTACCGTCTCCCGCGAATGAAAACCGTTGTCGTTGTCGGCCGGGGTCGGGGTCGGGAGGGGGCGTTGTGCTGCGGGTGAGTGAGCTGACCGTGAGCGGGCCGGCTGGGCCGCTCGTACGCGGCATCGGGTTCGACGTGGCCGCGGGCGAGCGGGTCGCCGTCGTCGGCGCCTCCGGGTCGGGCAAGAGCCTGACCGCGAAAGCCCTGCTCGGTGCACTGCCCGCCGGCCTGACCGTGACCGGCGGCATCCGGATCGGCGGTGTCGAGGTCCGGAACGTGCCGTGCGACCGGCGCGCGGCCGGTCAGCGACTCGGCTTCGTCCCGCAGGACACGTTCCTGGCTCTGCACCCGCTGATCGCGGTCGGTGATCAGGTCGCCCTGGCGCTGCGACCGACCGGGGAACAGGCCGTCTCGCCCTCGGGGGCGGCCGGGATGCGGGCCGCCTCGCGGCGGGGAGTGGCCGGCGAGCAGGCCACCGCGCCGCGAACGACCGGGCGGCTGCGTTGGTGGGGTGCCGAGCGGAGGGCGGCGGCCGGACGGCGGCGTGAACGGGTCGCCGAACTGTTGGAAGCGGTCGGCCTGCCGGATGCGGAGGGGATCGTCGGGCGTCACCCCGGGGAACTCTCCGGAGGCCAGCGCCAGCGCATCTGCCTGGCCATCGCGCTGGCCTCCCGGCCGCCGCTGGTGATCGCGGACGAGCCGACCACTGCGCTCGACATGATCACCCAGGACGGGATCGTGCGCCTGCTGAGAGAGCGAACCGGAAACTCCGGAGATGCCGGCCCAGGCGACGAAGGCGGACGAGCCGGCGAAGCCGGCCAGGACAGAGCTGCCGGACGTGGCGTGGAAGCCGGGCCGGGGCTGCTCTTCATCACGCATGATCTGGCGGTGGCCGCGGCTCTCTGTGAGCGCGTCATCGTCATGGACGACGGTGTGATCGTCGAGGACGGTGCCGTGGGGGCGGTGATCGCGGGTGGCTCGCATCCGCGTACCCGAGCGCTGGTGGAAGCCGCACGCCGCGCATCGAAGGCGCTGGAGGGACTGCGGTGACCCTCCTCGAATGCCGGGGTCTGCGGCACGGGTTCGGCGGGCGTGACGTGTTGCGCGGCGTCGATCTGCGGGTTGCGGAGGGCGAGCGGGTTGCGCTCGTCGGTCGTTCGGGGCAGGGCAAATCGACTCTGGTACGGGCATTGCTGGCGCTCGAAACGGTCCGCGACGGGGTGATCGAGTGTGCCGGCCGGCCGGTGACGCCGGGGCGGGTGCGGAGTCTGCGCTGGTTCCGGCGGCTGGTGCAGTACGTGCCGCAGGATCCAGCCTCCACCCTCGACCCGCGGGCCCGGGTTCGTGACGTGGTCGACGAGCCGCGACTACGGCTCGGCCAAGGGGACGGCGCGGCGGCTCTCGACCTGGTGGCGCTGCCCGGACATCTGGCCGATGCCCGGGTCGGGGAGTTGTCCGGTGGGCAGGCCCAGCGGGTGGCGATCGCGCGGGCCCTGGCCGTCGGGCCGCGGCTGCTGCTCGCCGACGAACCGGTCAGTGGCCTTGATCCGCCGCTGCGTGAACACGTTCTCGACGCCCTGCGCCGTGCCCCGTGCGGCCTGCTGATGGTCACCCACGACCTGTCGGCGGCGGCCGCGCTGTGCGACCGGATCCTGCTGCTGCACGACGGGCGCATCGTCGACGACCCATCCCACAGCGAGTTCCGGGCGCTGCTCGACGCGGTGCCCACAGTCGGTCCATCGAGATGAACGGTTGAGGAGACATCTTGCGGTTAGTACCTTCCGCTCTGCTGGCAGCGACAGCGCTGCTACTCGGCGGCTGTTTCAACACGTCGACCGAGGCGGCCGCCGACGACCGGATCTCGGTGGCGATGCTGCTGCCGCCGCGGAGCGGGCTGAGCCCGTTCAGTGACGACGCGTTCAAACTGTCCCGCTGGTCGACGGCGGAGACCCTGGTGACATTGGACGCGGACGGGGTGGCGCAGCCGGCGCTGGCCACCGCGTTCACCCAGGTCGACCCGCTGACCTGGAGTTTCGACATCCGTGCCGGGGTCACCTTCCACGACGGCGCGACAGTGGACCCGGGCGCCGTGGTGACCGCGCTGACCGCCGCCACGAAAGCCGTTCCGAAGCCGCGGATCCTTGACGGGGTGGACCTGACGATCCGGGCCGACGGGCAGAAGGTGCTGGTCAGTACACCGGACCCGGACCCGCTGTTGCCGCAGCGACTCTCCAGCCCGCAGTTGTCGATCCTGTCGCCGGCCGCCTACGGGACCACGGTGAACCCGGTCGGGCGTGGCACCGGCCCGTTCCGGCTGATCGAGGCGAACACCAGCACCGCGAGACTGGACCGGTTCGACGGGTACTGGGGTGGTGCGGCGAAACTGGCCGGCATCGACGTCAGCTTTGTTCCGGACGGCACCGCCCGGGCCGCCGCGCTGCGTACCGGCACCGCCGACGTCGTCGAAGCCGTTCCGGTGTCGCAGGCGGGGCTGCTCGACGCCGGTCAGGTCTTCGAGGTGCCGATGCCGCGCACCAACACGCTCTACCTCAACACGTCGAAGGGCGCTTTCAAGGACGCGGCGGTACGTGGGGCGGCGCGCGAGGCGATCCAGCGCGAACCGATCGTCACGAACGTGTACGAGGGCCGTGCCGACGTGGCGGAGGGCCTGCTCGGTCCGGCGCTTCCATGGGCCGAGAACCGTGATACAGCTGTCTATCCCGAAAAATCGGGCAAGGGCGTCGGAGAGATCGTGCTGGCCACCTTCACCGACCGGGCTGAGCTGCCCGAGGTCGCCGTTCAGCTTCAGCAGCAGCTGGAGAAGGCGGGATTCACGGTCCGGCAGGAGATCCGCGAGTACGCCCAGATCGAAGCCGACGCCCTGGCCGGTGAGTTCGACGCGTTCATCCTGTCCCGGGCGACGGTCCTGGACTCCGGTGACCCGGTCGCCTACCTGTACAGCGATTTCGCCTGTGAAGGCTCGTTCAACATCGCCCAGCTCTGCGACCCGGCAGTGGACGCCGCGTTGAAGACCGCCTCGGAGACCGCCGCCGGAACCGAACGGCAGAAGGCGATCCTGGCCGCCGAGAAGCTGATCCTGCAGACCGGCGCCGCCGTCCCGTTGTTGCACGAGCGGGTCGTGCAGGGCGAGTCCGGTGACTTCACCGGCGTCGAGCGTGACTCCCGGGAACGTCTGCTGATCACCGCGGAGACCGCCCCGCGATGACGGCGATCTCCCGGCTGGTCAGTGCGGCCGCCGTCCTGGTCCTGGTGGGGCTGCTGCCGTGGCTGTCCGGCCGGGATCCGGCACTGACCGTGCTGCGCGGCCGTTCCGCGGAACGGGAGGCCACCCCGGAGGCCCTGGCCGCGGTCCGGGAACAGCTCGGCCTCGACGCCGGGCCGCTGGGCCTGCTGCAGAAGTGGGCGTCCGGCCTGCTCCGTGGCGACTTCGGCGCGTCCTGGGTGGGCGGTCGCCCGGTGCTGCCCGACCTGCTCGCCGCCACCGGGGTGTCACTGACCCTGATGGGCTGTGCCGCGCTGGTCGCCGTGCTGGTGACGGCTCTGCTGATCACGCCGTGGATGCGGGGCGGGGCGGCCGGTGCGGCCCTCACCGCGCTGCCGGAGTTCCTGCTGGCGTCGGTGCTGCTGCTGGTCGGCGCGGTCGGGCTGGGATGGTTCCCGCCGTACGGCTGGACCGGGTTGCACAGTGCGGTGCTCCCGGCTCTGGCACTGGGACTGCCGGCCGGTGGCCTGATCGGGATGCTGCTCGCCGACGCGATGTCCCGGGCCGCCCACGAGCCCTGGGTGGTCACGTGGGCGAGTGCCGGTGCCGGCCGGCTGAGGATGACGGGAGCACTGCTCAGACGGGCGCTACCCGGCGTACTGCCGCAGGTGGGTCTGGTCCTGGTGGGTCTGACCGGTGGGGCGGTGGCCGTCGAGCGGGTGTTCGCCATCCCCGGGCTCGGCCGGGTCACGCTCGGCGCGGCGCAGACCCAGGACCTGCCGGTGCTGCAGGGTGGGGTGCTGATCCTGCTGGTGCTCGGCGCGGTCGCCGGAGCCGGTACCGAGATCGCCCGCCGGGCCCTGCTGCGCACCGGTGACCTGCCGGTCGCGCCGGCCCCGCCGAGACCCGGCAGGGGACTGTGGATCGTCACGATCGGTAGCGCGGTGCTGCTCGCCGGGCTGGTGATCGCCGGGCTGCTCCGGGACCCGTTCGCCGCCGACCGGGGGCGGCTGGCCGCACCCTCGTGGGCGCTGCCGCTGGGCGCCGACGCCTCCGGCCGGGACCTGCTCGCCCGGCTCGGGCACGGGGCCGCGCTGACCGTCGGCACCGCCCTGCTGCTCTGCGCCGGATGCCTGCTCCTCGGTCTGCTGATCGGTCTGCTGCCGCGGCTGGCCGCCGGGCCGATCGAGGTGGCCAACGCCGCCCCGCCGGTGCTGTCCGGCCTGCTCGTGGTCGCGGTGACCGGACCGTCCACGGCGGCTGCCGCGCTCGCGGTGCTGGTGGTGGGCTGGGCTCCGCTGGCCGCACACACGGTGGCGCTGGTCGCTGAGGCGCGGGCCCGGCCGTACGTCCGGATGGCGCCGATCCTCGGGGTGGGACCGGCCCGCAGCCTGTTCCGCCTGGTCCTCCCGGCGATTCTCGGGCCGCTGACCCGGCACGCCATGCTGCGCGTGCCGGGCATCGCCCTGGCCCTGGCCGCCCTCGGTTTCCTCGGCCTGGGCCCGCAACCGCCCACCCCCGACTGGGGCCTCGTCCTCTCCGAGGGCATGCCCTACGTGGAACGGGCCCCGTGGACGGTGCTCGGCCCGACTGTCTCGCTGGCCGTCCTGTCCGTGCTGGCGGTGACCGCGGCGGCCCTCCGGCGGAACGCCGGTCGACGGCCGGCGGTAAGGGCTTGACCGCGGCGGAACGTCAGTCGACCGTCGGCGGGAGGGTCTGTGCGGCCTTGAGGGCCGCGGCCGCGGCGGAGTACGGGTTGTAGGTGTAGGTACGGGACAACGTGCCGGTCCCGGTGAAGTAGGAGGCGGCGAGCTTGGCCGGATCGGTGGCGATCTCGCCGCGGGCCACTCCCGCGTCGTTGCCGTCGTCCCAGCCCCACGGCGTGTTGGCGGAGTCGGTGCCACACGAGTAGGTACCTACTCCGCAGTCGCCCGAGGTGTCCCCGGCGAACGTGCCGAGTGACGCGAACAGACTGCCGGTGTTCCGCTGCGCCCACATCCCGCCGTCGGCGAACAGGTCGATCAACCGGTAGCGGACGTCCCGGTCATTGGTGCTCGACGGCGCCTCGGACACGGTCAGTGACGGGTAGTAGACGATGCCGTCGCCGTTGATGTCGTACTGCGGCCAGGCTTTCAGTCCGTGCCCGCCGCGCTCCTGAGCGGTGACCGGATGCTGGAACGAGTCGTGCGGCGACGACTGGAGTTGCAGGGTGCCGTCGATGGTCTCGGCGCCGTTGGCCCAGCCGCTGGTGGCCGGCTTGTAGGAGAAGAAGTCACTGTGCGCCACGGTGACAGCGCCCTTGAGGCTGCCGTACTCGGAGCCGTCCTTCTCCACGATCTCCAGCACGCCCTCGCCGTCGTTCTCGTGTTCGCTCTCGAAGAACGGGTGGTCGATCCAGTCCCGCGGGTGGAAGAAGAAGTAGGTCAGGTAGTAGTGGCTGCTGGTCTCCAGCACCGAGTAGTACACCGCGGCGTCGACGTTCGAACCGGCGTTGTCCCAGTTGTCCCGCCCGTTCAGGTTGCCGTCGAAGTCGTACCGGGTGAGGTAGTCGCTCTTGCCGCCGAGAGCGTGTGCCCCGGTGGCGTCGACGTCCTGGTAGTGGATGGGTGCCCAGCGCAGGGCGATCTCCGCCCGGCTCGGGGCGGCTTGGGCCGGGGTGGTGACGACGGCTGCCAGCAGTGTTCCGGCCACAACGGCCGCGACCTTCTTCACGCGTCCTCCAAAAATAGGTGCGCGTGAATATAAAGGAAACTTCACTAATTCCGGTAGTACGCTGACCGGGTGAACGACAGGCGTTTACGTGAACTCGTGTTGATGCGCCGGGTCCGCGACCGCATCGACAGGGACTACGCCCAGCCGCTCGACGTCGAAGCCCTCGCCCGTCACGTGCACCTGTCCGCCGGGCACCTGAGCAGGCAGTTCAAGGCCGCGTTCGGGGAGTCGCCGTACAGCTATCTGATGACCCGCCGGATCGAGCGCGCGATGACCCTGCTGCGCCGCGGCGACCTGTCCGTCACCGACGTGTGCTTCACCGTCGGCTGTTCGTCGCTGGGCACCTTCACCACCCGGTTCACCGAACTGGTCGGCATCTCCCCGGGCGCCTACCGCAAGCTGGATGCCGTACAGCTGAAGGGTCTTCCGGGTTGTGTCACCAGGCAGGTGACCAGACCGGTCAGGAATCGAGAAGTCCCCGCCCACCCGGCTTCTCTAGCATCGAAGGCATGAGCAGCCTGGTCATCCACTCCACCTTCCTGCCGGCCATCAACCCCGACGAGTCACTCGAGTTCTACCGGGACGGCCTCGGTTTCGAGGTGCGCAACGACGTCGGTTACGGCGACATGCGCTGGATCACCGTCGGCCCGCCGAACCAGCCGCAGACCTCGATCGTGCTGCACCCACCGGTCTCCGACCCGGCGATCACCGACGACGAGCGCCGCACCATCGCCGCGCTGATGGCCAAGGGCAGCTACGCGGCGATCATCCTGGGCGCCTCCGATCTCACCGAGACGTTCGACAAGCTCCAGGCCACCGGCGCGGATGTGGTCCAGGAACCAGCCGATCAGCCGTACGGTGTCCGTGACTGCGCCTTCCGTGACCCCGCGGGCAACCTGGTGCGTATCAATCAGCTGACCTGAGCGACGGAGAGAAGATGACCGCCCACCGCTCGATCCGCGTGCACGGCGCCCGGGTCAACAACCTCAAGGACGTCACCGTCGAGATCCCGAAACACCAGCTCACGGTGTTCACCGGGGTCTCCGGCTCGGGCAAGAGCTCGCTGGTCTTCGGCACCATCGCGGCCGAGTCGCAGCGCCTGATCAACGAGACGTACAGCGCGTTCGTGCAGGGTTTCATGCCGTCGCTGGCCCGGCCGGACGTGGACGTCCTGGAAGGCCTGACCACGGCGATCATCGTCGACCAGGAGCGGATGGGAGCCGACCCGCGGTCCACCGTCGGCACCGCCACCGACGCCAACGCGATGCTGCGGATCCTGTTCAGCCGGCTCGGTGATCCGCACATCGGCTCGCCCCAGGCGTACAGCTTCAACGTCGCCTCGATCTCCGGCGCCGGCGCGGTCACCCTGGAGAAGAACGGCGGCACCGTCAAGGAGCGCCGCGAGTTCAGCATCACCGGTGGCATGTGCCCGCGGTGCGAGGGCCGGGGCAACGTCAACGACTTCGACCTGACCGAGTTGTACGACGCCACCAAGTCGCTGAACGAGGGCGCGATCAGCATCCCGGGTTACAGCATGGAGGGCTGGTACGGCCGGATCTTCCGCGGTTGTGGCTACTTCGACCCGGACAAGCCGATCGGCAGGTACAACAAGCGGGAACTGAGCGATCTCCTCTACAAGGAGCCCACCAAGATCAAGATCGAGGGCATCAACCTGACGTACGCGGGACTCATTCCGTCGATCCAGAAGTCCTTCCTCAGCAAGGACGTCGACGCGATGCAACCGCACATCCGCGCCTTCGTCGAGCGGGTGGTCACCTTCACCACCTGCCCGGAGTGCGGCGGCACCCGGCTGTCCGAGGCGGCCCGCTCCTCGAAGATCAACGGGATCAGCATCGCCGACGCCTGCGCGATGCAGATCAGCGACCTGGCCGTCTGGGTCCGTGACCTGGACGAACCGTCGGTCGCCCCGCTGCTGGAGAAGCTCCGGCACACCCTCGACTCGTTCGTCGAGATCGGCCTCGGCTACCTGTCCCTGGACCGCCCGGCCGGCACCCTGTCCGGTGGCGAGGCCCAGCGCACCAAGATGATCAGGCACCTCGGCTCGGCACTCACCGACGTCACCTACGTCTTCGACGAACCCACCATCGGACTGCACCCGCACGACATCCAGAAGATGAACGAACTGCTCCTGCGCCTGCGCGACAAGGGCAACACGGTCCTGGTGGTGGAACACAAACCGGAGGCGATCGCGATCGCGGACCGGGTCGTCGATATCGGGCCCGGCGCCGGTACGGCCGGTGGTGAGATCTGCTTCGAGGGCACTGTCGACGGCCTGCGTGCCAGCGACACCGTCACCGGCCGGCACCTCGACGACCGCTCCAGCCTGAAGGACGCGGTCCGCACCCCGTCCGGCAAGCTGGAGATCCGCGGCGCCGGCACCCACAACCTGAAGGACGTGGACGTCGACATCCCGCTCGGCGTGCTGGTGGTGGTGACCGGGGTGGCCGGTTCCGGCAAGAGTTCGCTGATCCACGGCTCGGTCGCCGAGCGGGACGGCGTGGTGGCCATCGACCAGGGTGGCATCCGCGGCTCCCGGCGCAGCAACCCGGCCACCTACACCGGGCTGCTCGAACCGATCCGGAAAGCGTTCGCCAAGGTCAACGGGGTGAAACCGGCCCTGTTCAGCGCCAACTCCGAAGGCGCCTGCCCGACCTGCAAGGGTGCCGGGGTGATCTACACCGACCTGGCGATGATGGCCGGTGTCGCCTCCCCGTGTGAGGAGTGCGAGGGCAAACGGTTCGCCGCGTCGGTTCTCGACTACACGTTCGGCGGCAAGGACATCAGCGAGGTCCTGGCCATGCCGGTGACCGAGGCCGAGGCCTTCTTCGCCGCCGGGGACGGCAAGCTGGCCGCTGCGCACACCATCCTGAAACGCCTCGCCGACGTGGGCCTCGGCTACCTGACCCTGGGCCAGCCGCTGACCACCCTCTCCGGCGGCGAGCGGCAGCGCATCAAACTCGCCACCCACATGGGCGAGAAGGGCGGCGTCTACGTCCTCGACGAGCCCACCACCGGCCTGCACCTGGCCGACGTGGAACAACTCCTGGGGTTGCTCGACCGGCTGGTCGACAGCGGCAAGTCGGTGATCGTCATCGAGCACCACCAGGCGGTGATGGCGCACGCCGACTGGATCGTCGACCTCGGGCCGGGCGCCGGGAACGACGGCGGCCGGGTGGTCTTCGAGGGGACACCGGCGGAACTCGTCGCGACCCGGTCGACACTCACCGGTGAACACCTGGCCGAGTACGTCAAGCGGTGACGTCCAGCTGATCGGCTGGGAATTCCCGTCGATCAGCCGGTTCGCCGCAGGTCAGCGAAAGAGCGCGGCGAACCGGACGACTCCATCGAGGTAAATGGGAGCGCGGGCCATTGATGAATGGTTCTACACTCCCAGGTCGCGGCACGGGGGAGTGTCGCGTTGCCCCTCGAATGGAGAACTCCGCGTTGAAGCGCTTTGTGGCCGGCACTCTCGCCGGTGTCACCGCCCTCGCCGTCACGGCCGGGTGTGCGAACCAGATCCAGCAGCTCGAGCCGAAACTCGAACTGCGCCAGGCGGCTGAGGAACTGGGTGCGACAGGCAAGTCCGGCTTCACCATCAAGCCGGGCGGCAACGTCGACGACATGATCGCGGCGGTGAAGAAGGAGGACTCCACGTTCGAGGAGTCGGACGCCGACATCCTCCGCAAGCTGTACAACTCGTCGTTCACCATCGCCTGGGACAAGGCGGGTTCGGGTGTCGCCGACGACAAGGCGTTGTTCAACGCGACCATCGACGGCGTCACCGGTGCCGAGGTCCGGGTCGTCGACCAGGTCGGCTACCTCAAGGTCCCGGTCAACGACCTGGTCACCAAGTTCGGGGGCACCCAGGCCGACATCGACGAGGTCAAGCAGGGTGCCGACGCGGTGCCCGGTCTCGACACCCTGCTCGGCGGCGGCTGGGTCTCGGTCGACTACAAGGAGCTGACGAAGCTCGCCGAGGGCACCACCGGGGTGGCCCCCAGCGTCGACCCGGCGCAGACCGAGGCGCTCGCCACCGAGCTGAAGACCAGCGCGACGAACCTCCTGGAGAGCGCCGAGGTCGTCCGGGACACCCAGGACAAGACCCACCTGGTCGCCACCACGTCCACTGTCAAGGCGTGGACCGAGGCCAAGCGCTTCATCGACGCGTACGCCAAGATCGCCGGGGAGAGCACCGGCGAACTGGTGAAGAGCAGCCTCGGCGAGGCGATGAAGACCGCACCCGCGGACAAGCCGATCGTCCTTGACCTCTGGGTGGACAACGGTGAGTTCAAGGCGTTCGAGATCAACTTCCTGCAGTTCGTCGAGGGCAACACCGGCCGCGCCACCGCGCGGATCGAGATCGCCGACGGTGCCGACATCACCGTGCCGGACGGCGCCACCAAGCTCGACATGACCAAGATCTTCGAGGCGATCTCCGGTGCCGCCGGCGGTGCCACCGGTGCCGGCACCGGCCTCGGCGGCGACACCACCGCCGGTGACGCCAAGACCTGGGCCGACCTGGTCGGCACCCAGGCCATCCTGAAGGCGCTCGGCGAGGGCGGCAAGCCCGCCGACCACCTCAAGGACGCCGCCGCCGAGATGACCATCCCCGGCGTCACCGTCGAGGTCGTCGGCGCCCGCAAGGCGGAGGTCACCTCCGGCAGCGACATCGTCTGCCTGACCGTTCCGGCCAGCACGTCCGGAAAGTCCAAGGTGGCCCAGGGCGCCTGCTGACCATCTGCACCCCTGCACGGCTCACCACTGCGCAACAGTGGTGAGCCGTGTCCGTCTGAACGGTGCCGCGGCGAGCATGTGTTTGGCAGCATTCTCTCCGTGGCCCACCGGCTGATTCTGATCAACGGTCTTCCCGGCTCCGGCAAGAGCACCCTCGCCGGGCGGCTGGCACCTGCCCTGCGCGTGCCGCTGATCGCCGAGGACTCCCTCGAACAGGCCCTGGCCGCGGCCGCGCCCGGAGTGCCACCGAGTGCCCTGGGGGTCGCCGCTGCCCGGCTGATGTGGGAACTCGCCGCCGCCACCCCCGGAGTCGTCGTCCTGGAGAGCTGGTGGTTCCGGCCCCGTGACCTGGGATTCGCCACCGAAGGGGTGGCCCGTTCCGGAGCCCGCGCGGTCGTCGAGATCTGGTGCTCGGTGCCGCCGGAGCTGGCCTACGCCCGCAGCCGGGCGCCTTCGGGTGACTGGCACCTCTGGTCGGCCGGGGCCGCGCCGCTCGGCATCGGCCCGGTCATCACCGTCGCCACCGATCGCCCGGTCATGGCGTCACCACTGATCGAGGCGATCAGCCAGAGCATCGGCGGCGTCTGATCGTTGCAGAGTTCAGAAACCCGAGTTCGAGGGAGAGGCCGGCACGTGTACGAACTGGTCAAGAAGGTTGTCCGCATGAAGGTGGAGGGGGTTGAACACGTACCGGCGCATGGTCCTCTGCTTCTCGCTTCCAACCACCTGTCGGTGACGGACTCGACGTTCCTGCCGGTGGCACTCGGCCGGAAGATCACCTTCATGGCGAAGGCGGAGTACTTCACCGGCCGTGGCCCGTGGGGACGTTTCGTGTCCTGGTTCATGTCCCGCGACGGGCAGGTGGCGGTGGACCGGGACGACACCCGGGCCGCGGTCCGCTCCCTCGACTCGTGCCTGGAGGTGCTGGAACGCGGCGACCCGTTCGGCATCTACCCGGAGGGCACCCGGTCACCCGACGGCCGGCTCTACCGCGGCCGCACCGGGGTGGCGTGGCTGGCCCTGCGGTCGAAGGCCCCGGTGGTGCCGGTGGCGATGTTCGGCACCGACCGGGTGCTGCCGCCCGGGGCGATCGTGCCGCGCCCGGCCCGGGTCCGGGTGGTCTTCGGCAAGCCGGTGCAGCTGTCGGCGATCGCCACCGACCCGGAGAGTGCCCGCGACCGGCGGGCCGCCACCGACGCCATCGTCGCCGCCATCAGGGAACTCTCCGGCCAGGACTACGTGCCCCGCTACGCCCGCTCCTGAGAAGCGATGTCCGCCCGGCCCATCGACACGGCCGGGCCGACACTCCACTATGGCTTGAAGTTCGGCCCGGGTTCTGTGTGGGGGAGATCAATGACTGATTTTGACGTGATCGTGGTGGGGGCCCGGGTCGCCGGGGCACCACTGGCGATGTTGCTGGCCCGGCAGGGGCTGCGGACGCTGCTGGTGGACCGGGACACGTTCCCGAGCGACACCGTGTCCACCCACGTCCTGCACCCGCCGGGGGTGGCCGCGCTGCGCCGCTGGGGCCTGCTCGACCAGGTGCTGGCCACCGGCGTACCCCCGGTGGGACGGTATTCCTCGGACTTCGGCCCGGTCACCGTGGCCGGTGCGCCGGGCACCCCGGAGGAGCCGTACGCCTACGCGCCCCGCCGCATCCTGCTCGACAAGATCCTGCTGGACGCGGCGGTCAAGGCCGGCGCCGAGGTTCGGGAGGGCTTCTCGGTCGAGGAGATCCTGACCGATGACGACGGTACGGTCACCGGCATCCGCGGCCGGGACGGCACCGTCGAACACGCCCGGCTCGTGGTCGGTGCCGACGGGCGGAACTCGGTGGTCGCCAAGGCCGTCGGCGCGGCCGCGTACGAGGATCGGCCGCCGCTGACCGTCGGTTACTACGCCTACTTCAGCAACCTGCCGACCGACACGTTCGAGGCGTACAGCCGGCCCGGCCGGGGCTGGGCGGTCTGCCCCACCAACGACGACCAGACCCTGGTGATCGGCGGATGGCCGTACGAGGAGCGGGCCGAGCACCGCAACGACGTCGACGCCACGATGGCCGCCATGTTCGCCACCGCCCCCGCCTGGGCCGACCGGTTCGCCGAGGCCGAACAGGAGACCCGATGGGTGGGTTCGTCGGTGCACAACTACCTCAAGGTGCCGTACGGGCCGGGCTGGGCACTGGTCGGGGACGCCGGTTACAGCCGTGACTACATCACCGCGCAGGGCATCACCGACGCCTTCCTGGACGCCGAGTTGCTGGCCGCGGCGATCGTCGACGGCGACCTGCCCCGCTACCAGGCGAGCCGGGACGCCCGGGCGATGCCCCGTTATCAGATGACGCTGGGCATCGCCGCTCTGCAGCCGCCGGACGAGCAGACTGTCGCACTGGTCGGCGCGATCGCCGGTGATCAGGACAAGATGGACGCCTTCATGCGCCTCACCTCAGGCGTCACGTCTCCCGCCGACTTCTTCACCCCGGAGAACCTGGGCCGCCTGCTGAGCTGACCTTTCGTTCAATCGGGGGAGGCCCCTCCGGGTCACCCGGTCAAGATCCGCTACTCTCCGGCCGGAAGTTCCACTCTCGACCCCGCGGAGGAATCGTGGCTATCAGCGCCGACCTGGAGAAGGTTCTCGACAAGGCCTACCAGGACAAGACCCTCGAGGAGATCCTGGACGCGCCGGTGGAGGCGCTGGCCGGCGTCAGCACGAACGGCGGCAAGCTGATCCGCGACGCCCTCGGCATCAAGACCATCGGCGAGCTGGGCCGCAACAAGTACTTCATCGCGGCCCAGGCGCTCGCCGCCCTGAAGGACGCCAAGTAGTTGGACGGCGGCTCTGTCCCGGGAGCCACGGTGCTCCCGGGACAGAGCCGGCTCAGGCGCTCAGCAGCGCACCGGCCTCGGCCCCGTTGCGCACGTTGATCAGCAGGTTGCGCCCCTCGACGTCGGTCCAGCGGACAAGCGTTCCGCCGTAGGCGCCGCCGAACATCAACGGGCCCAGCACCACGTGATAGTCGCGGTGGCCGGCCCCGTCGAAACCGGGGTAGCGCCACAGTTCGGCGAGCCGGCGTTGCGCCACGTAGTCGCCGCCGGCCGCGACCGCCCGTACCGTCTCGGTCCAGGACGCCACCGGAGTCTGGTCGCCGAAGAGGATGCCCCGGCCGCCGTACTCGGAGGTGGGTTTGAGGACGTAGTCGTCCTTCGCCGCCAGCAGGGTGTCCACGTCGGCGGGCGTGATCCGGAAGGTCCGGGGCACATACCTCTCGATGAGGCGCCGCTCGTCGCCGCCGAAGATCCGGTCGGGCAGGGAGTACAGCAGGTCCAGCAGGCGCTGGGCCACCGTCGCCAGTTCACCGGCGAACTCGTGCGTGAAGATCGGCGGCGGGAAGAGATGCGGGAAACGCTCGCGGTGGATGGCTGCCTTGAAGCTGGTGACGTCCTCCAGCGCGTCGGCGCCGGCCGCCTCGAGATAACGCGCCCAGGCGCTCGCGGAATCCGGATGAAGCACGGTGCGGTGACCTCCTGCCGAGTCAGCTGTCGAGCGGCTTGAGCCGCCCGTCACGTTCGAGAGCGGCTATCAACAGGTCGACGACCTCGGTCGACTTGTCGACGCCGGTGGAGCGGATGGTCCAGTTGATGGCGCCGGGGTTCTCCAGGTTCAGTTCCAGGACGCAGCCGCTTCTTGACGGTGGATGCCAGACCGCTGAGGTGCCCGCCTGTGCTCACCGCCGCGACGAGGGTGTCGAACTCCGGCACATCGGCGAGCAGTTCGGTGGCGGTGGTGGTGGTGGCGTGCGCCAGGGGGTTCACCGGGTTGTCGTACTGGTCTGGGCAGAAGGCGCCGGGAATCGTCGCCAGGAGTTCCCGGACCCGTGCCCGGCGTGGTCTCTGATACCCGCCGTCCTCGTCCGGGGTGCGGACCATGTCGATGTCCGCGCCCAGCGATCTGACAAACCTCAGAACGCTGCTGGGCGTCTTCGGGTCGACGACGATGACGACGCGGTAACCCTTCACCGCACCGATGAGCGCGAGAGACTTGCCGAGATTCCCGGAAGTGGATTCGACAATTGTTCCGTTCGGTTCGAGGAGGCCGTCGTGCTCGGCGCGCGTAATCATCGCGAGGGCGGCGCGATCTTTTATGCTGCCGCCCGGATTGAAGGATTCGAGTTTGACCAGAATGTGGAAACCGGTCAGCTCCTCGACCTTCGAGAGCTTGACCACCGGGGTTTTCCCGACGGTGTCGAGAATGGACCTGTGAATCATTTCTTCCCCCGATACGGCAGAGCGGTCGCGATCAGATCCGGTTGTCGCCGGCCGCGATCACCGGCCGCGTGTCGGTGCCGACGAGAAACTCGGGGCGGGGCGACGAGTGCGTGGCGTTGCTGACCGCGTTGTAGGTGATCAGCAACATCGCCCGCCGGTCCGGGGAGCGGTTGGCCGACGACGAGTGCACGATGCTGGGGTGGAAGGCGTAGATCGTGCCGGCCGGCCCGGTGATCAGCATCCGGCCGTGCTCCCCGGCCAGCCGCTCCGCCTCCGCGTCGGGCACGGTGTACTCCAGATCGGCCGAGACGTGCTTCCGCCAGTCGCCGCTGCCGGCGTCGGCGCCGCCCGAGGACTCCACCAGCCCCAGCCGGTGCGTGCCGGGCAGGACCAGGAGCGGGCCGTTGTCCTCGTGCGTGTCGTCGAGCAGGATCGCGATGTTGACCGCCCGGTCGTCGGTCATCCCGTCCTCGTTCTTCCAGAACGTGTAGTCCTGGTGCCACGGCCAGGCCGCGCCCTCGTGCGGTTGCTTCAGATTCACCTTGAACTGGTAGACGTAGACTTGGTCGCCGGTGAGCGCCTCGGCCAGTTCGACGAAGAGGGGGAGCCGGACCAGACGGGCGCTCGTCTCGTCGTACAGGTGGCATCCGTGCACCGCCCGGACCACGTTCGTCCCCTTTTCGTGGACGACCTCCGGCCGGGTCTCCCGGCTGATCTCCTCGATGGCGGCGCGCACCTTTTCGAGAATGTCGGCACTCAGCCGGTGCGGGCTGCGGTGCCAGCCGGCGTCGTCGTACTCCTTCTTGGCGATCTCGGTCGTCGCGTCGGTGATCGGCACGGAGTCTCCCTATCGCGGTTCCGTTCGGCTGTTATAGACGCTATATCGATAGGCGTAAACTAATCAACGAAGTTAAATGTGTCGAACCTCACGGAGGTGGGAATCCGTAATATTCATCCGCATCGGAGTCGCTGATCGACGGGGTCGTTAAAGCATTCCGGGAAAGCTGGCAACCGACTTTGCCGATGATTGACGAAGCCGTACGCAAATTCTGTGCAAAGTGGGGTTCCGGTCAGCCGGCGCCGCCCGCCTTCACTCGCGTGCCGTCGGGGAGTGCGGTGTCGAACAGCGGGGCGAAGCGGCTGCGCAGCAGGCGATAGCCGAGCGCCACGATCGTGCCCAGCGCCGCGCAGGCGAACCACAGTGTGTCGTCGCCGAGATGGTCGATCGCCAGGCCGCCCAGCAGTGGGCCGGCGAAGGTGGCCGCGGACCAGGCGAATGTGTGCAGGCCCTGATAGCGGGCGCGGGCGTCGGTGGGTGACAGGGCGGCCACCACTGCCATGCTGGTGGGGGAGTTGAGGATCTCGCCGAGCGTCCAGATGCAGACAGTGGCGATGTAGAGCGGAACCGAGTCCGCCAGGGCGGTGAGCCCGAAGCCCCACCCGGACAGCAGAGCGGCGACGACCAGTACGTCGAGCGGGTTCCGGCGTTTGATCGCACGGGTCAGCGGGATCGTGCCCAGCACCACGACCAGGCCGTTCATGCTGATCGCGATCCCGTAGTCGGCACTGGAGAAGCCGTTGAGGCCCATGCTGACCGGGAGCGAGGTGGTGTACTGCATCAGCACCATGGCCAGCAGGAACGCCAGGCCGGTGGCGGCGGTGAACCGGCCGTCGCGCAACACCGGTCCCATGCCGTGGTGGCCGGTCCGGCCGTGTGCCGGTGTGGTCCCGGCCGGTCTGCCGGGCATGGTCTCCGGGACCTTCAGATAGATGAGAAGAGCACACGCCAGGACGGAGAGGGCGTTGCCGAAGAAGAGCAGAAGGTATCCCCGCTCGGCCAGCAGGCCGGCGCCCGCCGACGCCAGCGCGAAGCCGATGTTGACCGCCCAGTAGTTGAGGGAGAAGGCGCGCACCTGGTCGGCGCGCGGCACCAGGTCGGCGATGACCGCCTGGATGCACGGGCGGGAGGCGTTGGCGCTGAGCCCGAGGACGGTGGCGACCACCACGATGGCGACCGGGTGCTGCATCACGCCCAGGGTGGCCAGCGCCGCCGCGGTCGCGAGCTGGGAGATCAGCAGGGTGGGCCGGCGGCCGAAGCGGTCCGCCGCCATTCCGGCGAGCACCGCCGAGACCGCTCCGCCGAGCCCGTACATGGCCGCGACCAGGCCGGCGAAACTCGCCGAGAATCCCTGGTCCGCGGTGAGGTAAAGAGACAGGAACGTGGTGACGAAGCCGCCGAGGCGATTGATCAGTGTGCTGGTCCACAACCACCAGAACTCTCGAGGGAGTCCGCCCACCGACTCGCGCAGGGGGTCGAGCAGACGGCCGGAACCGGGCCGTGCCGGCATGTGGGTTCTCCCATCGGGGGTTGTGCACGTCCGTGTGGCAGTTCGGCCAGGCGCCCTTGTGGTAAGGACCGAGTGCGCGCCCGGGGCTTTACGCCGGATCAGCTCACACATGCTCTGAACTGCTGGAACTTGAACAACGTGAGGTGCGGGCCGCTGGTGGCCCGCACCTTCTCATCCTGGCACGGCCGAAGCCTCTTGCAAAGGAGTGGCAAGTAGACTTTTCGGGGAACCCGGTCGGTTTTGGATGCGCCGGTGTCGGCCCGGGGCCGACACCGGCATCGAAAGGAGTCATCGTGATCGACTGGCAGCGGGTGCTGGCTGACACCCCCGGCGCGGCGGAGCAGGTGTTCCTGGACAGCGCGGGATCCTCCCTGCCGCCGGCGCCCGTGCTCGACACCGTCGTCGGGCACCTCCGGCGGGAGGCGGAGATCGGCGGCTATCGCGCGGCCGCCGAACGTGAGGAGGATCTGGGCCGGGTCCGGAGCAGTCTCGGCCGGTTGCTGAACGCTCCGGCGGGGACCATCGCGGTGAGCGATTCCGCCACCCGGTCCTGGACCCAGTTCTTCTACGCCGTGCCGCTGCGTCCCGGCGACCGGGTGCTGCTGTCCGGTGTGGAGTACGCCAGCAACGCCGTCGCCGCTCTGCACCGGGCCCGCCACACCGGCGCCTCGGTCGAGGTGATCCCCAGCCGTCCGGACGGGACGGTGGACCTCGACGCGCTTGCCGGTCTGCTCGATGAACGGGTCGCGGTAGTGTCCCTGGTCCATGTTCCGACCAACAGCGGGCTGATCAACCCGGTCCGGCCGGTCGCCGACCTCGCTCACGCGCACGGCGCCGTCGTCCTGCTGGACGCCTGTCAGTCGGCCGGCCAACTGGAACTGGACGTGACCGAGCTGGGTGTCGACGCGCTGACCGGCACTGGCCGCAAGTGGCTGCGCGGGCCGCGCGGCACCGGCTTCGGGTACCTGCACCCACGGTGGCTGACGAGCTGGGAACCGCCGGTGCTCGACCTGCGCAGCGCCGTCTGGGAGGAGCCGATGCGCTATCGGGTACGCGACGACATGCGCCGCTTCGAGCTCTGGGAGTCGGACGTCGCCGCCACACTCGGGCTCGGCGCCGCGGTGGACTACCTGCTCGAGCTGGACGTCACCGACGTGCGGACAGCGATCAACCGCAACGCCGAGCGGCTCCGCGACGGCCTGCGGGACCTGCGCGGAGTGACCGTGACCGACTCGGCGGAGCAGCTCTGCGGCCTGGTGACCTTCACGGTCGACGGGGTCGCCCCCGATCACGTCCGGGACACCCTGGCCGGAGCCGGCATCACGGTGACCGTCAGCAGGCAGCCCTCCACGCTGCTCGACATGCGGGCCCGGGACCTGACCGCTGTCGTGCGCGCATCACCGCACTACTTCGTCCGGCCGGAACAGATCGACACGGCGCTCGGGGCGGTCGCGGAACTCGCCGGCGACTGACGTCAGGGGCGCCCCGGTCCGGGATACCACCGGGGCGCCGCGGACAGATCCTGCACGAACGGCGGCCTGGGCGTGCAGCCGGTGAGCCGCCACAGCCGTGCGGACGCGTACCAGTGATCGAAGCTCAGCAGGTCGAGGTGCCGCCGCCGGATCCCGGGGGCAGTTCCGGGACGGCCTGGTCGTACGGCACGGTTCCGGACGGCCAGGCGAAGCCCAGGCTCCGGCCCAGGGCCTCGCCGGCCTCGCGGACCACCGCCGGCTCGGGGTGGTTGGCGTGGTAGACGGCGCCGGCGCTGCCCGGGGGCGGGTCCAGGGCGAGCGAGGTCACCAGACGCGCCAGGTCGTCGACATGGATCATCGACATCCGGGCACGTCCGCCGTCGACCCAGCCGGGCAGCGCGGGGAGCAGGGTCGCCAGCGCCGGGACCACCCACCGGTCGCCCGGGCCGTAGACCAGGTGCGGCCGGATCACCAGGCCCCCGGCCGCCCGGATCAGCTTCTCGGCGGCCAGCCGGGTGCTGCTCACCGGGGACTCCGGTCGGGCCGGGACGGCGTCCTCGGTCACCTCGGTGTGTGGTCCGCGCCCGTAGACCGAGGCGGTGCTGACGTAGACGAGCCCCGGCGTTCCGGCGCGGTGTGCCTCGCTGACCAGATTCGCCGTGCCCACGGCATTGACACTCGCGCACCGGCCGGGATCCGGCCCGACGTAGGAGGCGGCGTGCACGACGACGTCCACGCCGTCGCAGAGCCCGCGCAGGCCGGCCGGGTCGGTGAGATCACCGGTGACGACGTCCGACCGGCCGGGGGAGGGCTCGCGGCGCAGCAGCCGGAGCCGGACACCGGGGAGATCCGCCAGGCGCCGGTGGACGGCGGAGCCGATGAAGCCGGTCGAACCGGTGAGCAGGACCCGGGTCACGCCGCCGTACCTCCCACCGGCCGGGTACGCCTTGCCAGAGGCCGTCCCGGTGCGGGAAAGTACCGGTCAACCGGTTTCTGGACGCACAGAGGAACGACATGGCCCGACAGGCGCGCTCGGTGCGTACCCACGACACGATCATCCGGGCTGCGGCGGAGATGTTCGAGCGTCACGGATTCGGCGCCACCAGCCTGGCCGACGTCATCTCGCACGCCGGTGTCACCAAGGGCTCGCTCTACTTCCACTTCGCCTCCAAGGAGGAGCTGGCCCACGCGGTGGTGAACGAACAGCACCTGATGTGGATGGGGCACGCGAACGCGATCTCGGCGCAGCCCGGCCCGGCCATGGAGGGGCTGGTACGGATGTCCTTCGGCTTGGCCGGGCAGTTGGTCGAGCATCCGGTGGTCCGGGCCGGCATCCGGCTGACCCTGGAGAACGGGACCTTCCAGCACCCACGGACGGATCCCTATCTGGACTGGATCAGGGCGGTGGAGGATCTGCTGCGGCGCGCCGGGTCGGAGCGTGAGCTGCGTGCCTCCGTCGACCCCGGCCGGGCCGCCCGGTTCATCGTCAGCGCCTTCACCGGACTCCAGCTCGTGGCGCAGGTGCTCGAGGAACGCCGGACGCTGTTCGACCGGGTGGCGGAGATGTGGGAGCTTCTCCTGCCGGGCCTCGTCGTCAGCCGGAAGCTGGGCCATTACCTCGGGTTCGTGTCCGCGCTGCGCCGGGAGCCGGTCGGCGTCTGAGATCCTCACGAGGTCAGTGACACCGAGCCGCGGACGACGGAGCGCTCGTTCTGCTCGATGTCGACCAGCACGTCCCATCCGCCCCTCTGTTCGGTGCGGACCCGGGGGATCACCGTGCAGTCCCGGTCGAGTTCCAGGAAGCCGTCGAACTGGGCGTCGACGGCGGTCAGCCGGGCACCGGGCAGGCCGGCCCCGACGACGGCGGCCTGCCGGAGGGCCTCGATGGCGAGCATCCCCGGGACGTGATCGAGGGCGTGGTCGAAGAAGACCGGATGGTCAGTCAGGACCCGGAGCGGATAGCCGCGACGTGTCCCGCCGGCCGGGCCGATGACGACGTTGCCGGTGCCGGCGCGCCCGACCCGGTCCGGTGGCATCGCCGGCACCGGAGGTGGTGTGCCGGGGCCGTGCGGGAGCGCGGTCCGGCGCAGGCGGCGATAGACGCCCGGGTCGATGCAGCGCAGCCAGCCGCTGCCCTCGGCGATCTGCGTGTACCCGGTCCGCAGCACCGTGTCGATCCGCATGCGGTCGATCCGGCTCGGCCGCCGCCGGATCTCCCCGACCGCGACCTCGACGACCAGGTCGAGCGGGCCGCCGCTGACCAGCGCCAGCCGATCCGGCGCGCAGGTGAGTAGACCGTGGCGGCCCGGCGGGTGGCCGCGGCGGGCGCTGCCGTACACCTGCCGGGTCACCAGGCCGACGCGGCGACCGTCCGGGCCGCGATCGAGAAGCTGCTCGCCGATGACCGGTACACGACGGCCGCCCGGCGGCTGCGCGCCGAGATGCACGACCGGCCGACGCCGGCCGCGCTGGTGCGCACGCTGACCGATCTGGCCTTTTGACCCGGTCAGGGACGAGCGGTTTCACCCGGACCGGCTGTCATGCGGCTGAAGAACAGCTGCTGGGCATCGTTGAAGACCGATTTCTGGTACGCGTCGAGCAGCGTGCCCACCCCGTCCCCGGATTCGGTGAACCGTTCGTCGCCGAGGTGGCCGAGGGCGCTGTGGAAATCGGCGATCAACCGGTCGATCTCCGCTTCGGTGGTGCCCGGCCCGAGACCGGCGAACCGCATCGCCAGCTCGGTCATCACCGGCAGCAGCTCGGGGTCCACCACCCGGCCCACCAGTTCGGTCAAGGCGGCCCGCCCGTCGTCGTCGAGGCCGTGGTGCAGCAGCGTCATCATCTCCCGGTCCAGCCGGGCCAGGTCGGGTGGCAGGTCCGGGCCGGAGAGCAGGGCCATCTCGGCGAGTTCCGGCGGGATGTCGGGGCTGGCGCCGGTGGCCCGCAGCCGGGCGATCACGGCCCGCCGGGCGGTCAGCCGGTTGATCTGGCCGGCCAGCTCCCGGTCCAGGTCGTCGAGCACGCGGTCGGCGTGCTCCGGTGCGTCCAGCAGGGCCGGGATGTCGTCGAGCGCCACTCCCAGCTCGGCCAGCCGGCGGATGCGCAACAACAGGACCAGATCCCGGATGTCGTACGAGCGGTAGCCGTTGGTCCGTCGTACCGGCTCGGGAAGGATGTTGATCTGGTGGTAGTGCCGCAGGGTGCGGACACTGACGCCGGCCAGCCGGGCGATCTCGCCGCTGTTCACGCCACCGAGCCTACGGTGACCGGGCGCGGCTCCAGGTCCCGCAGCGGCCGGGCGCACCACGAGACGGCCCCGGTGACCGCCCAGAGGACGGCGAGGACCACGGCGGCCAGGCCCGCACCGGACTGTTCGGTGAGGATCGCGGCGCCGCCCATGCCGATCGCCGGGGCCACGGTGAGCGCCGAGTTCTGCACGCCCGCCACCCGCCCGCGCAGCTCGTCCGGGATCCGTTCGATCATCAGCACGCCCATCAGGCTGCCGAACAGGCCGTTGCCGAGCCCGACCAGGGCGGCCCCGGCGAAGACCACCCACGGCGCGGCGAGTGTCGCCAGCACACCGAACCCGGCGACCGTGATCAGCAGCCCGGCCGTGAACCAGGTGCGCCGCCGGCCCCGGCCGCCGGCTGCCGCGTAGGTTCCGCCGCCGGCGAGCAGACCGACAGCGAGCGCGCTGAGCACGAAGCCGAGCAGTTCCGGACGGCCGGTGACGGTGAAGTGCACCGGCAGCACCAGCGCCTGGAAACCGCTGATCACCAGGATCATGCTCATGCTGACGACGGTGGTGGTGAGCAGGAACGGCGACCGGACCAGGGTCTGCCATCCGGCCCGCAGCCGGACCTTGTCCGCGGCCGGGGTGATCGCGCCGGCGGTCTTCGGGATCAGCAGCGTGACCGCCGCGGCGGCCGCCGACGTGGCCGCGGTGACCCACAGGACGGTGGTTCCGTCGAGGATCACCATCAGGGTGCCCGCGGCGGCCGGCCCGGCCAGCATCACCACCGCGCCGAGGGCCTCCCGCAGGCCGATCAGCCGTTCGGCGCTGATCCGCCCGAGCCGGGTGACACCCGGGATCATCGCCTCCCGGGCGGTCAGCCCCGGCACGTCCCCGAACGAGCCGATCACCGCGAACAGCACGAACCAGCCCAGCGACAGCCCCACCGCGGAGTCGACAAGCGGCAGCGCGGCCACCGACAACGCCGAGATCACGTCGGTGAGGACCGAGGCGGTCCGCCGGTTGATCCGGTCGATCACCACCCCCATCAGCAGCCCGGCCACTGCCGCGGGCAGCGCACTCGCGACGGCGACCGCACCGGTGGCCAGGGCACTCCCGGTGATCTGCAGGACCAGCAGGGGCAACGCGACCCCGGCGATCGAGTTGCCGAGCAGCGACAGGACGTAGGAGACGAGATAGGCGATGGGGACCCGGTTCATGCCCCCATCGCAAACCATGACGCCGCGTCGGGGTCAAGCTCAGCCTCAGTCAGCCTCAGTCAGCTCAAGGACGGCAGCATGGGGAAGCTGAACTCGTCGGCACCGAGCGACCGGTAGTGCTCGAGCCGCTCGACGCCGCAGCACCATCGGCTCCGGCCGTCATCAGATGGCACGGTCTCATACGTACGAGTCCATTTCCGGCGTCGACGGATGAGCCGGTGCCGGGGACCGGGGATTAGGCTGGCGCGGTGCTACAGGCCGGGGTGCGAATCGGGAACCGTTATCTTCTGCGGCAGCGTGTCGGCGCGGGCGGCATGGGTGAGGTGTGGCTGGCCGTCGACGAGGTGCTGGGGCGTACCGTCGCGGTGAAGGTCATGCTTGCCGCCGTCGCCGGCGATCCGGATTTTGCGAAACGGTTCGAGGCGGAGGCCACCTCGATGGCCCGGATCAACCATCCGGCCGTCGCCTCGATCCACGATTTCGGCCGTGACCAGGGCACTCTCTACCTGGTGATGGAGTTCGTCGACGGTGAGTCCCTCGCTCAGCGGCTGTCCCGGGGGCGGCTGGCGCCGGCCGAGACGATGCGCCTGATCGAGCAGGCCGCCGCCGGGTTGCAGGCGGTGCACGATCAGGGGCTGGTCCACCGCGACATCAAACCCGCCAATCTGCTGGTACGCCGGGACGGATCCGTGGTCATCACCGACTTCGGTATCGCCCGCCACGAGTCGGCCAGTCAGCTGACCGCGTCGGGGGCCATCCTCGGCACGCCCACGTATCTGTCGCCGGAGCAGGTGCGTGGCGAACCGGCCGGGCCGCTCAGCGACGTCTACTCGCTGGGCCTGGTGGCGTACGAGTGCCTGGCCGGCGAGAAACCGTTCGTGGGCGACAACCCGTACGCCGTGGCGTTGCAGCGTCTGCAGGGTGGCCCGCGCACGATCAAGGTGGACCTGCCGGTTCCGGTGCAGGCGGTGGTCGAGCGGGCGCTCGCGGTGGACCCGCTGGACCGCTGGCCGTCGGCCCGGGAACTGGCCGGTGCCGCCCGGGAGGCGCTGACCGGCCCACAGCCGGTGCCGCTCGCCGCCGTCCCGCGCCCGGGCTCCCGGACTCCGGTGCTGCTCGCCGCCCTGGCCGGACTGTTGATCGTGGTCGGCGGGGTGGTGGCGTGGGAGGTGGTACGGCAGGACGGTGGTGTGGTGGCGGCTCCGGAGACGGAGACGGAGACGGGGCAGACGGCCACCACTCCGGACCTGTTCACCGAATGTGAGACCGGCTGGTGCCCGACCGAGCCGTTGTGCTGGGGCGGCCTGGTCTCGAACTCGGGGGTGGCCTCCCCGCCGCGACGTGAGGACTGCGGGGAGGACCATTACTGGGAGACGTTCGCGGCGGTCCCGTTGCCGGCCGGTGGTGTCACGATCGGTGAACAGTCGCTGGCCACCCGGCCGGACGCGGCAGCGATGTGCAACGCCGAGTTCATGGCGACCCGCAGCCGTGACCCGGAGAAGACCCGTAGCTGGCAGGTGGATGCCTGGCCGGTGCCGGTCGGGGCGACGACGATGCTGCACTGCATCGCCAGCGGTCCCGGCGGTGAGGTGCGGGGGAGTCACTTCACCCCGATGAATTGACGTTCTATTTACGCGCTGTCACGAGCAGGTGCCGGTCCGCCGGTGGAACGCTCTAGCGTGTGACAGCGCTACGTTCCTGGCTCCGCACGGCGAGGGTTCGATCGCGATGCTGGTGAAGCTGCTGTCGTTCTGGAAGGGCAAGCTGTTCGTCCTGGTCCTGCTCGGGTTCGCGGCCACCGACTTCATCATCACGATCACCCTGTCGGCTGCCGACGCGACAGCGCACATCGACGAGAACCCATACTGGCCGGACGCCTGGCACGGTCAGGAGGTCCTGGTCACGTTGCTGTTGATCACGGCGCTGGGCGCGGTGTACCGGGTGCTGCGGGTGGAGGGCTCCTCGTCGGTGCCGAGCGCGCTCGCCTCCCTGCTGCTCTGGATCCAGCAGGAGACCCACCGGCGGCCGCACATCTACTTCGAATGGACCGAGGGCAACCCGGTCACCAACTTCGCCCGCTACCTGATCTTCGGGCAGGGTGAGGTCGCGCCGGTCACCCGCTAGAGGATCCGGCAGGCCGAACCCGATCGGCGTCGGTGGCCGCATCTACACGTCGGCTGATCGTCCGGGCGCACTCGATCGCCTCGGTGTGCGTGGAGTCGACCTCCAGGTCGTAGACCACACCCTGATGCACCAGGTCGGCCTGGCTCGCGGCCATGCCCGGGGTCCGGTCGCCGCGGGCGATCTCCCGGCCGGCCGCCACCGCGGCGTCGCATCGCACCCCGACCCACAGCACCGGCAGACCGGTCAGGGCCTCCTGCCAGCGCTGTTGCGAGGCGGCCTGACCGACGAACACCTCGTCGACGATGACCCGGGCGCCCGCACGGGCCATCGCGGCGACCCCGGCGATCCAGGCCGCTTCCACGGCCCGGAACCCGGGCGAGACGATCACCTCGCCGTCGGGGCCGAAAGTGATCAGGTCATTCGTGGCCGGCAGGGCCTCGACCATCGTGTCCGTCCCCAGTGCCAGCCAGGGATCCGGCAGGATCGCCTGCAGGCAGCGGATGATCCCGGACTTCCCCGAGCTGGACCCGCCGTTGATCACGATCACTCGCATTCCGGTCAACGTACCGGGTCCGCGGATCTCTTGTCTCATCGTGCCGGGTCTTCAGATCCAGCGCCGAACACGCGGCTGACGCCGCCATCATCGCCACCACCAGGGTCAGCCCGGCCGTCACCCCGTCACTGGCGACCATGATCCCGGTGACCGCGGCGGTCGCCAGCGTCGCCGAGATCCGCTGCGACACCTGCAGGAACGCCCCGGCCAGCCCGGCCGCTCCGGCGGGCGAGTGCGCCAGGGTCAGCGCCTGATTCGGTGACAGCATCAGCCCACCGGCCACCCCGGACGCGAGCTGCGTCAGCCCCAGCGCCCAGCCCAGCCGCGCCTCCGGCACGGTCAGCACCACCAAAAGGGCCGCCGCGTTCGCCACCATCGCGCCCAGCAGCGCCCCGACCACGCCGGCCCGCCCGAACCGGGCCAGCACTCGCCAGCTCAGCGACGACGCCACCGCGAACCCGAGCGCGCCCGGGATCATCGGCAGCGCGGCCTGCAACGGCGTCCAGCCCAGACCGTCCTGCAGGTAGAGGATCAGCACCAGGTTCGCCGACAGGGTCGCCCCGAACTGGAACATCGCCGACAACGTGCCCAGGGTGAACCCGCGCGAGCGCAGCAGCTCCGGCATCAGCACCGGGGTGCGGCCGGACCGGGCGTAGCGCCGCTCCCACCAGAGCAGCAGCCCGAACGCCAGCACCGCCAGGCCGAGCACCAGCCGCATGCCGGGCAGCACGAACGGCAGCAACAGGCTGAGTGTCACCGTCGCCAGCAGGGCCAGACCCGGCAGGTCCAGCGAGGTCCGCGGCCCGGCGCGTTTCGGGCCGGACGGCAGATAGCGGATCGCCAGCGGTACGGTGAGAAGACCGAAAGGCACATTGAGCAGCAGTACGATCCGCCAGCCCAGCTCGTCACCGACGGCACCGAGCACCACCCCGCCGATCAGCGGCCCGAGCACCGCAGTCACCCCGCCGACAGTCGCGTAGGCGCCCAGCGCCCGGGCCCGTTCCCGGCCGGTGAACAGATCCTGGAAGATCCCGTACACCTGCGGGTTCACGATGCCGGCCCCGGCGCCCTGGGTGAGCCGGGCCACCGCCACCACCCACCCCTCGGTCGCCGTCGCGGCCACCAGGCTCGCCGTGGTGAACAGCGCCACCCCGCCGATGAACAGCCACTTGCGCCCGTGTGCGTCACCGAGCCGGCCGGCCGGGATCATCGCCAGCCCGAACGTCAGCGAATAGCCCGCGATGATCCACTGCAGGGTGGCCGGGCCGGCGCCGAGCTCACTGCGCAGTGCCGGGATGGCGGTGTTGAGGCTCGCCTGGTCGAGCAGGGTGGTGAACGCGGCAGCTAGGCAGACGGCGAGGGCTGCGGCATTCCGGCGGGGCACCCGGCGACCCTATCGAGTAGGGGCCCAACCGGTCAGTGGTCCTTACCACTTCTCCGCCGGTACGCGATCATGTTCATCCGGTTGCCGCAGCGCACCGAACAGAACCGTTTCGACCCGTTCCGGGACAGGTCGATGAAGATCCCGGCACAGTCGTGCGCGGCACAGACCCGCAGCCGGTCCGTCTCGTCCATCCGGATCACGTCGATCAGCGCCAGGGCCGCCTCGACCAGGATCCGCTCGGCCAGCGGCGCCGACGGCTCGGTGGCGTGGATGTGCCAGTCGGAACCGTCGTGCCGGGTCAGATAGGGCAGCGCGCCGGCGTCCCGGAGGATCCGGTTGACAGCCATGACGGCATCGTCCCGCTCCAGGGTCCACACCGAGCGCAGCCGATCCCGGGCCTCGCGCACCGCTGCCAGCTCGGCCGTGTCGTGGTCGATGCGGCCGGAGAACGGATAGCCGCCCAGCAGTGCGGCCAGATCCTCCACCGTGGACAGCTCGTCGGATGCCCCGGCCGCGGTGTTGACGAGAGCCGTGGCGAACTCCAGAACCTCCTCGGTGTCAGGGGCAAAAAGCAATTTGACTCCTTATCCGGGGACGCCTTAGCGTCATGGGCGTATCAACCTTAGACCCTTACTGAGAGGGTGTCGTGAAGCCACTCCACACCGGGTTGACCGCCGCGGTCATTTCAGCGGCGACCTTCGCCACGTCCGGCGCATTCATCAAACCGCTACTGGAAGCGGGCTGGAGCCCGGCCGCCGCGGTCACCGCCCGCGCCCTGACGGCAGGCGTGCTGCTCCTGCCGGTCGTCCTGCTCTCGCTGCGCGGCCGGTGGGACACCCTGTGGCGGGGCCGCTGGCGGATCGTCGGCATGGGCGTCATCGCCGTCGCGTTCACCCAGCTCACCTACTATGCGGCGATCAGCCGCATCCCGGTGTCCACGGCACTGCTGGTGGAGTACCTGGCACCGTTGCTGCTCGTCGTCTGGGTCGCGGTCACCACCAGGACGCTGCCCCGCCCCGCCGTCCTGATCGGCTCGGTCCTGGCCATCGGCGGCCTGGTTCTGGTCATCGGCCCCGGCGCCCTCGACGCCGTCGACCCGTCCGGCCTCCTGCTGGCCTTCGCCGCCGCGATCGGCTGCGCCGTCTACTTCGTGGTCGCCGCCCGGCCCGCCGACGGCCTGCCGCCGGTCGCCCTGGCCGGCTTCGGCCTGCTCCTCGGCGGCCTCACCCTCGGCCTGGCCGGTGTGGCCGGCCTCGTCCCGGTCACGATGACCTTCGGCGACGTGAACCTGCTCGGCTCACCGGTCGCCTGGTGGGTGCCGCTGACAGTGGTCGCCCTCCTCGGCACCGCTGTCGCCTACGCCACCGGCATCTACGGCTCCAGCCGGCTCGGCTCCCGCCTGGCCTCCTTCGTCGGCCTCCTCGAGGTCGTCTTCGCCTCGATCTTCGCCTGGATCGTCATCGGCGAAGCCCTCACCGTCCTCCAGATCACCGGCGGTGCCCTGATCCTGGTCGGCATCGCCGTCATCCCACCCCCGGCCGAGGTCCCCACCCACCCCGAGGCTGTCGTACGGGAGAGGGAGCCCGCCCGGTGAACCGATCGGGGCCGGTGGTCGCCTCGCGGTGTGAGCCTTCGGAGGGTAGTGCTAGCCCTACCCCGGAAAGGTGGGCTGGCATCATCGGCAGAGCGGGCTCCGGTGACTAGCGTTCTCGGCATGACGACGACGCAGCTCGATCCGGTTCTGACGCCTGCTCCGGTGGCCCGCATCGTGCCCCGGGTCGCCGCCGACTCGCGATATGTCCTCACCGGACTGCCGCTGGCCGCCGGAGCGCTGCTGGTGCCGGTCACGGCACTGGCGATCGGCGCCGGGCTGGCCGTGGCCTGGGTCGGGCTGCCGCTGATGATGTTCGCGGTGATGCAGGCCCGCGGCTTCGCCGTCACCGAGCGCGAGAGGGTCGCGGTGGTCCTCGGGCAGGAGATCCCACACCCCGATTACCGTACGGTCGAGGCCTCCTCCCTTCCCGGCAAGCTGCTGTCCGTGCTGCGCGACCGGCAGACGTGGCGGGACCTGGCCCACGCGGCGTTCCGCTGGATCCCGAGCACCGTCGCGTTCACCCTGGTCGCCACCTGGTGGGCGGCTATCCTCGGCGGCCTGAGCTGGGCGCTGTGGGGCTGGGCGCTGCCGGAGGAGGGTGTCGAACTGCCCGAGCTGATCGGACTCGGCGACGGTTACCCGACGATGATCGGTTTCCACGCCGCGGTCGCCATGGTCTTCGTCCTCACCCTGCCACCGGTGGCCCGCTGGGCGGCCCGTCTCGAGGCCCGGTTCGCGGAGAGGCTCCTGGCGCCCCGGCCTCGTTCCGAGTGGCGTGCAGTCGTTCGGTGAGCAGGCGCCGCTCCGCTTCGGCCGGGGCGAGCCGGATCGCAGTCCGGTAGGCGTCGCCGGGATCCTGCCCGGTGCGCAGCAACAGATCGGCCCGGGTGGCGTGGAAGAGGTGGTAGCCGTGCAGCCCTTCGATGGCGTCGACGAGGCGGAGTGCCGCAGCCGGCCCGGCGGCGGTTCGGCTCACCGCGACGGCCCGGTTCAGCTCCACGACCGGGCCGGGTGCGACCTTCCGCAGTACGGTGTAGAGGCCGGCGATCTGATCCCAGTCGGTGTCCGCCGCGCCGGCCGCGGTCGCGTGACACGCCGCGATGGCCGCCTGCAACTGGAACGGCCCGGCCCGCCCCCGCCGCAGCGCCCGCTCACACAGCCGAGCACCCTCAGCGATCCGGGCCGAGTCCCACAGCGACCGATCCTGATCAGCAAGCAGGACCAGATCCCCGGCGTCGTCATGCCGGCTCGCGCGCCGGGCGTCCTGGATCAGCATCAGGGCGAGCGCACCCATGGCCTCCGGCTCGTCCGGCATCAGATCCACCAGCACCCGGCCGAGCCGGACCGCTTCCCGGCCCAGCAGCGGATCCCCGCCGTACCCCTCGTTGAACAGCAGATACAGCACCTGCAGGACGGCCGACAACCGTTCCGGCAGCAGATGCGGTGGCGGCACCCGAAACGGAATACCCGCATGCCGGATCCGCTGCTTGGCCCGGAAGATCCGCTGCCCCATCGTCTTCTCCGGCACCAGAAAGGCCCGGGCGATCTCCGCGGTGCTGAGCCCCACCACACTCCGCAACGTCAGCGCCACCTGAGCCTCGTAACCGAGCGCCGGATGACAGCAGGTGAAGACGAGCTCCAGCCGCTCATCCGGAATCTGCGCATCATCCAGAGCCTCGAAGACCGCACCGCCCATCCCGTCACCGCCCCGTTGACTGGCGCTCGCCCTGCCGCGGTGCGACCCGCCGCGGTCCTGCGACCAGGCGCCGGGATGCCGGTCGGCTTCGAGCGCCATCGTCTGCAGCTTCTCCCGTTCCACCGCGGCTCGGCGGAGGATGTCGATCGCCCGCCGCCGGGCCGTGGTGGTGAGCCAGGCGAGTGGCTGATCCGGCACGCCGGATTCCGGCCAGGTGACCAGGGCGCGGGTGAAGGCGTCCTGGGTGCATTCCTCGGCCAGGTCCCAGTTCCCGCCGGTGAACCTGATCATCACGGCGACGATCCGGCCCCACCCGGCGGCGTGGAGTTCGGCGATCCGGTCACCGGCCGCAGGTTCCGCCGGGGTGTCGCGGTGGACGCCGGTGGGTTGAATCCGGTCACCCACAGTGGGTTCGGCCTGGGTGTCATGCTGGGCGCCGGTGGGGTGACGGGTCACCTGTCAGTCCTCGTCCCAGGGCCAGACCGGGCGCAGTTCGATGACGCCGTTCCAGGCCATCGGATGCCGGGACGCCACCTCGATCGCCTGGTCCAGGTCGTCGCATTCGAGGACGTCGAAGCCGGCGATCACATCCTTCGTCTCGATGTAGGGGCCGTCGGTCACCAGAACCTCCCGGTTGCGGACCCGCACGGTGGTGGCCGCGCTCGCCGGCCGGGTCCGGTCGCCCGTCAGCCGGATGCCTGCGGCGTCCATCTCGCCGGCCCAGTCGTCCACGTCCGGCGCCCCGTCGTCCGCTCCCGGGGTGAAGCCCGGATCGATGCAGACGAGCATGAGATACCTCATCGTCGTACCCCCGCTGTCGAAGCCGTTCTGCTGATTGTGGTGATCATGTTGCTGCACAGGGTGGCGAGGCGGGCGCCGGTTACTCCGGGGCCGTGCCGGAGACTCTGCCGGACGACGGTGGAGCAGTTCGCGCCGGACGTCTCGGGACTCCATGCGCCGGTCCGTTCGACGGCGGTGATCAGTTCCCACATCTGGTCCCGTGGAAGCGGGACGATCACGGTGACCGTCACGCCCGCGCCGGTGATGAGATCCATCAGCACTCCTCAGCTCGTCTTCCCCCATGTGACGAACGGGCCGGGCCCGCTACTACCGCCGCCGGGAGATTTCTCGCGAGAGATTTCGAAGGTGACGATTCAGCGGCGGCGCACGTGCCTGGTCACCCGATGAGCCGCCCGTCCTCCAGGTAGAGCGAGCTGCCGTCGTCCCGCGCCCGCAGCGCCGCCGTCACCCGCCGGGCCAGCAGCGGGATCAGCCGGTCGTGAGCTTCGGCGCCGGTGCACCAGGCCCAGGAGCGCAGTTCAGCGGCCGGCAGCGTGACAGCCGAAGTGGACGTCAAGGTTCCGCCGTCAAAGATCAACATCAAGCCGTCGGTACGATCGCCGTGCGGCGGCACCCAGTCGGTGACCAGCAGCCGTCCCGCCCGGACGGTCAGCCCGAGTTCCTCGGTGACCTCCCGTTGGGCGGCGAGACGGGGTGACTCGCCCTCCTCGACCGTCCCGCCGGGGATCTCCCAGTCCGGCTTGTAGGCGGGTTCGACGAGCAACACCCGCCCACCCGGATCGGTGAACAGGATCCCGGCCCCCATCCGTTTGCGGGGCAGTGCGGCGTAGAAGTCAGACCCAGTGGTTGTCGTGTTCGAGGAAGAAGGCGGCCCGCTCGTCATCGTTCATCGTCCCCAGGTCGGCGAGTCCTTCGAAGTAGCCTTCCCGCGGTGCTCCGGGCGAGAAGTGCAGCAGCATCGAGACGGGCGCCCCGGACCGGTTCTTGAACCCGTGCACCCCGCCGATCGGCACGTGCACCCAGTCGTGCGGCTCGGCTTCGATCCACTGTGTCCCGTCGTAGATGCTCATGATCCCGGACAGGATGTAGAACGATTCGGTGATCGTACGATGGAAGTGGGGCTCTGGTCCGGTTTCGCCAGGTCCACACTCCCACCGGTAGAGCCCGAACAGCCCGCCCGTCGACTCCCCGGAGGCGAGGTAGTGGATGCGTGTCCCGTCGCGGTCGAGTTCGGGTGGCGACTTGGCGGGCCGGTAGAGGGCGCTCTTCTCACCGGATTCCCCGAGGTACTGCGGCGGTGGATAACTCATGAGTCCTATGTCTACCCGAAGACGAGTACCGGCTTCACCACTTCTCCGTCCGCTGCGTCCCGGGCCGCGGTCTCGATCTCCTCGAACGGGTAGGTGGTGACCAGCCTGTCGATCGGCAGCCGCATGTCGACGAGCTGGGGCAGGAAGGTGGCGGGGTCGGCGTCGCCCTCGATGACGCCGCGGATCCGGAGACCGTTTTTCATCACGGTCATGATGTCGAATTCGGCAGTGCCGCCGATGCCGACGAGCGCCAGCGTGCCCCGGCGCCGGAGCCCGGAGACGGCCTGTGCGATCACCGTGTCCCGACGGCGACCGACGAGACGGCCGAGCCCGTCGCCTCCACCACCCCGGTGCCCTCGTGACCGAAAACCATCGGCAGTCGCTGAACCGGCCACTGCCGCCGCATGATCAGGTCGGTGTGGCAGATCCCGGCCGCGGTGATCCGGACCAGCACCTGGTCGTCGCGTGGCCCGTCCCGTTCGAGGTCCCGGAGCACGAACGGCCCACCGGCCGTCTCGACCACCGCCGCCCGGATGCGCATCCCGGTCACTCCCGTTCGAGCAGGAAGTAGTAGTGCCGCCCGTCGTCGAGGACACCCTTGCCGTTCATCACACCGAGCAGGGTGCGTTCGTCGACCCGTTTGAAGTGGTCGAGGACGGGTTGCCCGTCGTACACCATGGTTGCGGTGATCTGCCCGCGGAACTCGACGGCGTACAGGGCGGCTCCGCCTCCGGCCCGTTCCACGTCGTCGAAGAGTGCGCCGGAGTCGTCCCGGCAGACCAGCGGCGCCACGTCGGTGAGCGAGGTGAACCGTTTGCCGTGCCAGCCGATCTTCGCCAGGTAGCCCTCGAACCTGTGGCCGGTGACGAACTCGCTGCCGCGCCACGTCCCGAGGATGTCCTCGGGGCGCACGGCGGGCAGCGAGTCCCAGATCCGGTCCAGCTCGTCGATACCGGCCCGGCCACCGTCGTCACGGATCTCCGTCAATCTGTCCATGACCACAATATAAAATATATTCCCGAGCTACCGGGGGAGCGGAACGCGTGACCAGTCGGTGTCCGACGCCAGGTGGAAGCTCGGGTAGGACGGCTGGTTGTAGGTGGTCTGCTGACGGGCCACCTCGACCCGGTACTGCGGGTCGTGCATCAGCGTGTAGAGCTTGTGGTCCGTCACCTCGGTGCTGGTGTAGACCCGGATCGCCGAACTGTCCACGGTCCGGACCAGCAGTTCCTCCCGCCAGTCCCCGAACACGTCGGCGACCAGCCCGGCGGTGCCCTTGGTGCCGTTGTTGGTGCGGGTGCCCTCGGCCACCAGCAGCGGCCCGCGGGTCCAGTCGTCGATGCTGGGCGTGACGTCCTGCGCGCCGTTGAGGATCTGAGTGGTGCCGTCGGCTGCCCACCGGATGCTCTGATTCGTACCGGGAATGGTGTTCGTCAGGATCTCGCCCTTGGCGCTGTGCAGTCCGAGCGCCTCGGAACCGCCGGGCATGCTGGCCCACGACTCGATGCCGCGGGTGCCGGGCAGCACGTCGCCGATCATGCCGCGGCCGGTGTCGCGACCGGAGTAGGTGCCGAACAACACCTCGCCGGTACGGGCGTCGCGCATCGCCATCCCGTACGGCGCATAGGTCCCGCCCTCGTGCACGGTGAAGATCTCCAACCCGGGACGGTCCGGATCGATATCGGTCACGTGCATGGCGTCACCGTGCCCGAGCCGGGCCTGCACGCCGGGGGTCGCGCTGCCCTCGGGCATCTCGGCGAACGACGAGTAGAGCACGCTGCCGTCGTGGTCGATGGTCGCCGACCCGTAGATGATCTCCTGCTTCCGGTCGCCGTCCACGTCCGCGACGCTGAGCGAGTGGAAGCCCTGAGTGGTCAGCTTGCCGTACTTCGGGGACGTGCCGTCCACACCGTGCGGGCCGTCGTTGAACGGGTTGCTCATCGGCGTCCAGCCCGAGTCCACGAACCAGTCCCGGACCAGCTTGCGGCCGTTCCAGCGGTAGGCGACGAGCGTGGTGCGGGTGTAGTAGCCGCGGGCGAACACCGCCGACGGGTTCTTCCCGTTCAGGTACGCGACCCCGGACAGGAACCGGTCGACACGGTTGCCCGGCTCGATCCGGGCCATCGCGTAGTCGCCCCACATCAGGCCGTCATCGTGCCGGCCCGGCTGGTACTCGACGGTCTGCAACTCACGACCGGAGGCACCGTCGAAAACGGTCAGGTACTCGGGGCCGTCGACGATGAAACCCTCGAACGCGCGCAGGTTGTTGCGGGTGCTGCGAGCCGGGGCGTACACGTCCATGAAGTAGTCGGTGAGCGCCTCGGCGTCCGCCCGGCTGAGCGGGTACTGGTACCGCTGCTCGATGCCGAACGCCTGCTCCAGCGTCGCCGGCCACTTCCCGGCCACCACCTCGGGGTGCTTGTTCCAGCCGAGGAACATCTGCACCACGTGCTCGTGGTAGCCGGCCCTGCTCAGCCGGTAGTCCGCGGTGGGGGAGTGCCCCGGCGTGCTGATGTACTTCGACTTCCCGTCCCGGATCGTCCGGGTGCCCGGTGCGGTCTTCATCATCATCTCCGAGCGGCCGTCACCGTCGAAGTCGTAGACCAGGAACTGGGTGTAGTGCGCGCCGGCCCGGATGTTGACACCCAGGTCGATGCGGTGCAGCAGCTTGCCGTCGGCGCGGTAGGTGTCGATGTAGACCGGTCCGGTGTAGCCGATCTGGGACACGTCCTTGGCGTTCGACGGATCCCACTTGACGACGTACTCGTACGAGCCGTCGCCGTCCACGTCACCGACACTCATGTCGTTCGCCGAGTACGTGTACGCCTCACCGGCCGGGGTCACGCCGTCGGCCGGCTTGCTCAACGGCAGCTCGGCGTAGTCGTTCCTCCAGGCGGTCGCGGTGCCGGCGGGACCGTTGCCCTTGGCCGGTACGACGCGGTACCTCGCCGTACCGGAACCG
>DATMVU010000507.1:0-1866 GCA_035562875.1 Actinoplanes sp. | reverse complement strand
TGGAGAAACCGGTGAACCGGCCGCGGAAGACGGACAACTGGAAGTACCTGTCGGCGCCCGAATATTTGACGACTGCAAGCTTCTGACCGCTGCCGGTCCCGGTCTGCAGAATCTCGAACGGGTCGTCGTCGCCGTCCTGGGTGTCCTGGGAGAAGTCGGTGACGTTGCCGGCCGCGTTGAACAGGTACAGGTCGTAGTCGTTCGCCGCACCCAGCAGCGGATCGGCCCACCAGAGCGTTGTCACCCGGCCGGCGCTGTTCGGCGTCAATCCATTCAACACCTGCACGCCCGGCCCGGGGTCGAAGTCGTGGGCGTCCCCGGCGAACTTGCCGACCCCGATGCCGGAGTCGAGGAAATCGCCCTCCCAGTTGCCGGAGGTGCCGTCGAGGGTGTTGCCCTCGTTGCCGGCCGAACTGAAGTAGTACGCGCCGTCGGCGGTCACCGCGTTCACCGACTGCGCGGGCAGCCCGTCCTGGAACGGGCTCTCGTGGTAGTAGACGACGTCGTCGACGATGATGTCGCAGCCGCCGGTGAACCGCAGGTCACGGATGTTCTGCGCGAAGCTGGCCTCGCTGGTGAAGGCGGTGGCGAAACCCAGCTTCGCGTTCGGCACCAGGTCGTGGATGATCTCCAGCATCGCGGTGCCCTCGTCGCCGGAGCCCTCCTGCCCGCCGAGCACGTCGACGTCGGCCGGCAGGTCACCGCTGGCCTGCGAGGCGGCGAGCGAGTCCACGCCGTCGGACAGGGCGCAGACCTTCACCCCGACCCCGGAAACCTTGAATCTGGTACGGGCGGAGTCGGCGCCGTGGACCCGATCGCCCTCGGAAGTCAGCTCCCCGGCCGCTGCGGCGATCTGTGGCGTCACCTTCGCCACCCGTACCGCCGTGTCGATCCTCTCGGCCTTGTCCTGCTTGCTGTCGGTGGACGGCTCGGCTGTCTGCCGACCGCTGATCAACCCGTGTTCAATGTTGATCGCCTTGACGTCGGACCATCCGGCGATCGTCGGCAGGGCGGTGATCGGTGCTTCGATGAGTACCGTGCCGTTGCGTGCCGACGGGAAACGAACGCCCGCCCCGGCTGCGCGCAGGCGGTTCAGCAGGTCGTCGCCGACCTTGGTGGCCCGGACCTCGACCTCGGTGGTGCCGGACTTGGAGACCTCGACGCCGGTGCTGAGCGCGGGCAGCGCCCTCGTGGAGATCTTCCCGGAGCGTTTGCGGAGTTCGATCGCGAGACGGCTGCCGAGTTTGCGCTCGACCGGGGTCAGGGACTTCTTGAGCTGCTGGAGTGCGGCGATCTGCGCGGACGCGCGGGCCGTCACTGCGTCATCGGGTGCCTGGGCGGTGGCCGGGGTCGCTGTCAGAACCAGCGCCCCGGTCGTCACGGTCGCGATGGACATGCGGAATACGTTCAATGCCGAGCCCCCACACTGACATCTATCGATTCGATGCCTGTGGATGCTATCGGCAATGCGATCAGTCCCGATAGGGCTTCCCGGTTATGCGATCGCCCGAGTGGGTCTCGCGGCTGTGCGGTCAGCCCGAGTGGGTCTCGCGGTTATGCGATCAGGGTGGGTTTCGCGGCTATGCGGTCAGCCCTGAGAGGGTTTCGTCGATCCCGGTCGTGCAGCGCCGGCTGCGGTCACCCTTCGGCACGAGGCGGCCCTGCTCGGTGGCTTCATAGAGTTCGACCAGCTCAGCGGCGAGCCCCGGGTCCATGCCGGCGTCGGTCCAGGTCGAGATCCAAGCTTCCCTGGGTACGATCACCACCTCCAGTCTCCGCCCCAGCGCCGCCCCCAGGGCCTCGGCCACCTGCCGCTCGGTGTACTCCGGAGCCTCCAGATCCACCACCGTGAACCACGCCCCGCCG
>DATMVU010000506.1:0-13798 GCA_035562875.1 Actinoplanes sp. | reverse complement strand
CCCCTCGGGAACCAGCGTCGTCACCACAGGCAGCCGGGCAAGCGCGGCCGGGCTCAGCGCCACCGCCGCGACGACACCGCCGGTGTAGAGGCGGGCTGTCCGGGGGTCGGCGGCGAGCAGGGTGTACGCCAGCGGCGTGAGCGGGCTCAGCCCCGATCGGGTCAGCACGTAGCCGCCCCGGTCGGAGGTGAAGAGCTGGCCGATCCGGCTGGGTGCCCCGTCCACCTCGGGTCCACGCCCGCCTCGCCCCGGCACCTCGACCGGGGCGAGGTCGGCTCCGGCGGGCACCAGGTCGAGCCAGGCGGCGGGCACCGTGACCTCGGCGCCGGAGAAACCGAGCACCCGAACGATCCAGTCGTTGCCGAGCCGGTGCCGCCGGCCGTTCAGCACCAGGAACACCGCACCGGCGGCACGGGCGACGATCGCCTCGTCCGCACCGGCGGCCGGGCCGGCCGGCTTGCCGGTCACTGCGAGGGTGCCGCCGGTGGCGCACACGGTCCACCACGCGCCGGCCAGTCCCCGGGTGGGCAGGCCATCCGGTGCACCGGCGATGCCGACGGGTGTGCCGTGGGGCGTACCGGCCAGGGAGGTCGCCGAGACTGTGACTAGGGCGATATCCGTACCGAGCAGCAGGCGTGCCGACGCGTAGTTGAGGACCGGCCTGAGCCGCCCGTCGAGGTAGAGATAGCGGGTGCCGGTCTCCTTCTCGACGATCAGCGCCCCCGAGGTGCGCCAGGCGGTCGCACCACCGGGCACGACCAGGCCGTAGACCGCGAAACCCGCGGCGATCAGCACCGCGATCAGGGTGCCGATGCCGAGCCCGGTCAGGGTCCGGCGGTGCGGGGTCTCCAGGCCGTCCGGTTCGCCCGCCACGAGAGCGCCGGTCACCCGGCCCAGCAGGTACGACTGTGCTTGCGCCTGATCGCGCCGGTTCTGCACGTCAGCCCCCGATCGCCCGGAACCAGCCGTACACCGAAAGCACCGCGAGCAGCAGCGGCAGCAGGGCGATGGTCGCCACGGTCTGCAGCAGGTCCCCAGCCCGCCCCCAGTAGGGCATCAGCCGTCGCCGGGGCATCGTCCGGCCGATGACGAGCAGTGCCGGCACCACGGCCAGGGGCACGACGAGGGTGACCGGCCGAAGCTCCGCCGGGAGCGCGGCGAGTCCGGTGACGGCAAGGGACGTCAGCCCGGCGATCGCGGGCACGGCCTGCGCGAGCCGATGCCAGGCGCTGGTCATCGGCCGGATCGCGAGCAGCCAGGCCACCGCGGCGAGACCGGTCAGCAGGCGGGGCGCCCAGCCGGGTTCGGCCCCGGTCAGGATCATGGCGACGGTGGTGGCGGCGCCGAGTCCCGCGTACAGGCCGGTCATCCGGTTGTCGGTGGCTGTGGCCCGTGACCGCAGCTCGGCCGCCGGTTCCGGCTCGATGTCCTCCTGCAGGTGTTCGGCCTGGGTGGGCAGCGGGGCGAGGCGGAGCCCGGCGAGCCGGAAGGCCAGCAACGGCACCGCCGGGATCAGCAGCGTCGCCGCGACGACGACCACGGCGGCCGCCTGGCCCGCGTCGAGGCCGCCGAACCCGCCGATGATCCCGCCGGCGAGCGAGAGCGCCAGGGCGGCGGTGACCGCCACGAACAGCGGTACCGCCACCCCGAGCAGTCCCGCCGCGACGAGGGCCGCCGCGCCCGCCGCCGCACTGCCCGCCAGAACCTGCGGCGCGGTCAGGCCGGGTCCGATCGGCCCGCCCGGCAGGATCAGCCCGGCGAGGCCGAGGTGGCCGATGCCGGCGGCCGCGAGCAGCGCCGCGAAGACGGGTTCGCCGACGGCCCGGTTCACCGCGAAGGAGGCGGCCAAGGCCAGGCCACCGGCGATCGCCGCGGCCAGGGCGCGGGTGTTCCCGGGGCCGTCCAACCCCAGAGCGACAAACGACAACATCAGCAGTACGCCACTGAGCCCGGCCGCCGACCAGCGTGCCATCGCCGGCTGCCACCGCCCGGACCGCTCGTGCACCCCCGCCGCCAGCCCGTCGATCATGTCGTCGAAGTCAGCCTCGGCGATCTCGTCCGACCGCGGCCGCAGGTGCAGCAACTCGCCGTCGTGCAGGCCGAGCGACGCGACGCTGGCCTCCTCGTCGACCGGGGCCCGCCCGGTCCGCTGCAGCACCCAGCCGCCGTGCTCCAGGCCGGTGTCGGCCAGCTCCTCACCAAGGTGGTGCAGCAGTGCCGGAAGCAGGTCGGCGACGGCGACGTGTCCGGGCACGGCCAGCTCGACCTGACGCTGCGGGCCGCACACGACCAGCCGACACATCTCACCGGCGGTGGTAGCTGTCATGGCACCCACTACGGCCGCGCCCGGACTCTGTTCAAAAAGGAGTTCAAGATTTTTCGACCCGTCCCGGGCCGCGCCGCGTTGTAGGCCGGAAGTCCGCGAGGCGAAGGAGCGTCCTATGGCTACGGTGCTGTTCCGCCGGCCTGCACGCCGCAACGGCCCGGAGATGCCGACCGGGGAACTCAGCATGCAGGAGCCCCCGGCCGTCCCGGAACCCCAGCAGACCGGCATGCGGACCGCGATGACGACGCTGCCGATGGCCCTGATGAGCGGCGTCATGATGATGATGTTCATGAGCGCGTCGCGGGGCGCGATGGTGTGGGTGATGGCCGCGATGATGGCCGTCGCCATGGGCGCGATGGTGCTGAGCCAGATCGCGATGAGCAGCGGCGACCGCAAACGGCAGCTCGGCGGCGACCGCCGGGACTACCTGCGGCACCTGGCCCAGCACCGCCGCCGGGTACGCCGTTTCACCGAACAACAGCGTGACTCCAGCCTGTGGCGGCATCCCGATCCCGGATCGCTCTGGTCCCTGGCCATGACGACCCGCCGGTGGGAGCGGCGGCCCGCCCACCCGGACTTCCTGGAGGTGCGGATCGGCACCGGTGAGCAGCGGCTCGCCGTCCGCATCGCGCCACCGCAGACGAAACCGGTCGAGGACCTGGACCCGATGGCGGCCCGGGCGCTGCGGCGTTTCATCAAGGCCTACAGCACCCTCGCCGATCAGCCGGTCGCCCTCTTCCTTCCCGGGTACGCCGAGATCAGGGTCACCGGTGACCGTGATCGGACACGCGACTTCGTCCGGGCCGTGCTCGCCCAGCTCGTCACCCTGCACGCCCCCGACGAACTGTGGCTCGCCTTCTGCGTGGACGAGGCCGGCGCCGAGGTCTGGGAATGGGCCAAATGGCTGCCACACAGTCAGCACGCCGCCGAACAGGACGCGGCGGGACACGCCCGGCTCGCGGCCGACAGCACCGAGCGGCTGGAACGGCTCCTCGGCGACGGATTCATCGAACGTCCCCGGTACGAGCAGGGCGCCACGGCCAGCCGGGAGGAACCGTACGTGATCATGGTGCGGGACGGTGGCCGCATGCCGCACGGTGCCCGGATCGCGGCCACGGGCTACCGCAACACCGTACTTATCGATCTCGATGCGCGTGGTGCGTCCGCCAGCCGCACCGTTCTCACCCTGGACGTCGGCGACGAGCAGCTCACGATGGTCGCCCTCGACCGGCTCGGGCAGGAGACGCGCACCTCGCTCGCCCGGCCCGACCGCCTCGGCCCGGCGCGGGCGCGGGCGCTGGCCCGGCTCGTCTCGCCGTACCGGCTGAGCGCCACCGCCGACGCCGTCGAGGAACCCACCCAGTCCGACTTCGACCTGGGTGCCCTCCTCCGCATCGACGACCTCGACCAGTTCGACCTCGGCGCGATGCGGGCCCGGCGTACCCCGGCCGAACGACTGCGCGTCCCGATCGGCGTCGCCACCGACGGCACCCCCGTCGAGCTGGACCTCAAGGAGTCCGCCCTCGGCGGGATGGGCCCGCACGGCATGCTGATCGGCGCGACCGGCTCCGGTAAGAGCGAGTTGCTGCGTACCTTGGTGCTCGCTCTGGCCCTGACCCACTCGTCGGAGACGCTCAACCTGGTGCTGGTCGACTTCAAGGGCGGTGCCACCTTCCTGGGCCTGGACCGGCTGCCGCACACCTCGGCCGTCATCACCAACCTCGCCGACGAGGCTGGGCTGGTCGGGCGCATGCGCGAGGCGCTCCGCGGCGAACTGGTCCGCCGCCAGGAACTCCTGCGCGCGGCCGGTGGCTTCAGCTCCGTCCTCGAATACGAGAAGGCACGTGTCGAGGGCCGTCCTCTCGACCCGCTGCCCACCCTCTTCGTGGTCGTGGACGAGTTCTCCGAACTGCTCGCCGCCCACCGCGACTTCATCGATCTCTTCGTGATGATCGGGCGGCTGGGCCGGTCGCTCGCCGTCCACCTGCTGCTCGCCAGCCAGCGCCTGGAGGACGGGCGAATGGGCCAGCTGGAGTCGCACCTGTCGTACCGGATCGGCCTGCGGACGTTCTCCGCGATGGAGTCCCGTTCCGTGATCGGGGTGCCCGACGCCTACGAACTGCCACCTGCACCCGGCAACGGCTACCTGCGCATGGACGTGTCCACCCTGGTCAGATTCAAGGCGGCGTACGTATCCGGCGAGTACCGGCGTAAGGCGGCACGCGTCCGGCAGGACGTGGTGGAGCGCCAGGTCGTCCCGTACCGGCTGACCCTCGTCCCGCACCAGGAACCGGTCGCCGCCGCGCCGCAGCCGGAAGCCGAACCGGACGTCCCGCGCCGATCGGTCTTCGTCACCCTGACCGACCGCCTGGTCGGCTCCGGGCCACCCGCCCACCAGGTTTGGCTGCCGCCGCTGGACTCCTCCCCGACCCTGGACCAGATCCTGCCCACCCTGACGCCCCTGCCCGGCCGTGGCCTCGCCGCGGCCGACTGGCCCGGAACGGGCACCCTGACCGTGCCGCTCGGCTTCATCGACAAGCCCTTCGAACAGCTGCGTGACCTGCTCGTCGTCGACCTCTCCGGCCCCGGCGGGCACGTCGGGATCGCGGGCGGCACCCGCAGCGGCAAGAGCACCCTCATCCGTACGCTGATCGGCGCCCTGGCCCTCACCCACAGCCCTGCCGAAGTGCAGTTCTACTGTCTCGACTTCGGCGGAGGCGGCCTCTCCTCGCTGTCCCGGCTACCCCACGTCGGCAGCATCGCGGGCCGCCTCGACACCGACCGGGTCAGCCGGACCGTCGTCGAGATCCGCGGCATCATCGACGCCCGCGAGCGGCGCTTCGCCGAACACCACATCGACAGCATGCAGACCTACCGGCGGATGCGGGAGTCCGGCGAGGTCGCCGACGATCCGTACGGGGACGTGTTCCTGGTCGTCGACGGCTGGTTCACTCTGCGCAGCGAATTCGAGGCGCTGGAGGCGTCGATGCGGCAGATCACCGCCCGAGGTCTCAACTTCGGTGTGCACGTCGTCGCCAGCACCGCACGCTGGTCCGAGATCCACCACAGCATGCGCGACCAGCTCGGCACCAAACTGGAACTACGCCTCGGTGACGCCGTCGACTCGGCCATCGACCTGCGCCTGGCCGCCACCGTCCCCCGCCGGCCCGGTCACGGCCTCACCCCGGAGAAACTCGGCTTCCTCGGCGCCCTGCCCCGCATCGACGGCACCGCAGACCCGGACTCCGCCGCCGACGGGGCCCGCGCCCTGGCCGAGACCGTCACCGCGTTCTGGGACGGTGACGAGGCACCCACGGTCCGGGTCCTGCCCGCGATCCTGTCCGCTGACGACCTGCCCGCCCCCGACGGCGACCTGCGGGTACCCCTCGGCGTCGACGAGGCCAGCATGCGGCCCCACGTGCACGACTTCGGCGAGATCGCCCACCTCACCGCCCTCGGCGACAGTCAGTCCGGCAAGACCAACCTGCTGCGTCACCTGGCCCGCGGTATCGTCACCCGGTACTCGCCCGCCGAGGCACGCATCCTCGTCGTCGACTACAGCCGGGAACTCTTCGAGGCCGTACCCGCCGAGTACCGCCTCGGTTACTCCGTCTCCCTCGACACCACCCGCGAAACGATCAAGGATGCCGTCGCCGGGCTGCGGGGCCGTGTCCCCGGCAAGGACATCGGGCTCGACCGGCTCAAACTGCGCGACTGGTGGCAGGGTCCGCAGCTGTATGTCCTCGTGGACGACTTCGAGCTGCTCGCCGGGCCGGAGAACCCGCTGACCGGGCTGATCCCGTACGTCCCCCACGGTGCCGACATCGGCTTCCACCTGGTCGTGGCCCGGGGCACCACCAACCTCATGCGCGTCTCCATGGACCCGGTCCTGCGCCGGCTTCAGGAAACCAACAGTCCCGATCTCGCGTTCTCCTGCCCGCCTTCCGAAGGGGCGCTCCTCGGCGGGATCAAGGGGCGTGCCCTGCCGCCGGGGCGGGCGCTGCTGCTCACCCGGCGCGGACACACCGTGTTGCAGACCCCGTACCAGGACGAAACCTGACGTGCGCGATCAAGGGCGGCGGAGGCCGAGGCCCAGGAGAACGGCGAGGGCCGTGCAGCCGATCAGGACGGCGATCCCGCTCGCGTCGGCTCTGCTTTCGACGGTGCTGCGCCCATCGGTCTGCTCGGCACCGACGGCGGCGATGATGTTGATCAGACCGGCGCCGTAGAGCGGACCGGCGCCGTCGGCGGTGCCGGTGATGCGGCCGGTGATCTGGGCCGGGGTGAGCGCCGGTTCGCTGCCCGCCAGCAGGGCGGCTAGGCCCGCAACGAACGGGACCGCGTATCCGGTGCCGCTGACCTCTACCTCACCCGCACCCCCGGAGCCGAGACTGACGACGTCGACTCCGGGGGCGACCACGTCGACCTGGCCTTCGCCGTACGGCTCTGCGGGCAGATCATCCGCTCCGACGGCCCCGGCCCGCAGCACTCCCGCCGGAGGGGCACCACTGCCGGCGCCGACGATCACCGTCGTCCCCGCGTCGACCGCGGCGGTCAATGCCGCCGTCACCCGGGGATCGCCGAGGTCGACGGAACCACCGACCATCGCGACCCGGGCACCGCCCTCCACAGCACTCGCCAGTCCCGCTAGCAGGGAAGACGTCTCGGCAGTGCCGCCGGAGAAACGGATCTTCACCGACAGGATCATCGCCTCGGGAGCGATGCCGACGAAGTTGGTGTCCTTTGTGGCGGCCGCAGCGAGAATGCCGGCGATCGCCGTGCCATGGCCGCTGCAGTCGGTGTCGGTGGCGGGCAGGACCCGTCCGGCCAGCGCCGGAACGCTCGCGTCGATCCCGGAGTCGAGGACCGCGACGGTGACCCCCGCACCCTTGCCACGTGTCCACGCCGTCTCGGGTGTCAGCCGCAACTGCGCCCACGGCAGGCCGTCGACCTTCCGCAACGACGGGACGGTGCAGACCGTGCCGGTGGCCGATGCGGGCTGCCGGGCGGGTTCCGTTGCGGAGGCGGGGGCGGAGACCCGCGGAAGCTGCCCGGTACGGACACCGTCACCGACCGCGTCCCAGGGCAGCACCAGGATCCAGCCCGGACGCAGGGCCGCCGGATCGTCCATGACGAGGCCGTCGGGCTGACGCCGGCCCCGGTTCAGCTCATAGATCTCGCGGTATCGGCGTTGGTCATCCAGCACCTGCAGGGCGATCTCCCACAGTTGCGGAACCCGGCCGTTCACCGCCGGGACGACAAGATACTTCAGGTAGGCCGACGGTGCCGAGGAAACCGTGACGGGTATGGGCTCGGCGCGCACCGCCGAGGCCGGGAACAGGGCGAGCAGCACACACAGCACCGGGGCCAGAGCGCGGAGCAACAGCACGACCTCCGTGCCTCGGTGTCTGTCTTGGATAGAGATTATCCTTCGCTCGCCCGGCGATGAACGGATCCGTCCCCGCGCCGTAGTAGGGGCATGAGATTCTGGAGCGCCGTGCTGGCCGGCGTCCTGCTACTGGTGGGTGGCCCAGCGATGGCCGACCCGGGTGAGCAGCAGAGATACTACCTCGTCCAGAACGACGACTATCTTTTTCAGATCTCGGCGGACACGCTCGGTGACGGCAACCGCTACCGGGAGATCTTCGACCTCAACGAGGGCCGTGAGCAGCCCGGCGGTGGCCGGCTCACCGATCCGGTCCGGCTGCGTGCCGGTTGGTTCCTGATCCTGCCCGCAGACGCCCAGGGATCGGCGGTACGTACGGGCAGCCCTCCGGCACCGGACTCAGGCAACGGCAGGTTCGTCCTGTCCGGCGCCGCCCTGATCGTCATGGTCGCCCTGCTGGCTCTCCTCCGCCGCACCCGGGCCAGCCGCCGACCCGCCCTCGCTGCCGTTCCTGCTGCCCCCGTTGCTCCCGTCGTCGCGCCGCCGTTTCCGGCGGCGATGTCACTCACGACCCCGGCCGGCCGTCTCAAGATCCGGATGTCCGGCGGCACCGCACCCGTCCACCTGAACCCGGCCCAGACGCCGGAGCCACCCCTGATCATGCCCCTCGAACTGGACGGCACCGACGGCCACCGCATCGTGGCCGACCTGGCCGGAGCACCGGCGCCCATCACCGTAACCGGCCGAGACGCGAGCGCCCACGCACGCTTCCTCGCCGAACGCCTCCGATCGGACGGCCACACGATCCTGGTGGTCGGGGAGGTCCTGGGCGATCCGTCACCGGACTGGACGACTCTCCCGTCGATGCCCGCGTCGGCCACCGAACTCCCGGCCGGCACCGTAGTCCTGATCTGCGGCGGCCTGCGTGGCCCCGACCTCGCCGCCGCTCACCGGCTGGCCGAGGAATCGGCAGGCCGTGCCGTCCCCATGATCGTCGGCGACGTCCTGCGAGGTCGCTGGTCCTTCTCAGATTCCGGAGGTGCGCGGTGAGCAGAGCCCTCCGCATCATCCTCGCCTCGGCGCTGGCCGGGTCGATCATCGTGCCCGCCGACGCCGCCCGTGCGGACCAGGGATACGTGAAGTATTACGAGGTCACCGCTGGTTCCTCCACCCTGGCCAAGGTCGCCGAGCGCTTCCTCGCCGACGGCCGCCGGGCCGACGAGATCTACCGTCTGAACAGGGGCCGTAAACAGCCTGACGGCAAGGAGATCAGCGCCCCGGGCGCGCGGCTGGCCCGGGGCTGGCTCATCGTCCTGCCCTGGGACGCCTCGGGCCCCGGCGTCCGGCGCGGCCTGCTCCCCGGCCAGACCGGCACCGGCAGTTGGGTCACCGACCTGCTCGACCCCGGCCCCGTCCACGACCGCGCCACTGGTGCCGGCGTCGTGGTCGCCGTCCTCGGCTCCGGAGTGGACGCCGCCGCGGCCCAGCTCGCCGGCCGTCTGGAGAAGAGCGCCGACATCACCACCGGAACCGTCGGCACGGGCACCCTCACTGGCGCCGCCACCGGAACCATCGGGGCCGGAGGTTCCGGCACGGCGATGGCGTCCCTCGTCGCCGAGACCGCGCCGGCCGCCCGGATCCTACCGATCCGCGTCATCCCGTCGGGCCGGACCGAGCCCGCCTCGCCCGCCGCGGTGGCCACCGGAATCGAGGTGGCCGTCTCCGCCGGCGCGGCCGTCATCGCCCTGGGTTCCGCCGCCCCGATCGACGACTCGGTCAAGGCCGCTGTCACGGTCGCGGTCGCCCACGGGGTGCTGGTGGTCGTGCCGGCCACGGCAGCGATCGGTGACCAGCCCGGCATGCTACGAGTGGCCTCGGTCGGCCCCGACGTCTCGGTGACCGGCCAGCCTCCCGCGGACGTCTCCGCCCCCGGTGTCGACGTGCCCGCCGCCGTCAAGGGCGGCACCGGCACCGATCCGGCCTACGCCGTCGCCTACACGGCAGGCACGGCCGCCCTGGTCCGTTCCGCTCGGCCCGCACTCGGCGCCGCCCAGGTCACCGACCGCATCGAGGTCACCGGCACGCTGATCGCCCCCGGCGCCCCGGCCCTGATCAACCCGGTCCAAGCGGTGACCACCGAGCTGCCGACGGAGACCGTCGTGGGAGCAACGGAGGAGCGGACCTGGCCCCGCACCCTTCTCCTCATCGTGCTCACGATGGCCGGCCTCGCCAGTGTGGCCCTACTGACGCGTCGCACCCTGCGCACCAGGTTCCCGCGCAACCCCTCCACCGGGCAGGACCCGTCCCTGAATCAGGCCGCATGAAGCGCCTGACCACCGGAACGGCAGCCCTTCTCGCGATGCTGTCGATACCGCTGAACCCAGCCCAAGCCACTGCCGCGACTGTCCCGGTCCTGCCCATCGCCGCCGCGACTGCCCCGGTCCTGCCTGCCGGAACCGCGACTGGCCCGGCTTCTGGTGCGACAGCTCCGGCCCTGCCCACCGAGGCCGCCGGCTGTGTCGGCGCCTCGCCGGTGACGATGGCCGAAGCACCCTGGACACAGCGAAGGATGGCACCCCAGAACATCTGGCCGCTGACCCGTGGAAAAGGTGTGACCGTCGCGGTGGTGGACAGCGGGGTCAGCGTCTCGGCAATCGCTCTCCGCGGCGGCGTGCTGCCCGGCAAGGACGTCTCCGGAGGTGCCGCGAACGACGACTGTGCTGGTCGCGGCACCGCGCTGGCGGGAATCGTGGCGGCTCGGGCAGTGACCGGCACAGCGTTCGCAGGCATGGCACCGGAAGCGCTGATCCTGCCGATCCGGGTGACGGACACGGACAGCCACATCACGGCGGCAAGGGTCGCCGAGGGTATCCGGGCGGCGAGTTCCGCGGGCGCCGGCATCATCCTGGTGGGCACCGGCGTCCCCGCCGACACACCGAAACTGGCCGCCGCCGTCGAAGCCGCCACCGCCAGAGGCGCCCTGGTCATAGCGTCGGTGGCGGAGCCCGCATCCGGCGGCACAGGCCAGGTGACGTTCCCCGCGGCCTACCCGGAAGTGCTGGCCGTGAACGACGTCGCCGCCGACGGCACCGTGGACCCGGTGGCGGACGGTGTCGGCCTGGACCTCCTGGCCCCCGGAACCGGTGCTTACAGCATCGCGCCGCACGGCCCCGGCCACTACACGGTCTCGGGAGCCGCCGTCGCGGCCGCCTACGTCGCGGGCACGGCCGCACTCGCCCGCGGCTACCACCCGCAGTGGTCCGCTGCGGAGGTCCGCGCTCGACTCCTGTCCACGACCGACGACCGAGGCGTCGTCGACCCCTACGCCGCAGTGGCAGCCCTGGCCCCCAGCCGCGGCGTCGTCCGCCCACCGGTGGGTCAGGCCGTGACGGTCCCGGAAACCGGTCGGGAGAGCCCTGCCACCCGCCGGGCCGCCATCGTCATGGTCGCCGCCGCTTTCACGACCGCGCTGCTCTTCGCCGCGGTTCTCACCGTGCGATACAGCCGGGCCCGCCGGAGACTCCTTCCGCGGGATGCGGCGCGTTGACCAGGCCGCGTGCTCGGCCGAGGGCTTTCGGTGTCTGGGACCGTACGATCGAGTCGGGAGATGTGGCCAATGGCGAGGTGAGTGGAACGTGCGGCCCACAACCTTTCGACCGGCGAATACTTGCGGGTCTACTGAGGCATGGCGCAAATCGTCATCGTCGCTGATGGCCACGGTTGCTGCCGGTGACGCTCCCGGAGGAGCTGGTCGAGGCCCTCGGGTCGGCGGCGCGCTAGGACGGGGTTCCGTTGTCGCGGCTGGTGGCCGGCGCGGCGGAGAGTGAGCTCCGGCGACGGGTGGGCCGGAAAGTCGTCGCGGACTGGCAGGCCGCGCATGGGGCGTTCACGATCGAGGAACTCGCGGCAGCGCGGGCGGAGATGGCTACGGCGGACGCGGAGGCTTTTGACGCCACCGGGCCGGCGCCGGCGTGAGCACTCCGTACGTGTACGACGCCGGTGTGCTGCCGGCGATCGACGGCAACGATCGGCGGATGTGGGTCATTCGTCATCTGGCGTTGCAAGAGGGGCGCCGTCTGCTCGTTCCCGCCGTCGTCGCGGGCCGGGCCTGGATGCCCGTCGTCAGATGCAGCTGCGATCCTCGATCTTCGGAGTGAGGATATTTCCTTCGCCTGGATCCCGGTCTGTTGGATGCGGCGGTAGCGGCGAGCCAGCCGCTGGTGCGGACCGCCGGGGACCTGCTCGCTGTCGCTGAGGAACGCTGGGCTGCACGGCAGCAGCAGAAGCGGGAGCGAGAAGCGGCCGAACGTCGGCGTCGTGAGGAAGCGGCTGCTGCGGCTCGCGAGAAGCGCTTGGACGAGTTGGCACGGAACCCGGTTCGTACGTGGAACCAGGTGGACGAGTTGATCGCGACGAACGTCCGAAGGACTACGGCACAGCGGTGACCCTGCTCTTGGATCTTCAGGCGCTGGCGGTCGCAGTTCAGCGTTGACACCGGCATAGACATAAAATGTATAGTAATCTCATGACTATTGAGTCGTCTCCGCCGGCCGCGTACCGGGCGTACGCCCCACCTCCCGCCGCCCGGACACTCGCCCTCGGAGCTGTGATCGGGCCGGTCCTCTTCACCCTTGCGTGGCTGGTGCTCGGTTTCGTCAGCACCGGCTACACGCTGTTCAACCACACGTTCACCGACTACTCCCCGGTCAGCCAGCCGATCAGCGGGTTGGGCATGGGCGCCACGGCCGGATACATGAATACGGCCTTCGTCGTGACCGGAGCGATCCTGATCATCGGCGTTGCCGGCGTCATCCGTACGACTGATGGCACCGGCCGGCCGGGCCTCCGTCGCGCCGCGCTGGTGCTTCTCGCCGGCACGGGCCTGGGTCAGTTGCTCTGCGGGCTGTTCACCCTGGAGGCGATGATTCCGCACATGCTCGGCTTTCTCCTGGCGCTGGGCCTGCCCATCGTCAGCTTCGCCGTCGCCGGTCGATACTTCCGGCACCAGCCGGGCTGGCGGAAGTTCGGCACCTGGTTGATGACGCTGGGCAGCGTCCTGGCCCTGCTCCTTCTGGTCGCGTTCTTTGCCGCCTTCCAGCCGACTGCCGACGGCGCCGAACACGGCATCGCCGGTCTGGTCCAGCGAGCCGGCGTGATCCACGTCCACGCCTGGTTCGTCGTGATGGGCTGGCTAGCGCACCGGAGTGCCCATCGGCAAGGGGCCGCTGACCATTGATCAGATCGAGCCGGTGATCCCAGGTAGGTCCCTGAAGGCGCGGGTCCCGACGCCCAGTGAAACCGCAGATCCCTACCAGTTCCTGACCGGCCGGCCACCCGTGGCCAGCAACGCGGAGGAGGAGTACGAGGTAGCCGGCGAAGTCATCGGGGTGACCTACCGATTCGCCGGCGAACGTGAGCGGGTGTTCCTCGGCAGTCACCTCGCCACCTCGGTCCCCTACTGAACCCGTAGCCGGCCTTGAGCCGGGGCGGCTCTGGTGCAACCGGGTGTTCGCTCGGCGTTCAGGCGATCATGGCAGGGTTTGCCGTTATGAATGAGTCCTCTTGGGAGGGGCTGACCTCGCAGCTCGCCTCGCGCCTTCCGCTGCTGGAGATCGACGACGTCGTCCAGCTCATCGGGCCCGGCAACCGCTTCACCGAACTGGTCCAGCTGGACGACATGCTCGCGCTGGACGCCGTCTCCGACGAGTTCCTGCCACCGGAGGCGCACCTCGACGCCGCCCAGGTGCAGCAGATGCGGGACAAGGGCTGGCAGTCGCCGTCGCCACTCTGGACGTACGAGGTGGACAAGTGGCCGTTGAACAGCCGGGACGCTGCCCGGGTCGCCGATCTGATGGTGTCGACGCTGCGTGACGTCTACCGCGTCGCTGACCCGGCGGACATCGAAGTCAAGTCGTTCAACACGTCCTCATCATGATCGAGAACGTGGCCGCGACGCTGGTGGGCCAGGATTTCGGGGCGTGGTCGCGGGCCGACATCGAGCGGGTCGCCGCCGGCATGGGCTGGTCCGCCGGCGTCGAAGAGGAGTACCGCCTGCCGATCGAGACCGGCGGGGCCGGCCGTGTGCG
>DATMVU010000505.1:0-20813 GCA_035562875.1 Actinoplanes sp. | reverse complement strand
TCGTGCTCGGGGTGGCCGCCGGAGTGCTGGTGGCCGAACTGGCGGTGCTGGCCCTGGGCACCGGGGCGGTCACCCTGTTCGTGGTCCTGCTGTTCACCATCGGCCCGATGCTGGCGGCCGGAGCAAGCAGCACCCTGGTCGTGCAGGCGGCCCTGTCCGCGCTGTACCTGGTGCTGGCCGCCGCACCGCACGGCAACCTGATCCCGTACCGGTTCGCCGACGCACTGATCGGGGGCGCGACAGCCCTGCTGATCAGCCAGCTCGCCGCCGCCCGCCGGCCGCTCGCGCCACTGGTCGCCGAGGCCCGGCAGACGTACGCCGACCTGGCGGACCTGCTCGACGCCCTGCGCAACGCCCTGGAGGACTGCGACGAGAAGTCCACCCACGACGTCCTGGACCGGGCCCAGCGGATGAACGGCTGCGCGGAACGACTGCACGAGGCGGCCCTGGCCGCCGGCGAGACGCTGCGACTGCACGTGCGGCGGCGACGGCGGCTGGAGCAGGTGCGCAACGTGGAGGAGACCACCCGTCACCTGGAGCTCGTGGTCGCCAACGTGGGGGCACTGGCCCGCAACGCGGCCACCCTGAGCCGGCTGCACACCAGTGCACCGCCGGAGCTGGGCCGGGCGCTGCGGGCGCTGTCCGGTGCCGTACGCGCGGCCGGTGACGCCCTGGCCGCCGATCTGACCGGCACCGGCGACCCGGAGCAGCATGCCGTGCAGGCCGACGCGGACGCGCTGGAGGCGGTCCGGATCGCGGCGAAACTGCTGGAGTCCGAGCCGGAGCCGCCGGTGACGATGATCGTCGGCCAGGTCCGGATCACCGCCGTCGACCTGCTGCGCGGGGTCGACGGTGAGGCCGACGTGCTCAGCCGGGTCGACGAGGCGATCGGCTGGCACCCGGCGGGGAACGGGTGAATCAGTAGCCGACGGTGAAACGGCGGCCGGCGTGCTTGCGGTCGGTGATCTCGTCGATCACGGCGACCGCGTAGTCCTCGTACGAGATGCGGGCGTTGCCGTCGCCATCGGTGACCGGCTGGTCGTCGCCGGTGCGGTAGGCGCCGGTGCGGTCGCCGGGGGCGAAGTCGACCGGCGGCGGCGACAGGTACGTCCAGTCGTCGCCGGCCTCGGCGCGGTACCAGGCGAGCGCCTCGGCCTGACCGCGGGCCGGGACCAGGTACTCGGCCGGGAAGCTGGGCAGGTCCACGAAGGCGGTGCCGTCCGGCAGGGTGAGGGTGGCGCCGCCGCCCATGTGCAGCACGTAGACCCGGCCGGCGGCCGCGGTGACGACGGTGCGGGCGGCGTCCGTCCAGGATTCGCCGACCGCGATCACCGCGGCGCCGGCACCGGCCAGCAGGGCGGTCACCGAGGCCGGGTCGGTGGCGTCACCCTGAACCGTGGCCAGGCCGGCGACCTGCGGGTGGCGGGTGGTGTCCCGGACGACGGGGACGACGGCCAGGCCCCGCGAGACGGCTTCGGCGACGATCCGCTGTCCGCCGGTTCCGGCGGCTCCGAAGACGACGACGCTCATGGTGTGCTCCCTGCGACGACTGAAGAAGAAGTGGTGGTTACCTGACCGAGCCTAGGAGCGTGAAAGACCAAGGCCCAGTTGAAGTACGGTCAGACCATGGACGGAATTGGACAGGTCGGTTTTCAGCCGGCCAGCTCCGGGCAGTGGGAGATCGAGGTCGCCGACCTGGCGGTACTGCTGCGGGCCCCGATCCCGGTGCAGACCCGCGCGCACCGGGCCTGGTTCCACAGCGTGTTCGTGGTGACCGCCGGGTCCGGGGCGCATCACGTCGACTTCGCCGACCTGCGGTACGAACCGGGCACGGTCCTGTGGATCCGGCCCGGCGCGGTGCAGCGGTTCCGGGCCGATCCGGCGGCGGCCGGCAGCGCGGTCCTGTTCACCGATGTGGCGGCGGCGGACGGTCCGGCGATCCGGGACGTGCTGCGGCCGTCGATCCGCAGCACCGTCTGGCGACCGGCGCCGTCCGAACTGACGGCGGTCACCGCCCTGGTCAACGCTCTGCGGACGGCCAATCCGGAGCTGGGCGCGCCCCGGCACGCGCTCAGTGCCCTGCTGCTGCATCTCAGCACGCTCCCGGCGGAGGACTCGGGGCGGATCGGGGAGATCGTGCGCGCATTCGAGGAGGTCCTCGAACGTCACTTCCGGACACGGCTGACCACCCAGCGGGCGGCGGAACTACTGGGCTGGTCCGCCCGTACCGTCAGCCGGTCCTGCTGGGAGGCTCTGGGACGGACACCCAAGGAACTGATCGACGCGCGGGTGCTGTTGGAGGCCCGCCGATTGCTGGCCGACGGCGACGACAGTGTGGCGGTGATCAGCCGCCGGCTGGGATTCAGCGATCCGTCGGCGTTCGGCCATTTCTTCCGCCGCCTGGACGGTGGTACTCCGGGAGCTTTCCGTCAGGCCACTTCCGGCGGGCCGATCGGCTGAATTCGGAATCCGCGAGACGATGCGGCGCCGGGTGCCGGTTAGCATCCCCTTTCCAGGAAAAGGGAGTGTCACCTGTGCCGGCGAGGCGGGTCATCGATGCCGAGGTGTTGCTGCGCGGTGCGGCGATGCATTATCTGAAGCACTCGACGATCGACATGGATCTGCTGGCGAGTGAGATGGCGATCAGCCGGGCGACGCTGTACCGGGCGGCGGGCAGCCGGGACGCGCTGTTCGGTGAGGTGTTCTGGGCGATCGGCCGGATCTTCCTGGCCGAGGCCGGTGGCGAGGCGATCGGCACCGGCGCGGACCGGGTGCTGTTCCTGTCCCGGGCGTTCGCCGAGATGGTGACCGGTGCGCATCAGCTGAGGCAGTTCGTGGCGGCCGAACCGCAGACTGCGGCGCGGGTTCTCCTCACCACCGCGACCGATGTGCATCATCGGGCCGTCGACGCTCAACTCGACATCTTCCGGGAATCGGGAATCATCGGCGATCCGGAGGAGATGCGGCTGCGGGCATTCCTTTATGTACGGCTGATGGAATCGGTGGTCTACAGCAACGTACTGGGAATCCCGGAAGTGAATTTCGACCTGGCCGAACCGGCATTGCGGGCACTGCTGCCGTGACCGGCGCTCCCAGGTGAATAAGGGGCGCCGGTCACGAGGGAATCAGCCGCCCATCTTCTTGATGTCGGCGGCGCTCATCTCGATGGTCTCGCCGGCGTCCGGGGCCTTGACGGCGATCGGGTCACCGAAGCCGGAGTATTCGGTGACCGACTTGCCGGCACCCTGGGCGATGCCACTCAGGTCCATCGTGACCTTGGTGAGGTAGCCGTCCTTGACCTCGGCGGTGAACGGGATCGCCTTGATCTTGTCACCGGCCGCAGCGCCGACGGTACTGGCCACCGTCGGCGACTTGCTCATGTCGAGCGTTCCCGTGTAGGAACCACCCGATCCGGTGACGTCGGTGACCGCGCTGGCGAGCAGTTTGGCGGTGCTGCTGGGGTCGTTCTGCTCGACGCTCAGGGTGCCGGTCTGCTTGCTGGCGTCGACGTGCAGCCACTTCTTGCCGTTGCCGGTGTAGGACGCGGCGATGGCGCCGGACGCCTTGAGGTACAGATCGTTGTCGACCCGGCGGATCTGCAGCTTGCCGGAGCCACCGAAGTCGGAGTCCATCTCGACGAGCTTGTTGACCGCGTCGAATCCGCCGGCGACCGAGACGGCGCCGCTCTTCATGGCGACCTTCGCCGTGGTCGCGGTGGTCTTCTCGGCGGCGGCGACGAGTTCGCCCAGCGCGCCGGCGGGAACCTCGGCCTCGGTGGTGGCCGCGGCCGAGGACCCGGTGCCGGTCGCACCGGTGCCGGTCGTGGCGGTGCTGCTGTCGTCGCCACTGCCGCAGGCGCCGAGCGCGGCGACCATCGCGAGCGCCACCCCGGCGATGCTCAAACGTGGAGTTTTCATGATTTTCCCCCCCGGTTCGGAACGTCAGCGGCCCACCCTAGACGACTCCGTCGATCCCGAACGGCTCGGGTGACAGTCCGAAACATGCCAGATCAGATAGACATCGGTTGATATCGCGAAACATGGATGCAATGATTCGGCTAACGGGAGCGCTCCCAAAACCCGATCCCCTAGCAGAACGGAGGACCCCGTGCCCCCACACGAGTCCCGCCAGTCCGGCCGCCGCATCGTCCAGGTGTTCGCCGTGCTCGCCGCCCTGGTGGTGAGCATGCTGCCCGGGAGCAGTCCGGCCCAGGCCCACGGCACCATCATCAACCCGGCCTCCCGCGCCTACCAGTGCTGGCAGACCTGGGGAAGCCAGCACACCAACCCGGCCATGCAGACCCAGGACCCGATGTGCTGGCAGGCGTTCCAGGCCAACCCGGACACCATGTGGAACTGGATGAGCGCGCTCCGGGACGGTCTCGGCGCCCAGTTCCAGGCCAAGACCCCGGACGGCCAGCTGTGCAGCAACGCCCTGACCCGCAACGACAGCCTGAACCGGGCCGGCGCCTGGAAGAAGACCAACCTCACCAGCAACTTCACGGTGCAGCTGTACGACCAGGCCAGTCACGGCGCCGACTACTTCAAGGTGTACGTCAGCAAGCAGGGGTTCAACCCGGCCACCCAGACACTCGGCTGGGGGAACCTCGACTACATCACCCAGACGGGTAGGTATGCGCCTGCCAACAACATCTCCTTCAACGTGTCCACGTCGGGTTACACCGGCCACCACATCCTGTTCGTCATCTGGCAGGCCTCGCACCTCGACCAGGCCTACATGTGGTGCAGCGACGTGAACTTCGGCTGATGAGAGCTCGCCACGTAGGGGCCATCGTGACCCTGCTGTCCGTGTCGGCCGGCGTTTACGCGCTGGCCGGCACGGACGAGCCCGCGGACCTGCGGGGGCAGATCACCGCCCGGATGCGCACCACCCTCGAACAGTCCAGTCCGGAGCAGCACCAGCACGCCGGGCACGCGGCCGCGGACGGCGCGGTGGTCTGCGGCGTCCGGGTCTACGGTTACGAGCCGGCCGACGCGACGAACCTGACCGCGGTCCGCACCGTCTACGGCTTCCACCTCTGCGGCGTCGCCGGCCAGAAACAGCCGTGGGACGTGGCGGTCAAACTGGCCGGCCCGGTCATCCTGGACATGTCCACCGACCCGCCGGGCATCCAGGCGGTCGAGGCCACCGAGACGGTCAAGTACATCGACCGGCTGTGGCAGATGTTCCCGCCCCGGTACGCCGAGATGGCCGTCAAGGAGGCCCTGTCCCCGCAGGAGATGGCCGATCTGCGGCGCCGTTACGATGCCGCCGCCGACATCTGAACGTCGAACCGCACGGTCCCGGCCTCCGGCACCGGCCGCCCACAGTCGTCGACACCGGCCGCCTGCTCCGGCCCGGCCGGCAACTCGACCACGACGGTCCCGCCGGCCGGCACCTGCACCCACCGGAAACCCCGCAACTCCCGCGCCCGTGGCCACACCGTCGTGGTCACCCGGCGCAGGTAGAGCTGCACCACCGCGGACGCCGTGCAGTCCGTCGGATTGGACACCGGAACCCGGCACATCTCACGATCAAAAGCAGGTTCCCCCAGCTGCAGTACGCCGGACCCCCCGCCCCCGAACGGCAGCAACGGTCCGGGTCCCGCGTCCACATAGCCGGTCCAGTCGTGATCCCGGTGGTTGTAGTGCACCGGCAGGCTTGCCGCGTCCCGGGGCATCGACACCGGCAGCCGACCGGTCATCTCCCGCCGCCCGAGCAGCGCATCGGCCACCACGGCGCCCAGCGACGGCCCCGGATAGAACAGGTTCACGCAGGCCCCGGCGGTCTCCAGGATCTCGGTCAGCACGTGCGGCCACCCCTGCGCCACCACGGCCACCACCGGCGTCCCGGTCGCGGCCACCCGCCGGAGCAGCTCGTACTGCCCCTCCCCGAAGCGCAGGTGCGCCAGGTCGACAGCCTCCCCCCGCGGTCATCTGCGCGGGAGGCCCACCCGTCCGGGTGAGAGCAGCCCCGTTGACGCCGAACGAGGTGTCCACATCCCGGGCACTCGATCCGCCCAGGCACAACACGGCGACGTCGGCATCCCGGGCCAGCTCGACGGCGGCGTAGATCCCGCGAGCGCGGCGGCCCGGACCGGCGGGAGGTGGATCTCGGCGAGTTCGCGCCAGCCGAGTTCGGTGGCCGCCCAGTTCCGGCCGCCGACTGTCGCGCCCTGACCGGCCGCGTGTTTGAGCACCACGGCGAGACGGTCCGGCGGGATTCGCTCGTCGGCGACGGGACCCTGCATCCCCCGTACGACAGCGGTGGTGAAGAGTGCGGCGACCTCGGGGTCCTCGCCGAACGTCTCCTCCGCCCGCCCCCATCGGGGATCGCGCAGCACGCCGAGGGTGCTGACCAGGGCGACGTGCGCGCCTCGGGCCCGCAGGTCGCCGGTCGCCTCCAGGTCCCGGAGCAGGGCGAAGACCTCAGGGTCAAAGGCATGAAGACCGGCAGAGACCAGTTTGTACGGCTCCAGCTCGCCGGGTCCGGGTTTCCCCCCAGGTGCGTCTCGAAGAACGGCGGGAGACCGAGCAGCAGTGGATTCGCGCCGCTTCGACGTTCAGCAGGAGATCGCCGTCCTGGCCGACGACCCCGGGTGCCGCACCGGGGCCGGTCAGCCGCACCCAGCCGTTGCCATGAATGGACACTAAATCGCTTTAGTTACCGGGTCAAGAGTGTTTCGACCCTGATGCATCGACTGCCGTCAGCGCTGCCGGGTCGACTCCCGGATCACGATCGTGGGCTGCTGGGACTCGACAGCCGGTTCGGGTTCGTCGTGCACCAGGCGCAGCAGCTTGCGGGCCACCGCCTCACCGAAGACCGTCGGATCCCGCTGCACAGCGGTCAGCGACGGCTGCAACGCCATGCAGATCGCCGAGTCCTCGCAGCTCACCACCGACACGTCGGCGGGCACCGACAGCCCGGCACCGCGCAGCGACCGCACTCCGGCCACCGCCAGGACCTCGTTGTCGAACACCACCGCGTCCGGGCGCTCCGGCCCCTCGATCAGCCGCCGGGTCGCCGATACGCCCTGCTCGTCGCTGTAGTCGGTGCCGACCACCCCCGGCGAGGCCAGACTGTCCGCCGCGGCCAGCTTGAAGGCGGCTGTCCGGCGGTGCACGTGCAACAGGTCGCCGGGACCACTGACGTACGCCAATCGCCGGTGCCCGGTCCCGCGCAGATGGTCGACGATCAGCCGCATCGCCTCGGCGTCGTCGACCATCACGCAGGGCAGGAGCTTCTTCGGGTCGGGCCCGCCGGCCAGCACGGCCGGCAGGCCCAGCTCGGTGAGGAACGCCGGGCGCGGATCGCCCCGCCGCAGGTCACTGATGATGACCCCCTCGACGCGACGCTCCTCGCTCCAGCGGCGCAGCACCGCCAGCTCGTCCTCGACCGACCGGGTCATCTGGAAGAGCAGGCCGTACCCACGGTCGCTGAGCACGGTCTGCGCCCCGGTCAGCAACCGCAGGTAGAAGCTCTCCATCCCGAACTCCTGCACGTCCCGGGTGAGAACGAAACCCACCGTCATGGACGTGATCCCGGCCAGGTTGCGGGCCGCGTGGTGCGGGGCCCACTGCAGCTCCTTGGCCAGGGCGAGCACCCGCCGGCGGGTCCCCTCGGAGACCCCCGGACGGTTGTTGAGAGCGAACGAGGCAGCCGATTCCGAGATCCCCAACCGGGTGGCGAGGTCCTTCAGGGTCGGACGGGTTCGGCGCGGCGGCATGCATCCTCGTTCATCGGCTCATCGAAGGTCACTTACCGTACCCCGTACCACGGTGGTGGCCCGGTTTCCGGCGTAGTCCTCGATCGTGACGGTGACCCGGGACGTGGCCGAGGACATCGCGACGGTCAGCGCTGCCGACGTGGTGCGCCCGCGGATGATGTACGGCTTGGCACCGGACGAGTAGGTGGTGGCGAACGTCTTGGCCACCCCGTTCTCCTCGACGTACAGCTTGTACCAGTCGGCGGTCGGCGGAGTGTTGAACCTGAAGCGGTTGCCACTGATCGTGACCAGCGAGGCGGGGTACGGCTCGATCACCGAGTCGGTGTACCTGCCGCGGTACGACACCGCCGTACCGTCCGCCGGGGTGACGGTGACCAGGTAGTGGCCGCCGCCGACCGGCTGCCCGGTCAGCACCGCCTCGGTCGCCCCGTCCGGGACTCGCCTGTTCTGGAGCGTGAAGTCCCGGGCCGGGGTCACCCACTTCACCGTCAGGGTGCCGTCGGTGGCGGCGACGGCTGTCACGTTTCCGGGGCCACGGGTGAAGTCGTAGGGCAGTTCGGCGGGTTCGCTGACGCTGCCGTCGTGACCGATGGCGACCAGCCGCAGCGTGCCCTTCGGCGCGGTGAACCGCTTGACGTACAGCACGTCGTCGTAGATGCCGCCGAGGTATTCGGTGCCGTCGTAGACCGCGTACTCGGCGACCTCGTCGTACGAGCCGAGGGTCCAGCCGAGTTCCAGCTCGCCGCTGCCGATCAGGCCGGCCCGCAGGTGGAAGCCGGACGGTTTCGCCGGGGTGTGGTCGCGACCGTCGGAGACCGTGATCCGGCCGATGTTGAGCTGGTAGCCGGTGATCCCGCTACCCGCCACCACCAGGCCGATCGTGGCGATCCGCCGATTCCGGTACGCGCCCAGGTCGAGTGTCGCGGTGGTCCAGCCGCTGGACCGCACGCCGGAACCGGTGATCGGCAACCGGACCACGGTGGTGGGCGCGTCGGCGAACGTCACCGCCGCCTTGAGCTGCGACGAGTCGGCGGCCGACACCTTGCGGTAGGTGATGCCGAGCGTCGAGCCGGCGGACACGTCCAGGTCGGTGCGGTAGAGCTTGAGGTAGTCGTCACCGGTCAGGACCAGGGAGCTGCCGCCCTGGTAGGCGCCGATCTGCTGGTACCCGAAACGGTCCGGCTGGGTGGCCTTGGAGCCGTAGTCGTAGTCGATGCCGAGCGATCCGGTGTGGTTCCACTGCCAGGTGACCGGGTGGTCCTGGACGTTGATGTTCGACCACTCGCGCGAGCCGGCCGGGGTGCCCCGTTCCACGTACTCCAGGCCGTGCCCGGTGTTGAACGTGGTGTCGAAGACCGGGCCACTGATCGCCGAACGCTCGGTGATGTAGGACTTGATGCCCTTCCAGGTGCCCGCGTCCTGGGTGCCGCCCGTGGAGCTGCCGGTCCACCAGCGGCGTTCCCGGTCGTACGCCTTCCACTGGTTGGCGTCGTCCTCGGACAGGAACACGGTGCCGAGGGACTTCACGCCGTTCTTGTGGGCGGCGTTCGTGTAGGCGGCGTTCGGCAGATTCAGCATGCCGAACTCGAACCACTTCTCCCGCCAGTCCAGACTCGGGTCGTACATCGACTCCGGCACGCCCTGGGTCGGCATGCCGTGCCAGGCGGCGTAATAGTCGGTGTACTGCCAATAGTTGAACAGATAGGCGGAGAACTCGTTGTTGTACTGGTAGCTCTCGAAGAACGCGTTGCCGTAATCCCCGGCCAGCGTCAGGTTCTCCACCGCCGGATCCAGATTCGGGTTCGCCTGGGTCCCGGAGATCGGGGCGACCCGCCGCTGCAACGGCACCCGGGAGCGGGTCAGGTCACCGAACAGGTCCGACTACGGAGTCCATCGCAGCAGTTCAGCAGCGGTGTAACCGTGCTGGAAAGGCTGGTTGGCCCCCTTGGCGGCGGCACCACTCCACGGCAGGGTATCGGTCGCCCGGGCGGGCGAGGGTGAGGCGGCGAGAAGAGCGAGAACGGCGGCCGCTGCGACCGCCGTCCTCGAGCGCTTACGTGGCACCAGGCACCTCCGGCGGGGTAGCTAATGCGCTTTAGCGTAAGCACACTCACCTATGTGAACAAGGGCCGCTATTTCAGGACGGCAAGATCCTCGGCGGTGAGCTGGAGCGTGCCGGCAGCCGCCGAGTCGGTGATCGTCTCCGGCCGGCTCGACCCCGGAATCGGAATCGACACCGGCGACTTGGCCAGATGCCAGGCCAGAGCCACCCGCTGCGGACTCACCCCGTGCCGCGCGGCGACCTCGGCGAACGCGCCGCCCAGCTTCCCGGCCTGACTGATACCGCCCAGCGGCGACCAGGGCAGGAAGGCGATCCCCAGCTCGGTGCAGAGCTCCAGCTCCGGTTCGGACGAACGGAACGCCGGCGAGAACCGGTTCTGCACCGACACCAGCCGGCCGCCCAGGATCTCCCGGGCCTGCCGGATCTGCTCCGGATTCGCGTTCGAGACACCCGCCATCCGGATCTTGCCGGCGTCCAGGAGATCCCGGATCGCACCGATCGAATCCGCGTACGGCACCGCCGGATCCGGCCGGTGATGCTGGTAGAGACCGATCGCGTCGACACCCAGCCGCTTCAGCGACGACTCGCACGCCCGCTTCAGATAGTCCGGGTGGCCGTCCACATACCAGCTTCCGTCACCCGGCCGCAGATGCCCGCCCTTGGTCGCGACCAGCACACCCGAGGTGTCCCCGCCGTAGGTGGCGAGCGCGTGCGCGATCAGCGTCTCGTTGTGCCCGACGTCGTCCGCCCGCAGGTGGTAGGCGTCCGCCGTGTCGATCACGGTGATCCCGGCGTCCAGCGCGGCGTGAACGGTCCGGATCGAGCGCCCCTCGTCCGGCCGGCCCTCGATGGACATCGGCATACCGCCGAGCCCGATCGCGCTGACCTGCACGTCACCGATGCGACGACTCTGCATGTTCCCTCCCGATGATCTGGTGCCTCTCCCGCTGACATCCCCTCCCCCCTTATATCCCCTCCCCGGCTGGGCATGCTCGGGTTCACGGTGCCGCGAACCGGACAGCACTGGGCCGCTCACCACGACCACCAGCAGGACAGGAAACCCCGGACCCTGTGCTTCCCGTCTGCTCACCCTCGCCGGGCACCTACGGCAGGGAGAGCTGGAATCCTTCGGCGGCAAGGGTGGTCAGGAACTCGGCGGGGTCGACGAGTTCCTCGATGTGAGCGACACCGGGCCGCATTCCGGGCAGTTCCCGGATCACCTGTGCGGCGAACCGCCCGGTCGCCAGGCTCTGCCGGTTCCCCGCAAACGACGCCCGAACGCCATCGGCCTCGGCGATCACCGCGAACCCGTCGGTGCCCAGGTGCAGTCCCCCGAAGACCTTCTCGGTGACCGGCCGCAGAGCCGGCCGCTTCAGCAGCTTCGCGACGCCGGGCCGGTTGGCCGTCCCCAGCATCACGGTGGACGCCCGCGAGTCCAGCGCCAGCCCGGTCCGAACCTCGGGAATATCAAGAGTGTGCTGGTCGGAGAAGGGAAAACGATGAACCCTACGCCGGCCGTACGGCACCGGAAACTCCGCCGTCCACGACCCCGACTCCTGCCCGAGCCCGTCCACGGTCCACCCGACAGCGGCCGCCCCGTGCTTCTCCCCCGACCCGAGCAGCACCCCGATCCGCACCGGCGCCCCGGGCGCACGCTCGCTGACATACCGGGCCAGCAGATTGGTCACCCCCGGCGCGATCCCCACACTGAGCACAGCGGTCGCACCCGCCGGCCCGCCTCCTTGATCGGTTCGCAGGTTTCCGATGGCCGTGAGCACCGACGGGGTGGCGGAGACGTCGGCGTAGTCGATGCCTCGCCCGAGGGCGGCCCGCGCCACTCGGGCGTTGCCGATCTCGGCGCACATCAGTACCGCGCCGACCCCGTCCAGAGCCGCCTCGACCTGGTCGAATTCGGTCAGGTCCAGTCGGAGCGCCTCAACGCCGGCTGGCGCTTTCGACGGGTTGCGCCCGGCCACCACGACCGCCGAGTGCCCGGCCAGGGCGGCTGCCGCCTCCCGCCCTACCGCGCCGTACCCACCGAGGATCAAGGTTTTTGTAGTCATGCTCTAAGAATGTTTTTGTAGTAGCGCTATAGTCAAGCACTGTGACCGGAAAGACCGACGGGCGCGCCGAGCGGGCCCGCGCCACCAGAGCCCGCATCACCGCCGCCGCGACCACGACGTTCACCACGTCCGGATACGCCACGACCAGCATCAACGCCATCGCGGCAGCAGCCGGGGTGAGCGAGCAGACGGTGTACTACTCGTTCGGCAACAAACGGGCCGTGCTCGTCGCCGCCCTGGACCGGGCGATCGCCGGCGACGACGATCCGATCCCCACGTTGCAACGCAGGTGGGTGCACGACGCCCTGGCCGAGAACGACCCGCACCGCCAGATCGAGCGTCAGGTCGAGGGAGTCGGCGAGGTGTTACGACGCGCGGCCCGGCTCCTCGACATCATCCGCAACGCCGCCACCGACCCCGAACTGGCCGAGGTGTGCGCGACCGCTATCGGACATCACCATGAGGTCCAAGGCGTATTCGCCAGAGCACTACAAGCCAAAACCGATCTGCGTACGGACATCAGCACCGCCACCGACACCTCGGTAGCACTACTGTCGCCGGAAACGTACCTGCTGCTCGTAGACCATCTCGGCTGGCCACACGAACGCTGGCGCACATGGGCGGCAGACTGCCTGATCCGAACCCTGATCGCCTGATCCGCGACAGCCACCCATCTGCCCGGCCGCCGGATCATCAGTGACATGATCCGCGGCGGCCGAGACTCGTCTCCGGTGTCACATCCGGGCGGGTCCACTGGGGAACCGGCCTGCTGCCCGGCCCCCAGTCAGCGGCACCGTCCGGCCCGGAGCGCCAGTACCAGCAGGTCTGCACTCCCCGGCCGCCGTCCGGTGTCCCGGCCTCCGCGGCCGGCGGCCAACCGGCAGGGTTGTCCTCCCACGCTTCCCGCCGCCCGTACGGGGTGATGTCCAGCATCGCGAACGTCGGATTGAACGGCTCGTTACCCCGCCCGGTCGTGGAGTAGGTGAGGAAGGCCCGCTCACCGTCCCGCAGGTACGTGGTGAACGACCCCATAGCGTCCCCGACCGGCGCCGCCAGCCCCCGAACCGAATACCACGGCTGGGTGTAGCCCATGAACTCGGTGAAAGCGGCCACCTCCGCCCAGACCCCGGTGGTCAGGACCGCGAACGACACACCACGGGCGTGGAGATACGCGGCATCCCGCACATGCCAGGCCGCGGTGGTGCACCCCTCGCATTGACCCTGGTGGGGTGCGCCGTCGTACCACATGTGCTTGTAGACGATGAGCTCGTCACGCCCCTGGAAGAGATCCAGGAACGGCACCGGGCCGGCAGCGCCGACCACCGGGACGGCCGGGTCGAACTCCACCATCGGCAACCGCCTGCGAGCAGCCGCGATGGCGTCTCCTTCCCGGGTGTGCGCCTTCTCCCGAAGCAGCAGATCCGCTCGTGCGCTCTCCCAGGCGGCCTGGTCAGCGATGACCGGGCGGCCGTACAGCGAGTTCGTCATCTCGTCCTCCGTCACTCGTGTCTCCAGTGGTTCACTACTGCAGACCGCCCTCCGCCGGGAAACTCATCGCCCCGGCCGTTTCCTCACCATCTCGCCGTTGAGGGAATCCAGTGCTCCGGTGGGCTCGTCGGCGAAGACGACCCGGGGCTGGGCAACGGAGTCGGGCGCAGAATGCAAGGAGCCCACCGCCGGCAGACGGTGGGCTCCTGGGATCAGGGTCAGGATGGTTCAGGTCAGGAGGCGGAGAATGCGGCCAGACCGTCGAGAAGCCGGTCGACCTCACCGATCGTGTTGTACGGGGCCAGCCCCACCCGCAGCGCGGGCTTCGGCAGCTTGAGCGCCTCGAACGGCTCGTGGGCGTAGAAGGAGCCGGCCGGCGCCAGGACGTCGCGGGCGGCCAGGAAGAGCTGGGCGTCGCGGGCGTCCCGGCCCTCGAAGCTCATCAGCAGCGTGGGAGTGCGGTCAGCAGCGAGGGAGTGCACTGTCACGCCGGTGAGACCGTCCTCGATCCGGGACCGGAGCATGCTCTCGTGGGCGTGCAACGCGCGGAAGGACCGGGCGAGCCTCTCCCGACGGCCACCCTCGGGAGAGGAGTCCCCCGCGGAGGCCGAACCAACGGAGGCGGGGGTGGCTGAAGCAGGAGTCACCGAGGCGAGGAAGTCGACGGCGGCGGTGGCTCCGGCGAGCTGCTCGTAGGGAAGGGTGCCGAACTCGAAACGTTCGGGGACGGTGTCGGGTGAAGGGATCAACTTGTCCGGGCGCAGCGACTCCAGCAGAGCCGGGTCGGCGGCCAGCACTCCACAGTGCGGTCCGAGGAACTTGTACGGCGAGCACACGAACAGGTCGGCTCCGAGGGCGGCGACGTCCACGAAACGGTGTGCCGTGTAGTGCACCCCGTCCACATAGAGCAGCGCACCGACCTCGTGCGCCATGTCGGCGATGGTGCGCAGCGGGGTGACGGTGCCGAGCACGTTGGAGGCGGCGGTCACCGCGACCAGACGGGTGCGCGGCGAGAAGCCGACCAGATCGAGTTCGGTCGTGGCGGGATCGATCTCGATCCAGCGGACGGTGACTCCGCGGGCTTCTGCCGCCTGGATCCACGGCCGGATGTTGCTGTCGTGGTCGAGACGGCTGACCACGATCTCGTCGCCGGGCTGCCAGGTCTTGGCCAGATGGCGGGAGAAGTCGTAGGTGAGCTGGGTGGCGCTGCGCCCGTGCACGATGCCGTTCGCGGGTACGCCGAGCAGGTCGGCGTAGGCGGAGCGGAAGCCGGTGACGGCCCGGTCGGCGTTGAGCTCGGAGACGCTGACCGCGCCACGGTTGGAGAGCGGCCCGGTCATCGTGGCGACGATCGCCTCAGCGACCGGCCGTGGGGTCTGGGTGCCGCCGGGGCCGTCGAAGAAGGCCAGGCCGGAGTCGAGGGAGGGGAAGTGGGCACGGAAGGCGGTGACGTCGAAGCTCACCGGTCCGACTCTACGAGCAGGTGATCGGGTTCGGATGCCGGCGTCCGGTCAGGGCCCGGGGGCTGGGGCTGGGGCGGGGATCGGGGCCAGGCTGGCGCGGCGCAGGACTCGGACCGGTGGGCCCGGGTGTTCCCGGGGCGGGGCTCCGTCGAGGGTGTCCAGGATGACGCGGCCCAGGACGCGGCCGTGTTCGTGTACGTCGATGCTGAGGGCGGCCAGTGGTGGCACCGCCAGTTCGCAGAGTGGCGAGTCGTCGTGGACGAGCAGGCTGACCTGGGCTGGCACGTCGATGCCGGAGCGGGAGGCGGCCACCGCCATCACGTCGTTGTCGAAGACGATCGCGGTGGGCGGCGGGGTGGCGGCCAGCAGCTCGGTGACGCCGCGGATCCCGGATTCGGGGCTGTAGTCGCCTTCGACCAGGTGTACCCGGATGTCGTGGCGGGCTGCGGCGGCGAGCATGGCGGCTGTCCGGTCGGCGGTGTGCACCAGGTCGGCGGGTCCGGTGACCCGTCCGATGACCCGGTGACCCGTTTCGGACAGCACGTCGACGGCGACGGTCAGTGCTCCGGCGTCGTCGGTGACTACCCGGGCGAATCCGGGATGGTCGCCACGGCCGGCCAGGACGGCGGGCAGACCGAGTTCGGCGAGTACGGCGGGCCGTGGGTCGTCGTGGGTCAGGTTGACCACGACAACGGCCCGCACGGTGTGGTCGGAGGCCCAGCGCCGGTAGGTGCCGATCTCGTCGGCCACCGACGGCACCACCAGCAGCAGGACGGTGATGCCGCGCGGGGCCAGGGCCTCCTCCATGCCGGCGATCAGCTCCATGAAGAACGGCTCGACGCCGACCCGGGCGGGATCGGCGGCGAGGACCAGTCCGGCGAGCACTCAGCCGGCCAGCGAGTTGGCCGAGCGGAGCACCTCAGGGGCGCTGAAGAGTTCGCCGTCGACGTCCCCCTCGAAGAGGACGGTGAACGTATGCGTCTCCCCGGGCAGCAGGTCGACGAGCATGTCGTCGACGACGGCGTCGGGGGCGACCCGGTCGGCGAGCACTGCCACGTCCCGGGCGAACGATGCGGCGGTCACGGTCACCGAGTATCCACCCGGTACCGCGACGGTGTGGGCCCGTACCGCCGCGGGGTCGTATTTGAGATCTTTGTCCTCCGCGAACAGATGCGTGGCGCGGAGCCCGGCGACGTCGGCGACGAGCACCTCCGACTCCGGCGCGACCGCGGCGATCAGGGCCGGGTCCAGGTCGATCAGCGCGACCGACCGCGGTGCGACCGAGAGGTCCACGTCGACCGCGGCGAGTTCGGTGCCGTCGAAGCGCAGCCGCAGCAGCCGGGCGCTGTCGCGCCACGGCAGATCACTGTCGTTGATCACTGCGAGCAGCACCCGGTCACCCCGCCGGACGAACGAGATCAATCGCGGGGCGTACGCCTTACGCAGCGCGAACCAAGCGGGTTTGAGCCGTCCTCCCCCGTCCACGACGGCCCACGACGTGACCGGCCAGCAGTCGTTGAGCTGCCAGATGATGCTGCCCATCGTGCGGGGCGCGTGGCTGCGCAGATGCTGCACGGCATAGCGGGTGGCGCGGGCCTGGTTGAGCTGGGTGGCCCAGTGCCAGTCGCCGAAGTCGGCGGGCACCCGCATGTGGTGGGCGAGCCCGCGGTCGAGTTTGCCGTTGCCGTCCTCGGCCTTCTGGTGCAGCAGGAAGGCGGCCGACTCCTTGTGCAGGTCCTCGGGGGCGAGCGCGGCGGTGAGGGTGGCCCAGGTGGGTGGTGCCTGCCAGCCGAACTCGGAGCAGAAGCGGGGCACGAACCCGTCGTGGTAGGTGTAGTCCTGCCGGTTCCACGCCTCCCACTCGTGCCGGGTGCCGTGCCGGTCGTCGTTGGGGTGCACTCCGGCGAAGAGCGGGCTGGACGGGCTGCCCGGGTGGTAGGGCCGGGTCGGGTCGAGTTCGCCGAGCAGGGCCGGGAAGTCCTCGTAGTAGTAACGGGCCCCCCAGGTGGCACCCTTCAGGTCGTCCTTCCAGCCCCAGTCCTCGTAGCCCCAGATGTTCTCGTTGCCGCCGTTCCACAGGATCAGTGACGGGTGCGGGGCGAGGCGGGTGACGTTCTCCCGGGACTCGGCGAGGATCTCCGAGCGGATCGGTTCCTCCTCGGAGTAGGCGGCGCAGGCGAGGGGGAAGTCCTGCCAGACCAGGATGCCGCGTTCGTCGCAGACGTCGTAGAAGTCGCCGGTCTCCCAGATGCCGCCGCCCCAGACCCGCAGCAGGTTGGCGTTGGCGGCGACGGCCCGGTCCACCGAGGCTGCCAGGCGCTCGCGGGTGATCCGGGTGAGCAGGTGATCCTCGGGGATCCAGTTGAGCCCGCGGACGAAGATCTCCCGGCCGTTGACCGACAGGGTGAAGCGGCTGCCGTGTTCGTCGGCGCTCTCGTCGAGGTGCACGTCCCGGAAGCCGACCCGGGTGTGGTGCTCGTCGAGGGTCTCGGTGCCGTCGCGCAGGATGACGGTGACCGGGACGAGCGGCTGATCGCCGTACCCGGCGGGCCACCAGAGCGGGGCATCGGGCACGGCGAGTTCGACGGCGCCCTGGTCGGTGCCGGCGGGTAGTTCGATCACCGCGGTGTGCTCGCCGGCGGTCACCTCGACGGTCACCTCGATGTCGGCGGCGCGTTCCAGGTCGATGTGCACGGTGAGCCGGTCGCGGGTCGCGAGGGGGCGCACCGCGGCGAGCCGTGCGGTGTGCCAGCGTTCCAGGCGGACACCCTTCCAGATGCCGGCCGTCTGCAGGTCGGGACCCCAGTCCCAGCCGAACGAGCAGGCCATCTTGCGAACCGCGTTGAACGGGTGCGCGTAGGGCCGGGGCCGGCTGCCCAGCTCTCGTTCGATCCCCTCGGCGTAGTCGAGGGCCGAGTCGAAACGCACGCTGAGCGGGATGCCGCCGTGGTGCAGCAGGTGCCGCACGTCGAAGCGGTAGCTGCGGTGCATGTTGCGGGTGCGCCCCACCTCGGCCCCGGCGAACGAGACCGCCGCCACCGTGTCGAGGCCGTCGAAGACCAGGTCGACGCGCTCGCCGTCACCGGCCGGGGCTGCGGTCACCACGGTGTCGTAGATCCAGGAGCTGCGGTGGAACCAGGTCAGTTCGGCCTCGTTGGCGCCCAGGAACGGGTCCGGGATCAGGCCGGCGTCGAGCAGGTCGGTGTGGACGGTGCCGGGCACCGTCGCGGGCACCGGGGCGGCGGCGATCCCGGGCGGGACGGGGCCGCCGGCCGCACGGACGGTCCAGCCCGTGTGCAGGTCGGTCTTGAGCATCGGTGTCGCTCCTCAGGGTTGTCGCCACGCCGGGATTCCCACATTCTTAAGCAACTGAACGAAGCCCGTCAACGCTGGTGGAGGCGTCGCCCGAATGACCGATCTGGTTCATCTCACCGCAGCCGGGACGAGTGTCGTGCTGGACTGCCGCCGGCCGTCGCTGCCCGTGATCGTGCACTGGGGACCGGCACTCGGCCCGCTCGGCACCGAGGATCTGCTGACCGCCGTCGCACCGCAGCCGATCGGGTTCTCCGCCGACGGAACGGTGCGGGTGTCGATGGTGCCGGAGCAGTCGGCGGGCTGGCTCGGGTACCCGGGGCTGGCCGGGCACCGGGACGGCCGTGCGTGGTCCAGTGCGTTCGTGGTGACCGATGTTGATCACGGGGCTGAGGCCGTACACATCAAGGGTGTCGATCGGGAGGCCGGCCTGGAGCTGACCGTCGACCTGGAGTTGCGGCCGTCCGGGGTGTTGCGGACACGGGCGACGCTGACCAGCACCGCGCCGGGGACCTACTGGCTGGAGCATCTCGCGTTGTTCCTGCCGGTGCCCGGTGACACCGCGGAGTTGCTCGACTTCACCGGTCACCATCTGCGAGAACGGTCGCCGCAACGGACCGCGTTCAACCACGGGCTGCGGGTCCGGGAGAACCGGACCGGGCGCACCGGTTACGACTCGGCCCATCTGCTCTGCGCCGGGACCGCGGGATTCGGCAACCGCCAGGGTCAGGTCTGGGGTGTGCACACCGCGTTCTCCGGTGGCGCGCGAACCATCGCGGAACGTAACTATCACGGGCATTCGGCGCTCGGTGGTGGCGAGCTGCTGCTGCCCGGTGAGGTCGGGCTGGGTGAGGGTGAGTCGTACACGACGCCGTGGATCTACGGGGCGTACTCGGCGGACGGGCTCGACGGGATCTCCGCACGGTTCCATCAGCTGCTGCGGGCCCGGCCGCATCATCCGGTGAAGCCGCGACCGGTGGTGATCAATACGTGGGAGGCCGTCTACTTCGATCACGATCTCGAGCGGCTGACCGCGCTGGCCTCGACGGCGGCATCGGTCGGGGCCGAACGGTTCGTGCTGGACGACGGGTGGTTCGGGTCGCGCCGGGACGACACGTCCGGGCTCGGGGACTGGCACGTGTCCGCCGACGTGTGGCCGGACGGGCTCGGGCCGCTCATCGACGTGGTGCGTGAGCTGGGCATGGAGTTCGGGCTCTGGGTCGAACCCGAGATGATCAACCCGGACTCCGAGGTCGCCCGGGCGCACCCGGACTGGATGATGGGCGTCGGTCACCGTCTGCCACCGGCAGCCCGGTCGCAACAGGTTCTGGACCTGCACAACCCGGCGGCGTACGAGTATGTCCGCGACCGTCTCGACGCACTGCTGACCGAATATGACATCTCCTATCTGAAGTGGGACCACAATCGGGATCTCGTCGAGGCGGGGCATCCGGCGAGCGGGCGGGCCGGGGTGCACGATCAGACCCGGGCGGCGTACCGGCTGCTCGACGAGTTGCGGGAACGGCATCCGGGGGTGGAGATCGAGTCGTGTTCGTCCGGGGGCGGGCGGGTCGATCTGGAGATCCTGGAGCGGACCGACCGGGTCTGGGCTTCGGATTGTATCGACGCCCATGAGCGAATTGACATTCAGCGGTGGACGTCGTTACTGGTGCCGCTCGAACTGATCGGGTCGCACGTCGGGGCTGCCGTGTCGCACACCACGCAGCGATCAGTGCCGCTGGACACGCAGGCCGGGCTCGCCATTTTCGGACACCTCGGCATGGAAAGCGATTTGTCGACCATTTCGCCGGAGGAACGGGAGCGTCTCGCCGCCTGGGTCGCCCTCTACAAGGAGATGCGCGGGCTGCTGCACACCGGGACACTCGTGCACGGCGACGTGACCGACCCGGCGTACTCACTGACCGGTGTCGTCTCCCCCACCGACGCCCTGTTCGCGCTGACCGCAACCGCCACCAGCGTCTCCTACCCGCCCGGCACGCTGCCGCTGCCCGGCCTCGACCCGGACACCGTCTGGCACGTGCGCCCGCAACCGCCCGGCGACGTCGCCGACGGCAACGCGGCGGCCTGGGGCGCCGCGCTACCCTGGTGCACTCCGCGAGGCGTCCGCCTGAGCGGGCGCGCGCTCGGCACCGCCGGCCTCCGGCTGCCGGTCCTCTACCCGGACCGGGTCCTGCTGATCCGCGCGACCGCCGATCCACTCCCGGAAAGGCACCGATGAGCGACGTCAGCCGCCCCGGGCGAGGGCGCCGCCCCGCCGCCCGGGAGAGCATCCTCGACGCCATCCGCGCCTCCGAGCAGCTCAGCCGGGTCGAACTGGCCACCCTCACCGGTCTCACCGAGGCGGCCGTCTCGATGACGGTGCGCCGCCTGCTGGACCAGGGACTGCTGATCGAAACCGGCCGCACCCCGACCGGCGGCAAACCGCGGACGATGCTCCGCCTCGACCCGGCCGCCCGCCTGGCCGTCGGCGTCCACCTGGACCGCGAGGTGACCACGTTCGTCCTCACCGGCCAGACCGGCGGTGTCGTCGCCCGGTTGGCCCGGCCGGTCACCGCCGGCCTCGTCGAGCACCTCACCGACGGCATGGACCTGCTGCTCACCGCCTCCGGCGTGGACCGGGCCCGGTGCCTGGGCGTCGGGGTGGTCTGGCCCGGTCCCCGCGACGACATACCGCACCT
>DATMVU010000504.1:0-8299 GCA_035562875.1 Actinoplanes sp. | reverse complement strand
CCGGGTCCGGATCGGTGAGACGGGTCGAGACCAGGACGATCGCCCCCAGTCGCCGGACCCGGCGGGCCACCACGTCCCCGTCGATCCAGCCGATCTCGGTGGCCTCGGCCAGCAGGGGAGCGGCCACCTCCCGGGCGGTCTCCTCGTCGAGCGGCGCGGCACTGCGCACCCGCGCCGTCCGCGCTCCGGCGGCCCGGTCCGCGCTCGCCACGGCGATCCACGGCGAACCGGTCAGTGGGCTCCCGGCGGGCAACTCCGCTTCGGTGCCGCCGGCCATCAGGTACGCCCGGCCACCGGTCTCCCGGGCCCGCGCCACCCGCTCGGGATAGGCCAGCCCCACCACCAGCCCCGCCGCGAGATCGTCGCTGAGCCGTCCACCGGCCGGACCCGCCGCTGTCGGGGCCGTGGCTGGGCGGATCGGATGATGGGCGCGCCGTGCCGGAGTGTCATCCGGCGTGGGCACCGGTTTCCGGGCCGGCGCTGGGGCCGGGCCCGGGGCCGGGGCTGAGGACGGGTCCGCGGCTGGGAGGGAAGCGGCGCGGGTGACGGCTCTGGTCAGGCGGCGGACCTCGGTGTGCCAGGCGGAACCGGAGTCGTTGCGGGCGGCCCGCCACGCGGTGACCACGTCGCCGGTGGTGGCGCGGTCGTCGTCCAGGACGGCGACCAGCTCGGCGGCCCGGGTGGTGCCCAGGACGTCGGCGCCGTCCAGCAGCGCCCGGGCCAGGCGTGGATGCAGCCCGGCCCCGGCCAGAGCCCGGCCCCGCGCGGTCACCCGGCCGTCCGGATCGAGAGCGCCGAGGTCGTGCAGGGCGGCTGTGGCCGCGCGCAGAGCACCGGCCGGTGGTGGGTCGGGCAGTGCCAGCCCTTCGCCGTCGGCGTGCCCCCACAGGGCCAGGTCCAGCACGAACCCGGTCAGGTCGGCGACCGCGATCTCCGGCTCGGGCTGGGCTGCCAGCCGGTCGTGCAGAGCCGGTGACCAGCAACGGTAGACCCGGCCGGGTGCTTCCCGCCCGGCCCGCCCGGCGCGTTGCTCGGCGCTGGACCGGGAGACCGGAACCGTTGCCAGGGCGCCGAGACCCCGGCTGTGGTCCATCCGCGGAACCCGGCTGAGCCCGGCGTCGACCACCGCCCGCACGCCCGGCACCGTCAGGCTGCTCTCGGCGACCGCGGTGGCCAGCACGACACGGCGGCGGGGACCGGCCCGTAGCGCCGCGTCCTGCGCGGAACCGGACTGCCGGCCGTGCAACGGGACCACATCGGTGTCGCCGAGACCCCGGAGCCGGCCGGCGACGGTCTCGATCTCGCGGGCTCCGGGGAGGAAGACCAGCACGTCGCCGTCGCCCTCGGCCAGAGCCCGGCGAGCGGTGACCGCCACGTGGTCGAGCAGCCGCGGATCGACCCGGAGCCCGAGGGGCGGACTGACCGGGCCGGCCGGTGGCGCCCAGATCACCTCGACCGGATGGGTGCGGGCGTGCGCGGTGAGCACCGGTGCGGGACGGCCGGGCTCACCCAGGACCACCGCGAGCCGGTCGGCGTCGGCCGTCGCCGAGGTCGCCAGCAGCTGCAGGTCGGGCCGGAGCGCGGCACGGGCCTCGACCAGGAAGGCGAGTGCCAGATCGGAATCGAGGTGGCGCTCGTGGCACTCGTCCAGGATGACCGTGCCGACCCCGGCCAGCTCCGGATCGGCCTGCAGACGGCGGACCAGCAGGCCGGTGGTGACCACCTCGACCACCGTCTCCCGGGAGACCTGCCGCTCGCCGCGCACCGCGAAGCCGACCCGCTTGCCCACCTGCTCGCCGAGCAGCGCGGCCATCCGCCGGGCGGCGGCCCGGGCGGCGACCCGGCGCGGCTCGGCCACGATCACCCGGTTGCCAGGCGTGGCCAGCGCGAGCGGCACCAGGGTGGTCTTGCCGGTGCCGGGCGGTGCGACCAGGACCGCGGCGCCGGCCGTGGCGAGGGTGGCGGCCACGTCGGCGAGGACCGGGCGGACCGGGAGATCGGGCAGGGACTCGGCAGGAATGAGCACGCGCCAAGTCTGGCCCATCGGCCGGGCGGCTCCGCGGTTGTCCACAATGCGGCTGCCGGCACCCCGGTTGTCCACAGGCAGCCGGGACAGCGAGATTTTCGGGCGGGTTTCGTGGCAGGGTGACGAAGTTAAATCTTCGGCTCGCCGGTGCACACGTGGTGCCCGGACTGATTGACTGATCAAGATCGACGAGGAGGTGACCGGATGGGTGCGGTGGATGCCTTCGATGCCCTGCCCGCGGAGCGACTGCTCGCCTGTTGTGCGGCGCCCGCCTGGGGCGAGGCGATCATGGCCGGCCGGCCGTTCGCTGACCGGGCCGCGATTCTGGCCGCGGCCGACGCCGCCGGGCGTGCGCTGAGCTGGCCCGAGGTGCTGATCGGGTTGTCCGCGCATCCACGGATCGGCGAGCGGGCCACCGGCGACTCCCCGGAGGCCGCCTGGTCGCGAGCCGAGCAGTCGGCGGCGGCCCGGAGTGCGGACGACGTGACGAAAGCCGAGCTGATCGCCGCGAACAGGGCGTATGAGGAGCGTTTCGGCCATGTCTTCCTGATCTTCGCGAGCGGCCGCTCCCAGGCGGAGATCCTGGCCGCCGCACGGGAGCGGCTCGGCAACGACGAGGCCGTCGAGCGGGCGATCGTCACGGGTGAACTTTCCAAGATCGCCCGGTTGCGGCTGGAGCGGGTCCTCGATGCCCTCTGACGACGGCACGGCGGCTGAGTTCCGCGCCCGCATCTCCACCCACATCCTGGACACCGTCTCCGGCGACCCGGCCCGGGACGTCTACGTCCGCCTGGAGCGGCGGGACTCCAGCGGATGGCGGACCGTCGGCGAGGGCCGCACCGACGACGACGGCCGTCTGCGGTTCGAGGTTCCGCTGCACGACTGGCAGGCCGGTGGTTACCGGCTCTTCTACTACGTGGAGCCCTACCTGGGTGGTGACTGCTTCTTCCCGGAGATCACCGTCGCCTTCCACGTCCACGACCCGAACCGTCATTACCACGTGCCGCTGCTGCTGAGCAGGTACGGCTACACCACCTACCGGGGGAGCTGACCTTGGGAATCGTGCTGGGACCGAACCGTTACGGCAAGGCGGAGACCCGTCTGGTGCGGGTGCATCGCGACGGCGAGACACATGGCCTGATCGACTTCAACGTCAGCATCGCCCTCTCCGGAGAGCTGGCCGCCACCCACCTGACCGGTGACAACGCCGGTGTCCTGCCGACCGACACGATGAAGAACACGGTGTATGCGTTCGCCAGGCAGCACGGTGCCGGCGAGCCGGAGGAGTTCGCGCTGCGGCTGGCCCGGCACTTCGTCGGCAGCCAGCCGCAGGTGCACGGTGCGAAGGTGTCGATCGAGTCGTTCGGGTGGGACCGGCTGGGCCCGCACTCGTTCCGGAGACGTGGTGACCACACCCGGACGATCACGGTCACCGTGACCGCGGAGGCCACCCAGGTGGTCTCCGGGGTGACCGGCCTGGTGCTGCTGAACTCGACGGACTCCGAGTTCCACGGTTTCGTCCAGGACGAGTACACGACCCTGCCCCCGGCCACCGACCGGATCCTGGCGACCGCGGTGGACGCCCGGTGGCGGCACCTGGGCGACGACACCGACTGGGCCGCGTCCTTCGACGGGGCACTGGCGGCCCTGCTGGCGGCTTTCACCGGCACCTACAGCTATTCGTTGCAGCAGACGCTCTATGCGATGGGCGCATCGGTGCTGGAGCAGCGGCCCGAGGTCGCCGAGGTGCGGCTGGCGCTGCCCAACAAGCATCACTACCTGGTCGACCTGTCACCGTTCGGGCTGGACAACCCGAACGAGGTGTTCATCGCCGGCGACCGGCCGTACGGGCTGATCGAAGGCAGCGTCACCCGTGACGACGCGCCCGCGGCGACTGCGGAGTGGTGGCTGTGATCCTCATCGAGAACGCCGCGATCGCCACCGTCGATCCCACGGACCGCGAGTTCACCACCGGTCACGTCCTGGTCGGCGACGACGGGCGGATCGCCGCGGTCGGAGCCGGGGCGGCCACCGGTGTCACCGGCGCGGTTCGCCGGATCGACGGCAGCGGGTGCCTGGTCACGCCCGGCCTGGTCAACACGCATCACCACCTCTACCAGTGGGCGACCCGCGGGCTGGCGCTGGACGAGACTCTGTTCGGCTGGCTGACCACGCTCTACCCGATCTGGGGCCGGCTGGACGCCGAGATCGTCGGCGCGGCGGCCGGTGCCGGGCTGGGCTGGCTGGCGCTGTCGGGTTGTACGACGTCGATGGACCACCACTACGTCTTCCCCCGCGACGGCGGCGACGTGCTGGCCGCCGAGATCGAGGCGGCGCAGGCGATCGGGGTGCGGTTCCATCCGACCCGGGGCTCGATGGATCTGAGCCGTAAGGACGGCGGCCTGCCCCCGGACCACGTCGTCGAGGACACCGACGAGGCGCTCGCCGCCACCGAGGCGGCCATCGACCGCTGGCACGATCCGTCACCGGCGTCGATGCTGCAGATCGCGGTCGCGCCGTGCTCGCCGTTCTCGGTGACCACCCGCCTGATGACCGAGTCGGCGGAGCTGGCCCGGCGCAAGGGTGTCCGGCTGCACACCCACCTCGCCGAGACCGACGACGAGGAGGAGTTCTGCCTCGAACAGTTCGGCTGCACCCCGGTGGAGTACGCGGAGCGTGTCGGCTGGCTCGGTGACGACGTCTGGCTGGCGCACGGGGTGCACCTGGACGACTCGGCGATCGCGAAACTCGGGGCCACCGGCACCGGTGTCGCGCACTGCCCGAGCTCCAACGCCCGGCTCGGTGCCGGCTCGGCCCGGGTGCGGGAACTGCTCGACCACCGGGTTCCGGTCGGGCTGGGCGTCGACGGGGCGGCCTCGCAGGAGGTCTCCCACCTCGGTGCCGAGCTGCGGCAGGCGCTCTACACCGCACGGCTGCGCGGTGGCCCGAAGGCGATGAACGCCCGCGAGTCGCTGCGCCTGGGCACCATCGGTGGTGCTCGCTGCCTGGGCCGGCAGGACGACATCGGCTCGCTGGAGGCCGGCAAGCTGGCCGACCTGGTGATGTGGCGGCTGGACGGGCTCGGTCACGACGGTATCGACGATCCGGTGGCGGCCCTGGTCTTCGGCCCGCCGGCCCGGGTGGACCTGGCTCTGGTCGGCGGCCGGCCGATCGTCGAGCGGGGCGAGCTGGTCAACGCCGACGCGGACACCCTGACTTCGCATGCCCGGCGAGCCCACCGGCGGCTGATGGCTGCATAATTCTCGGATCACGGTACGGGTGAGTAACCACACTGAGAGGAATCGTCAACGATGACCGAGATCCTGTCCGACGAGGCGGTCGCGTTCGTCGCGGACCTGAACCGGCGCTTCCGGCCTCGCCGTAACGAGCTGCTCCAGGCACGTGCCGCCCGCCGCGCGGAGATCGCCGCCGGAGCCACGCTGGGCTTCCTGGCGGAGACCGCCGACGTGCGTGCGGCCGAGTGGTCCGCTCCGCCCGCCCCGGCCGACCTGCAGGACCGCCGGGTGGAGATCACCGGGCCGACCGAGCGCAAGATGACGATCAACGCGCTGAACTCGGGCGCCAAGGTGTGGCTGGCCGACCTCGAGGACGCGAACACCCCGCACTGGTCGAACGTCGTCGACGGCCAGCGCAACCTGTACGACGCGATCCGCCGGACGATCACCCTGACCACCGAGAAGAAGACGTACGAGCTGAACGGCGGCCCGTACCCGACGATCGTGCCGCGCCCGCGGGGCTGGCACCTGGACGAGCGGCATCTGCCGGTCGACGGCGAGCCTGCTGTGGGAGCACTCGTCGACTTCGGGCTCTACTTCTTCCACAACGCGAAGGAGCTGCTCGCACGGGGCTCCGGGCCGTACTTCTACCTGCCGAAGATGGAGTCCCACAAAGAGGCGGCCCTCTGGAACGACGTCTTCACCTACGCCCAGGAGCAGTTGGGCATCCCGGTCGGGACGATCCGGGCCACGGTGCTGATCGAGACCATCCCGGCCGCGTTCGAGATGGAGGAGATCCTGCACGCGTTGCGCCCGCACCTCTCCGGGCTCAACGCCGGCCGCTGGGACTACCTGTTCAGCATCATCAAGTACTTCCGGGACAATCCGGCGATGATCCTGCCGGATCGGGCCTCGGTCACGATGACGGCACCGTTCATGCGGGCGTACACCGAACTGCTCGTCTCCACCTGCCACAAGCGTGGCGCGTTCGCGATGGGCGGGATGGCCGCCTTCATCCCGAGCCGGCGTGACCCCGAGGTCAACGAGGTCGCTCTGGCCAAGGTCCGGGAGGACAAGGAACGCGAGGCCGGCGACGGTTTCGACGGCTCGTGGGTGGCCCACCCCGACCTGGTTCCGGTCTGCCGGGAGATCTTCGACCGGGTGCTCGGCGACAAACCCAACCAGGTCGCCCGGAAACGGCCCGAGGTCGTAGTGGACGCGGCCGACCTGCTCGACGTGGCCAGTGCCGGTGGGGCGGTCACCCGGGCCGGGCTGCAGAACAACGTCAACGTGGCGTTGCAGTACCTCGAGGCGTGGCTGCGCGGGAACGGCGCGGTCGCCATCCACAACCTGATGGAGGACGCCGCCACCGCGGAGATCTCCCGGTCCCAGGTCTGGCAGTGGATCCACAACGGGGTGAAGCTCGAGGACGGTTCACTGATCACCGCCGATCTGGTCGGCCGGATCCTGGACGAGGAACTCGGCCGGATCCGGGAGGCGGTCGGGGACGAGGCGTGGACCACGGGGCGGTACGACGACGCCCGCAAGCTGTTCGAGCGGGTCGCGCTCGCCGACGACTTCGCGGACTTCCTGACCAGTGCCGCCTACGACTCGATCGACTGAACGGCCCGCGGACTGAGTGGCGGGGGGACTGAACGGCCCGCGGACTGGACGGCGGGGGATTGAACGGCCGGGGACTGAGCGGCCGGCGACGGCTGAGGGCGGGCGCGCGGCGCGTGCTCGTGGGTAGCCCCGGAGCGGTGCCACCAGGCATCGCTCCGGGGTGGCCACCGGTATGGACGCGCGAACACGGATCGACGAGAGGACGGCCTATGCGTCTCGACGAGCATGACTACGACGACATCGATGCGAGCCTCGCCGCGCACGACGCCTTCCTCAAGGCCCGTTATCCGGGCGACCGGCCCGGCCGGCAGCCGGTGCACACCGTCTACATCCCGGCGGACCGGCTCGACGGCTTCCGGGATTGGGGCTCGCAGGCACTGGCCGCCATGGATCGGCACGACTTCCCCTGGTCCGATGCCGCGGTCCGGGACAAACTCAGCCGTGAACCGATCGAAGACCTGCGTGTCGACTTCGAGGACGGCTACGGGGTCCGCGACGACGACGAGGAGGACGCGGCCGTCCGTAAGGCAGCCGGGATCCTCGCGGCCGGGCCGAGACCACCCTTCCTGGGCATCCGGATCAAGTCGCTGGAGGCTCCGACCCGCCACCGTTCGCTGCGCACGCTGGACCTCTTCCTGGACACCTACCAGAACCTGGTGAACATCACCCTGCCCAAGGTCAGCGGGCCGGACCAGGTCAGCGCCATGGTCACCCTCTGCGAGAAGATCGAGCGGTCGTACGGGCTGAGCACCGGTGCCGTCACCTTCGAGATCCAGATCGAGCTGCCGTCGGCGGTGCTCGCCGCCGACGGGTCGGCTGCCGTCGCCCGTCTGATCACCGCGGCCGGTGGGCGGTGCACCGGGTTGCACTACGGCACGTACGACTACAGTGCGGCTGCCGGAGTGGCGGCGGCCTATCAGTCGATGGAGCATCCCGTCGCCGACTATGCGAAAGCGGTCATGCAGGCCGCTGCCGCACAGACCGGGGTGCGCCTGTCCGACGGGTCCACCAACATCCTCCCGGTCGGTGACACGGGCCGGGTGCACTCGGCCTGGGAACTGCATCGGCGGCTGGTCCGCCGGTCCCTGGAGAACGGCTACTACCAGGGCTGGGATCTGCATCCGGCGCAGTTGCCGACCCGGTATGCGGCCACCTACGAGTTCTTCCGGGACGGCCGGGACGCTGCGGTCACCCGCCTGCACCGCTATCTGGACCGGCAGGACAGCGGCATCGCCGACGAGCCGGCCACCGCCCGGGCTCTGGCCGGCTACCTGGTGCGTGGCCTCGACTGCGGTGCCCTCGACGACGCCGGTTTCCCCCGGGACCAGCTGACCGCGCTGCTCTGAAACCCGGTCCGGTGCGGGGCGGAAGCGGACACGGGGCGGCGTTCGGGTGGTGTCCGGGGGATCACTCT
>DATMVU010000503.1:0-6694 GCA_035562875.1 Actinoplanes sp. | reverse complement strand
AGGTTCACCGCCTCGGCCACCATCAGTTTGGTGTTCTGGACTTTGGCGCCCTGATCGCGGACCCAGTTCCGTAGTTCGGTGCCGCTCCAGTCCATCGAGTCGTAGTCGGGATGCCAGTCCGGCTCGTTCTGCACCGACGTGACGTCGACTGTCACCCCCTGTCCGCGCATGTACTGCACGTAATTGTTGAGGTGTCCGGCGTACTCGTCGTAGTTGTCGGTCTTCAGTTTTCCGCCGTTGATCCTGCTGTTGTTCGTCTTCCATCCGGCGGGGGCGGTCCACGGGCTGGCCAGGATCTTCACGCCGCTGCCGTACGATTTCGCGGTTTTCAGCGCGTTGACCTGGGTGCCCCATTCACCGGAGACGGGCGAGATCCCGGTCCGGATGATGGACAGGCCGAACTGATTGGCGCCCAGGCCGACGAGTGTCTGTGTCTCCGCCGTCGACCAGGCACTCCCCCAGATCGAGACCGCGGCTCCGAATCCGTCGACGGTCTGATATCGGGTCGCCGGGTTCACGGTGATGTCGGCGGCTGCGGAGGGCCCGGTGCTGGGGGTGACGCTGGGCGATCCGGACGGTGTGGTGCCGCCGGTGCAGGTCACGCCGTTGACCGCGAAGGCTGCCGGGACCGGGTTGCTGTTCGTCCAGGATCCGGTGAACCCGAACGCGACGGTCCCGTTGGTGGCGACCGTGCCGTTGTAGCTGACGTTGGAGGCGCTGACGGCGGACCCGTTCTGGGTGACCGTCGCGTTCCAGGCTTGACCGGCGGTCTGGCCGGCGGTGTACGACCAGGTCAGGTTCCAGTCGGTGAGGGGGTCACCGAGGTTGGTGAGGGCCACGTCGGCGTTGAAGCCGCCCTGCCATTGTGACGACACGGTGTATTTGACGGCGCACCCTGCGGCTGCCGCGCCGGCCGGCAGCGCGACGGCGACGGCCGCGGTGGCCGCCAGTGCGCTGCCGGCCGCTATCAGTCTTCTCATCAGAGCTGCTCCTGGGTCACGGTGAACTGGTTGACGGTGACCGTGCCGCCGAGGGCCCGGGTGGCGTGGTTGAAGACGCCGAACCGGTAGCCCATGAAGAACTGCCAGGCGTTGTTCAGCGTGAACGCCGGGCCCAGGCGGGTGAACGTGGTGCCGTCGGTGCTGTAGGAGAAGGTGGCGGTGCGCCCGGCCCCGGGCCGGATGTCGGCGGTGGCCCGCAACCAGATCCGGCCGCCGGTGACTGTCGCCCCGGCGGCTTCGGTGCCGGTTCCGGTAGTGGCCCAGCTGGAGTTCATGGTGAGGCCGTTGGTCATGGAGACCCTGGTGACACCGTTGTCCTTGCGGATGCCGATCCATGCCGAGGAGTCCCGCAGCACGGCCAGCCCGGCGCGGTCGCCGTCGGCCATCGCGGTGTAGTCGAGCCGGATGGTGGCGGTCGACGCCGGCCCCTGGATGCGCCGGGTCAGCGTGTTGCGGGCGCTGTACAGGTCGTTCGTGACGGTCGCGGTGGACAGTCGCAGGCCGTTGCCGACGGTGTACCGGCTGGTGTCCGGGTTGTGGTTCCACTCGTATTGCGGCCCGAGCGTGCTGCCGGTGAAGTCGTCACCGCCGACCATCGGGGTGACCGGGCGCCACGGCAGGTTCGGCCGGGGATAACTCGCACCCCACCGGCCGTTGACCGTGGTCAGGACGGGCCAGTCGTTGGTCCAGGTGATCGGGGCGAGCGTCGGTACCCGGCCGCCGGGGTAGGCGTCGGTGAACGCCATGTACCACCAGTCACCGTTCTGGGTCTGGACCAGTCCGCCCTGGTGCGGCACTCCCCCACCGGCGATCGGGCCGGGCAGGTCGAGAAGGACCTGCCTCTGCTCGTACGGGCCGAAGGGGCTGGACGAGCGCAGCACGTACTGGCCGTTGGCGGGGCGGGTCAGCCAGATGTAGTAGTAGCCGCCGCGCTTGTACATGCGGGCGCCTTCGAGCGTGCCGATGTTCGACGGGGTGGTGTAGACGGTCTGCGCCCGTACCTGCGAGGTCAGGTCGGACGACAGCTGGGCGACGCTGATCGTGCCGTTGCCGTACGCCACGTAGGGGGTGGCGCCGTCGAACAGCAGCCCGGCGTCGTAGTAGCAGTTCGGCAGCCGGGCCCGTTTCGACCAGGTCCCACCGACCGACGTGGCGGTGTAGACATAGGTCCGGTTGAACTCGGTGCATCCCAGCCAGTAGTAGGTGCTGTCACTGGGCCGGTAGTTGAAGGCCGAGGCCCAGATGCCCTTGACGTACGCCCGGGAGCCGTTGAGGTCGTAGGCGGCGCTGTCGAAGTCGAGCCGCGGCACCGAGTGGCCGGCGTACTCCCAGTTGACCAGGTCGTACGAACGCAGGATCGGCGCTCCGGGCGAGTAGTGCATGGTCGACGCCGAGTAGTAGTAGGCGTCCCCGACCCGGATGATGTCGCCGTCGGCGAAGTCCTGCCACACCACCGGGTTGGTGAAGGTGCCCGGGGTGGTCCCGGTGCTCGGGGTGGCCGACGGGCTGCCGGTCGGGCCGGCCGAACCGGTGCAGGTGACACCGTTGAGGGTGAACGACGCCGGGACCGGGTTGGCCGAGCCGCGCGTGCCGTTGAAGCCGAACGAGGCGCTGCCGCCGGTGGGCACGGAGCCGTTGAAGGCGGCGTTGGTGACGGTGACCTGGGTGCCGGACTGGGTCACGGTGCCGTTCCAGAGTTGGGTGACGGTCTGGCCCGCGCTGAAACTCCAGCCCAGTCGCCAGCCGGTGAGGGGATCGCCGAGGTTGTCGATGGTGACGTTCGCTCCGAAGCCGCCCTCCCACTGGTTGGTCACGGTGTAGGTGACCCGGCATCCGGCGGCGGCTTGCGCACCGGTCGCCGCGATGGTGAGACCGGCGGCGACGGTGAGGACCAGGGTGGAGGCGAGCAGGATTCTTCCGCGCACGGTCAGCTCCTCCGAACGATGATGCTCAGGCGGCGGTGCAGGCCGGGGTGGCGACAGGGCCGGTGCCGGTGCCCTGGTAGCCGAACTCGGTGGAGCCGCCGGCCGGGATCTGGCCGTTGTAGGTGACGTTGCGGAACGTCACCTGGCCGCTGGTGCCGGAGTTGGTGGCGTTCCAGGCGCTGGTCACCGTTCCGCCGGAGGGTACGGTCACGGTGACGGCCCAGCCGTTGAGTGCGGTGGACCCGGCGGTGACCTTGATGGTGGCGGTGTAGCCGCCGGTCCACGAGTTCAGGGTGACCTGTGCGCTGCACGCCCCGGTGCCGGGCGGGGTGGAGGTGGACGGCGACGGGGACGGCGGTGTGGTCCCGCCGGCGTTCAGCGCGTTCAGTACCGAGGTGTAGGCCGCCTTCTTGGCGCCGCCGGCGTCGAACAGCAGCGGGTTGTCGTTGCGCCAGGAGTCCGAGTCCCGCACGCCCCACACGGTGATCCCGGTGCAGCGGGCCACGGCGAGGCAGGCCCGGGTCACTCCGGCGTAGATGTTCGCCTGGTTGCCGCCCTGCTGCACGTCGAGTTCGGTGATCTGCACGTCGACGCCGAGGTCGGCGAACCGCTGGATGTTCTGCTGGTAGGTGGAGTCGAGGCTGGTGCCCAGGTGGGACTGCAGGCCGACGCAGTCGATCGGCACACCGCGGGCCTTGAAGTCGCGGACCATGGTGTAGATGCCGGTGGACTTCGGGTTGATCCCGTCGGTGTTGTAGTCGTTGTAGCAGAGTTTCGCGCCGGGGTCGGCGGCCCGGGCGGCCCGGAACGCGGCCTCGATCCAGTCGTTGCCGGTGCGCTGCAGGTTGGAGTCACGCCGGGCGCCGCTGCCGCCGTCGGCGAACGCCTCGTTGACCACGTCCCACGAGTGGATCTTCCCGCGGAAGTGGGTGGCGACCTGGGTGACGTGGTTGATCGCGGCGTTACGCAGGGCGGTTCCGGTCAGGCCCTGGGCCCAGGACGGTTGCTGGGCGTGCCAGAGCAGGGTGTGGCCGCGTACCTTCATGCCCTGGCTCTGGGCGTGGCTGACCAGGCGGTCGGCGTTGGTGTAGGTGAACCGGCCCTGCTGGGGTTCGGTGGCGTCCCATTTCATGTCGTTCTCGGGCACCAGCGAGTTGAACTCGCGGTTGACGATGGTCATGTACGGGGCGTCGGAGAACTTGAACGCGGAGGTCGCGACACCGAAGTAGCGGCCGGTCTGTGCGGCGGAGGCGCCGAGTGTGGTGGCGGCGTCCGCGGATCCGACGACGGTGACGCCGGCCGCGGTTGCCAGGAACAGAGCCGTCAGGGCTCGTACGGGGATGCGCATGACGGGGAAACCTCTCTGGGGGAAGGGCTTCTAACGGCGCAGGGTCAACAGGCCCGGCCGGTACGGCAGCAGGCCGTAGTCGCCGCCGGAGTTCGGGGAGCGGCCCTGGTAGAGGAGCTGGAGATTGCAGGGGTCGACGGTCATGGTCTGGTCGGCGCTGACCCGGATCAGCTCGCCGTGACTGATGTCGTTGGTCCAGGTGGCGCCGCTGTTGGCCTTGCCGGCGAACGGGTTGCTCTCGGTGGCGGCTTGCGGGGTCCACGTACCGGCGAGGGAATTCGCGGTGAAGGACCGGAAGTAGCGGCCGTTGGCCCCGATCGCCTCGACGATCATCAGGTACTGGTTCTGGCCCTGGACCCGGTAGACCTGCGGCGCCTCGAACAGGTTGTTGGTGGAGTCGCTCATGATCGTGGTGTAGGAGGAGCCGAAGTTGCCGGGGAAGTTCCCGATCGGCATGCTCGCCCGGTAGATCTTGCCGTTGTCCCCGGCGAAGAACAGGTACATGTTCTGTGCGTCGCCGATGAGCGCCTGGTCGATCGGGCCGGTGCCGGAGCCGGTGATGCTGCCGGTGAACAGGGTCTGCTGTGCCGACCAGCCGTTCGGGTTGGTGGGGTCGCTGGAGGTGCGGTAGGAGAACGCCGTGCCGCCCCACTGGTAGGCCAGGACCCAGATGTTCTTCGGTGCGAAGTAGAACAGTGAGGGCGCCACTGTCGACGAGGACATGGTGTTCTGGCTGGCCGAGGCCATGTCCGACCAGTTCGTGAACAGGCCGAAGTTCATCGACCCCCACCGGGTGCCGGTGTCGTGGGTGGTGGCGTAGACCAGCTGCCGGCCGTTGTACGGCACGGTGGTGAAGTCCTTCAGCGACACCCAGCCGGATTTCGGGGTGGCCAGTGAGCCGGTCGAGGTCCAGCGGTAGGACGACGGCAGTGTGCAGGCGCCGGGCGGTGTGGACGGGCCGGCGGTCGGTGAGGAGGTCGGGGTGGTGCCGCCGGTGCAGGCGACGCCGTTGAGGCTGAACGCGGCGGGGGCCGGGTTGCTGCCGGTCCACGAGCCGTTGAACCCGAACGAGGCGGTGCCGTTGGTGGCGATCGCGGCGTTGTATTCGACGTTCTTCGCGGTCACCGTGGCCCCGCTCTGGGTCAGGGCGGTGTTCCAGGCGCTGGTCACCTGCTGACCGGCGGTGTAGGACCAGGTCAGGGTCCAGCCGTTGACGGGGTCGCCGAGGTTGGTGACGGTCACGGCTGCACCGAACCCGCCCTGCCAGGACGAGGAGACCGTGTAGTTCACTGAGCAGCCCGCGGCTGCCGAGGCCGGTGCGGCTACCGCGACCGCCGTGGCGCCGAGCAGCACGGCGCCGCCGAGCGCGGCCCCGATCCGGGACCTTCCGATGGTGTGCATGATTGTCTCCGTAAAAGGGGGGATGGCGGCTCGGCCGATCGCGGGGAAACGATGGGCGGCCACTTTTCAGGAGATTACGGGAGCGCTCCCATAGTCGCCATGAAGAGCATTTTCGAGGCGGCTGCGTAACACTTTTCAGCAGTTTCTCTTCACGCGCTGAACTGTCACCATTCGCCGGCGTTCGGACACGGCGCCGGCCGCCCCGCCACCGGCAGGCGGCGGGGCGGATCCGTCGACGGAGATCCCGTGCCGACCGGGGTCAGCGGCGGAGGGTGGCGATCAGCAGGTTCGGGTCCTGCCGGGTGAGGTAGGCGGCGCTGGGCACCAGAAGGCTGCGGCCGCGGATCGCGACAGCTGTGGGGTTGGACAGGCCGTCAGCGGCGGTCAGCAGGACCTCGATCCGGCCCCCGCCGGCCCGGACGACCCGGCTTTGCGCGTTGAGGGCGGCGACCACCTCGTCACGGCGCCCGGTGAACGCGAAGTCGTCGACGCCGGTCAGACCGCCGGCGATCAGCCGGGACGGGCCGAGGTCCCGGGCCCCGATCGGCAGGCGCACGATGGTGCCGGCGTCGAGGTTGGAGGCGTACACCGCCCGGTCCTTGATCTTGATGCCGTTGGCACCCAGGAACCCGGCCGGCGCCAGCGCCGGGTCGGCGCTGACGGTGCGGACCGCACCGTGCGGCGACACCGAGTAGACGACACCCAGGACCGAATCGGTGACGTACAGCAGACCGGTCGCCGGGTCCCGGGCCATGCCGTTGGGCAGTCCGCCGACCGGCAGTGCGGCGAGCAGCCGGGGCCGGCCGCCCTCGGTGAACGTCCAGACACCGGTCTCGGTGGAGCCGGTGGCGTAGGCGACATAGAACGTCCGGCCGTCCCGGACCAGCCCGGTGACCAGTGGAAACCCGAGAGCCGGGGTGACCGCGGCAGGGTCGGCGGGAGCGGGCAGCGTGGCCAGGACCCGGATCCGGCCGTCGGCGGTGACCCTGGCGACCTGCCGGCTGGCCGAGAACGTGACG
>DATMVU010000502.1:0-3117 GCA_035562875.1 Actinoplanes sp. | reverse complement strand
CTCACCGCGACAACCGAGCCGCTCGCGTCCGGTCTACCGGCCGATCCGGTGGCCGCCGCCCGCGCGTACGTGGCCGGCAACCGGGACGTGCTCGGCATCACCGCCACCGCGGCCGCGTCCCTCGACGTCCTCACCACGCAGAAAGCCGGTGAGGGCAGCATCGTCCTGCTCCGCCAGAAGTTCGGTGACCTCGAAGCGGGCCGCGACGGCCTGCTCTCGGTCGGACTCCGCGACGGCAGAGTCTGGTACGTGAGCTCCTCGCTCGCCCGCGACGCCGCCGCACCGCAGCCCGCCACCCTGACCGCCGCCGACGCCGAGCGGATCGCCGCCGCGAACGCGCAGATCACCGAACCGACGCTGCTGGGCACCCGGCTCGTCGCGATCCCGACCCCCGACCAGGGCGCCCGCGCGGCCTACCAGGTCGCCCTCGGCTCCGGCCTGACCAGTGCCGAACCGGTCGCCTACACGACCTGGGTGGACGCCCGCAACGGCGGCATCCTGGTCCGGGAGAACATCGTCGACCACGACTCGGACAACCCCGAGTGGGACGTCTTCCCGAACTCGCCGCGCACCGACTACTCGTCCCGGGACACCCGGCAGCGTTTCTGCTGGACCCCGCAGCGGGGCTGCGACGAGGCCGTCGCCGGGCCCGCGTCACCGGCCGCATGGGACGTCGACCCGGCCACCGGAGCGAGCAGCAACACCACCAAGGGCAACAACGCGTTCGCGGTGCACAACTGGTTCTCCAACGACCCGTTCTCGGTCGGGACCGAACTGGCCACACCCAGCGCGACACGTGACTACACCTACCCGTGGACCAACCAGTGGCACCGGGAGAAGTGCGCGCCGACGACGTTCGACTCGGCCGCCCGCAACGACATCGACGCGGCCCGGGCCAACCTGTTCGTCCAGCACAACCGGATGCACGACTGGTCGTACCAGCTCGGGTTCACCGAGGAGACCTGGAACATGGAGGGCGACGGCGGCGACCCCGAACAGGGCAACGCCCAGGCCGGTGGTGTCTCCGGCGGCCCGCCGGACTTCCTGGCCCGCAACAACGCCAACCAGATCACCCCGCCCGACGGGCAGGCGCCGATCACCAACATGTACCTGTGGCAGCCGATCGCCGGAGCCTTCTACGCCCCGTGTGTCGACGGCGACTACGACATGTCGGTCATCGGCCACGAGTACACCCACGCCATCACCAACCGCATGATCGCCGGTCCGGACGCCGGTCTCAGCTCGCCGCAGGGCATGAGCGAGAGCTGGTCCGATCTGCTCGCCGTGGAATACCTCGCCGAGAACGGCTACGCCCCGAAGGGTGCCCGAGGCTTCACCGTCGGTGAATACGTCACCAGCGACGCGGTCGCCGGTATCCGCAACCACAACATGAGTGACAACCGGCTCAACTACAGCTCGGTCGACTACGACTTCGTCGGGTTGCAGGTACACGCCTCCGGTGAGGTGTGGAGTGCCACCAACTACGACGTCCGGGCCGCGTTCGTCAAGCGGTACGGTGCCGGCACGCCCGCCCTGCAGAAGGCCTGCGCGCTGGGGAAGAAGGCGGTCACCTCCTGCCCCGGCAACCGGCGCTGGATCCAGCTGGTCTTCGACTCGTTCCTGCTGCTCGCCAACAGTGCCAACAGCCAGGTCGACGCCCGCGACGCGCTGCTCGGTGCCGACCTGGTCCGTTTCGGCGGCGCCAACCAGGACATCATCTGGAACGCGTTCGCCAAACGTGGCCTCGGTGAGGGAGCCGCCAGCAACGGGGCCGGTGACGCCGACCCGAAGCCCAGCTTCAGTTCGCCGCACGCCAAGGAGGCCGTCGTCACGTTCCGGCCGGTAGACGAGAACGGCAAGGCCGTCGCCGGGGCGAAACTGTACGTCGGTGACTATCAGGCGCGTGCCGTCGCGGTCGCCGACACCGACCCGGCCACCGCGCTGCCCGACACGGTCAGCCTGGTGCCCGGCTCGTACACGTTCCTCGCGCAGGCACCCGGATACGGGCACGCCCGGGTCGCGGCGAAGACCGTCAAGCCCGGCAAGGCCGCGAAACTGAGGGTCCAGCTGCCCCGCAACGTGGCCTCGGGGACCAGCGGCGCCGTCGCCACCGGAGACGGTGTCAACCTGGCCCGGCTGATCGACGACGACGAGGCCACCAACTGGGCCTCGCTCGGCAGCGCGGTGCCCGGCAAGGGTGTCACCGTCGACCTCGCCGGAGACAGGCAGCGGGTGCGCCGGGTCCAGGTCAGCGCGCTGCTCCGGCCCGCTGTCGCCGGGGACGTGGACGCGGGTACACAGAACCGGTACACGGCTCTGCGCCAGTTCAAGGTCCTGGCCTGCACGGCCACGGCCACCGTCACCTGTGCGGCCCCGGCCGACTTCAGGACGGTCTACGTCAGCAGCCGGGACGCGTTCCCGTCCCGGGCTCCGCGGCCCCGCGCCCCGGAGTTGCTGGTGAAGTCGTTCGACATCCCCGACACGACGGCCACCCACCTGCGGATCGAAACGGTCACCAACCAGTGCCTCGGCGGCCGAGACTTCGCCGGCGAACAGGACCTCGACCCGCGCGCCAACACCGACTGCGCGACGGCCAGCCCGCAGGCGCTGAACGTCCGCATCGCCGAGTTCCAGGCCTTCACCCGCTGACGATCCCGGCAGGGCAGGGCCGGGCCGTCCGAACTGGACGGCCCGGCCCTGCCTCGTTCGGGCGGCCCGGCCCGGCCCGGTGAGCCCATTCGCCGGGCGGCAGCGCACCGATAATCCGCCACCGGCACTCCATGGTCGCGGCTCGCCGGCCTCCGTGAATCCGCCCATCCGGGGTTGCCATCGGCGTCTGTCGACGCCTGGTCCCGCAGAGACTCGCCAGCGGCGCAGGGGGATACGGCGAGGCCGCTGACCGAGCCGTCCGCGTCAGGAACCTGTCCACCCGGATCGGCGCCACGGAACAGGCGACCACATACCTCACCGGCCTTCGCTCAGCACACCAGCGCAAGCGCAACTTCATGGCCGAACTCGACCCGCGCGGCCTACCGTGATCACCAACCGAACCCGTCGGTGATCGGCGCCGGTTCCGGGGTCTCCCACCGCAGCCTGGAAACCCTCGCCGTGGTCGCC
>DATMVU010000501.1:0-13079 GCA_035562875.1 Actinoplanes sp. | reverse complement strand
GGGGTCGGCTGCGCTGTCGACACCGGGTTCCGGCACGCCATCGCGGCCGGCGCCACCATGATCGCCCGCACCGACGCCGACTGTCTGCCCCGGCCCGGCTGGACGGCTGCGGCCCGGGCGGCTCTCACCGGCGGCGCCGGCCTCGCCTGCGGCCGGATCATCGCCCGGCACGACGAGCACGGACCGGCCGGGCGGGCGTTCTTCGCACTGCTGGTGTCGCTGGCGGCGGCTTTCGGGCGGGTACGGCCGGCGCACCGGGACAGCGGCTTCCTGGCCCCGTACCGCATGCACGCCGGCAACAACATGGCGGTGACCGCGGACCTGTACCAGGCGTGTGGCGGCATGCCCCGGCGCCCGTCCCCGACCGACCGGCTGTTCCTCAACCGGGTCCGCCGCACCACCTCGTCGATCGTGCACGTCCGGTCGATGGTGGTGGAGAACTCGACCCGCCGGATCCGCGCCTACGGGGTGCTGCGGACCGCCCGCTGGTACCTGGACCGGGGCAGCACCGGCCTGACCCCCGACCCCCGCTGAGAGGTGCGACAGTGCTCGACGAACTCGGTTCCGGCCTGCGTGCCGGCGACGACACCCCGGCCCTGATCCGGGGCCGCCGCACGGTGCGCCGCGGTGAACTGGCGACCCTGCGCGACCGGTACGCGACCGCCCTGCACGCCCGCGGCCTGCGCGCCGGCGACACTCTCGGGCTGGCGATCCGGCCCGGGGCGCACGCCGTGGCGATGGTCCTGGCCGCGTACCGCCAGGGGGTACGGGTGGCCCTGCTCGACCCGTCGGCCGGGCCGGACGTCCTCGCCGCCCGGCTGTCGCTGGCCCCGCCCGCACTCATCGTCGCCGACGCGGCGGCACAGGCGGTGGCCGGCTGGGCGGCACCCCTCGCCCGGCGGGCCGGCCTGGCCCTGCCCGACCTGCGCACCCTCGGCCCGGCAGTCACCGTCGGCCCCCGGCTGCCCGGTGACGCGCCCGCTCTCGAACCGGTCTCCGGCCCGGTCCCGGCCGCCTTCGACGGCGACGGCGACGCGGTCGTCATCTTCACCTCGGGCACCACCAGCAGCCCGCGGGCCGTCGTGCACACCCGCGCCGGGCTGTCCGCCGGGTTGCGGGCGGTGGCCGGGCTGGTCCGGCCGGTACCCGGGGTCCCGGTGCTGGGCGGCACGTTCTTCGTGATGGTCCCGTCGCTGGCGTCCGGCGCACCGGTGGCGGCACCCGCCCGGCGCCCGCGCGCACTCGCCGGGCAGATCCGGAACCTGCACCCGCAAGCCACCTATCTGACACCGCCGCAGCTCCGGGCCGCCCTGGACGCCGGAACCACGTTCACCGGCCGGATCTACAGTGGATCGGCGCCGGTGTCGGCGAACCTGCTGAACCGGGTCCGGGCGGCCGGCGCCGACGAGGCGTGGGGGGTGTACGCGCTCACCGAGGTGTTCCCGGCGGCAGCCGTCGAGTCCCGGGACAAGTCCACCTTCGACGGCGACGGTGATCTGGCCGGCGATCTGCTCCCCGGGGTACGTGGCCGGGTGGACGAGACCGGTCAGCTGCTGCTCGCCGGATCCGGCGTCTGCGACCGTTACCTGGGCGCCGCCCCGCACGAGTGGGTGTCCACCGGGGACCTGGCCACCCTCGGCCCCGGGACCCGGCGGCTGGTCCTCGCCGGACGGTGCAAGGACATGATCCTGCGACGGGCCGAGAACATCTATCCCGGCCTGTACGAGCCGGCTCTGCACGTTCCGGGGGTGGCTCTCGCGGTCCTCGTCGGTGTCCCCGCCGAAGACGGTGACGAACAGGTGGTGGCACTCGTCGAGACCGCGCCGGGTGCCGACCGTGCCACCGTCGAGGCGGCGTTGCGGGAACCGTTGCAGCGGATGGGCGCGGCCCGCCCCGACCGGGTGGTCTTCGCCCCGGTGCCACTCACCGGCCGGTCCCGCAAACCCGACCGGGCCGCGGCCTCGTCCCTCGCCGCCGGCATTCCCCGGCAGAGAAACCCTGCGACGGTACGCCCGTGAAAGGCCCCGACCAGAACCAGCCCATCGCCGGTACGCCGGTGAACAGCCCCGCCCCGGACCGATCCAGCGGCGGTACGCCGGTGAACAGCCCTGTTCAGCGGGGGCGGCCGGGGCTGGCCGTCGTGGTGCCCGCGTTCAACGAGGCGGCGTCGATCGGGGCGACCCTGACGGCGCTCGCCGCACAGACCGACCGGGACTTCCGGCTGGTCGTCGTGGACAACGCGTCCACCGACGACACCGCCGCGGTGGTGCGCCGGTTCGCGGCGACGGCACCGTTCCCGGTCGAGGTCGTCACCGAGGCCGAACCCGGGGCGGGAACCGCCGCCGACACCGGCTTCCGGCACGCGATCACCGGCGGGGCGACCCTGCTGGCCCGCACCGACGCGGACTGTCTGCCGGCACCGGACTGGATCGCGACGCTCCGGTCGTACCTCGATCGCGGTGTTGATCTGGTCTGTGGCCGCAGTGTGCCGCGCCGCGACGAACAGCCGAGCTGGGCCGAACGCCACGTCTTCCCGGCGGCGGTGCGGCTGGCCGCGGTCTACGGCCGCTATCGGCGCGCGCATCGGCGGCCCGAGTTCCGCAGCCCGTACGTGCTGGTCCACGGGCACAACCTGGCGATGACCGCCGATCTCTACCGGCGCTGCGGCGGCACACCCCGGGAGGCCCTCGAAGACGGATCGGAGGACGTCACCCTACTCAACCGGGCCCGCCGGGTGACCTCCCGGATCGTCCGTGCCGAGGACGCCGTGGTCCAGGCCAGCCTGCGCCGGCTGCGCGCCTGGGGCGGTCGCCGCACGCTGCTCTGGTACTGGGACCGCCGCTGGCGCCCGGCCACCTCGACCCAGGTCCATGTCCGATGAGGATCCCTGCATTCCGGGCCCCGTTCTCCGGCTCCCGTTCCCTGCCCGGCGTTCCGTGCCCTACATTCCGGGTCCGGGGGTGCCGATGACCTCGGGTGACGCCGGGCAGCGGCGGGCGCGGCGCCGGGACCGGCAGGTCTATCTGCGCAGCCACCCGTTCCTGTTCCTGATGCTCGCGGCCGGTCGGCGGCAGCCATCGGTGCGGCTCGGCGGGACGGTGATCGCGCACTCGCGGGAGGCGTTCACCGACGGGCTGACCCGGGTGCCGCTGGACCGCACCGCGGACGGCACCACCGGCGCGGCGGCCGGTCGGCTGGCCGGTGACGGGCTCCTCTTCGACCAGGACGGAGACGGTCACCGCGGCGCGCGCCGGGAGGTGGCCGAGTCGCTCGGCGCCGACGGGGTCACCCGGCTCCGTCCGATCTGGATCAGCGTCCTGCATCGCCGGCTGGCGCCGCTCGCCGACGGCCACCCGGTCGACCTGGTGGACATCGCCGCGGAACTGTCCGGGGCCACCGCCGCCGCCCTGCTGAAACTCGACGCCGACCCGCTCCGGCTGGCGGCCGCGGCCCGGGAGGCGGCGGCCGCCGGGGCGCGCGAACACGTTCCCGGCCTCGTCCTGCCCCGGCACCGGAACGCCGCGCGGCAGGCCGTCGACCGCCTGAACGCCCTGGTCTCCCCCACCCGCGCCCCGTCCGCCGGCCTCCCCCCGAAAGCCACGGCCGGCGGCGACGGGCTCGGGGCGGGCACGGCTTTCGGGAACACGGCCGGCGGGGACGGGCTCGGGGCGATGCTGGCGGTGGCCGCCATCAACACGACTGTGGCCGGGCTGCCGCGCGCCGCGGCCTGGTGCGCCGACGCCGATCTCTGGGAGTACGCCGAGACCGCCCCCGAGGCCCTGACCGCCGAACTGCTGCGGGTCACCGCCCCGACCCCGTTGCTACCCCGGGTGGCAGCGGCCGCGGGCACCGTCGCCGGTCGAACGGTCCGCGCCGGTGACCGTCTGATTCTGATCGCCCGGCACGCGGTCGGCGCACACCGGGACGACCCGGCCCCGGCCGAACCGGCACCACAGCGGGTGGCCCAGCTGGTGTTCGGGGTGGGCCCGCACGCCTGCCCCGGCGCCCGGCTGGCCCGGATGCAGTTCACCGACACCCTGGCCGCACTGGCACCGTACCGCCCGGTGGTGCTCGCCGCCCGCGCCGACCGGCACAGTGCCCTGCCGAGTTGGTCCAGCCTGATCATGGCCCCCGGAAAGCGCCACTGACCAGGTGCCGGACACACTTCCGCGGTCGACGTCGGCGCTTGCCTCATGTGGTGGGTCCGGGTTCGATTCGCGCCCTGATCCACCACGCCGTCTCGGCTTCGTCGGCGCTACAGCCGAGGGGACCGAGAATGGGTGTGCGAAGGGAGAACCGGATGTCGTTACGGATCGCGGTGACCGGGGCGAGCGGATTCTGCGGCGCAGTGGTGGCCCGGGCCGCCGTCGCGGAGGGAGACGAGGTGGTCTGCCTCGGGCGGAACCCCGGCCCGGTCGGCGAGCACCGGTACTGGGACGCCACCCGTACCCCGCCCGACCTGACCGGAACCGACATCGTCCTGCACCTCGCCGCAGCCGTCGGTGACCCACCACCCGGCCCCGCCTCCGAGGCCGCCTTCCGGTCCGTCAATGTGGACGGTACCGCCCGGCTGCTCCACGCGGCCGGCGACCGCCCGCTCGTGTGGGTGAGCAGCGCCAGCGTCTACTCCGCACCGGGTCCAGGTCCGGAACCGATCACCGAGGACCATCCGCTTGCCGGGTCGGCCGTCTACGGGCGCACCAAAGCGGCAGGTGAACGACTCGCGCTGTCGGCAGGTGCGGTGGTGTTGCGGCCACGCGCCGTCTACGGGCCGGGCGACCCGCACCTGGTGCCCCGGTTGCGGCGGGTGGTGCGCGGTGGCCGGGCCCTGCTGCCCGGCCCGGACGTCCCGTTGAGCCTGACCGCTGTGGAGAACCTCGCGGACGCCTGCCTGGCCGCGGCCCACTGGCCGGCCGGCGCCTACAACATCGCCGACGCCGAGCCGTACCGCCGGGACGCGGTGGTCGAGGCGGTCTGCGGCGCACCGGTCACCCATCTGCCGATTCCCCTGGTCGACGCGATGTCCGTGCTGGTGACGGCCGCCTCGCGGCTGACCGGGCGGTCGTCTCTCCTGTCCCGGTACGCGGTGGAGCAGCTCACCACGGGTGTGGTCCTGGACATCTCCCGGGCCCGCGCCCAGGGTTGGACCCCGCGGCGTTCTCTCCACGACTTCCTGTCCTCGCCCGCGATCTGAACAGCCGGCCGGGATGCGAAAGGCGCCCTCAACGGGGGTCGAGCCGACTGCCCCGCTCCCGGTGGAGACGGACGAAAGCGGCCCGGTGCGAGGGGTCGGCGGCCAGGGTGGTGGCGGTGCGGGCCAGGATTTTCGCGGCGTGCAGCAGGGCCTCGTCGGCGGCCGGGCCGGCCGTGTGCCCGGTGAACTCGTGCGTGTGCGGCATCGCCGTCACACCCCGCAGGGCGATCATCGGGTGGATCGACGGGATCACGTGACTGATGTTGCCCATGTCGGTGGAGGCGGTGGTCAGGCCGCCCGGCAGCGGAACCGCGGTGCGGCCGAAAGCCGGCAACTGAGCGGCGTACGCCTGGATCAGCCAATCGTCGTTACGCAGATCGAGGTAGTCGGGTTCGGTGCGGCGGAATTCGACAGTCGCGCCGGTGGCCAGCGCGCCCGCCTCGAAACAGGCCCGCACCCGGGCGAACAGCGCGGTGAGGTCGGCGGCGACGGGGGTTCGTACCTCGTACTCGCAAATGCTCCGCTCGGGAATGATGTTCGTCCGCTCGCCACCGGACCGGACAAAACCGGCGATCCGATGGTCCGGCGGGATCTGCTGGCGGAGCAGACCGACCGCCACCTGGGCGACCACCGCCGCGTCGGCCGCGTTCACCCCGTCCCAGGGTGCACCGGCCGCATGCGCCGGACGGCCACGGAACATCACCTCGAACCGGGTGCACGCCTGGGTGCTCTCCCCCACACCGGCCCGATCGGCGGCCGGGCCGGGATGAGCCATCATCGCCACCGACACGTCGTCGAACGCGCCGCGCTCCAGCATCAACTGCTTGCCGCCGCCGCTCTCCTCGGCCGGGGTGCCGAGCAGCTTGATCCGGAACCCGAGACGGTCAGCGGCTGCCCGCAGCCCGATCGCCGCACCCGCCGACGACGCACAGATGACGTTGTGGCCGCAGGCGTGCCCGATGCCGGGCAGCGCGTCGTACTCCGCGCACAAGGCGACGGTCAGATCACCTTCACCGTACGACGCGGTCAGCGCTGTCGGCAGATCACAGACACCCTCGTCGACGGTGAACCCGGCGCTCCGCATCAACGCCGCCAGCTTCGCCGCGGAAGCGTGCTCGGCGAACGCCACCTCCGGCTCAGCGTGCAGGCTGTGACTGAGACCGATCAGCCGGGCCTGCCATTCGTCGACCGCGGCATCGGTATCGGGAGCCCGCGACATGCCGCCATCGTAGTCAGCGCCCGGCATGTTCGCCGCCGGGCGCTGACCGGGTCACTCAGTCGCTTGAGCTCCGCAACGACCGTTCCCCTCGATTGCCGCGGTGTTCAGCTGTCGCCGACGCGACTGCCGGCACACCCGCAATCGTGTTCTCGCCGACGATCGCGGTGATCAGTTGTTGCGGGCGCGCCGTCGGCGGGTCAGCAGCAACGCGACCAGGCCGACCAGGACCAGGCCACCACCGGCGTAGCCGAAAGCGGTCACGTCGGCACCGGTCAGGGCGAGCACGTCCCGGTTCGGCGCCGGGACGGCCACCACCGGCGTGTCGGCCCGGGCCTTCGACGGCGACGGCGACGCGGACGGCACAGCGCCTCCCGGGGAATCCGGCCCGTCGTCAGGCGTGTCATCGCCGCCCTGACCGTCATCGTCATCGTCCTGCGAGCCATCCGAGTCGCCCGAATCATCCGAGTCGCCCGGGCCGGGATAGTCGCCACCCGGCCGCGGCCGGTCACCACCGGGCCGGGGGCGGTCCCCACCAGAAGAAGGCCGGTCACCACCCGCAGAGGGCCGATCGCCGCCGGAGGACGGGTGGTCCCCGCCAGCGGAAGGCCGATCGCCGCCGGAGGACGGGCGGTCGCCGCCGCCCTGCCGGACCCGGTCCGGGGCACCCGCCTCGACGGCCAGGTTGCCGAGGGCCACGTCGAGTAGCCGGCTCGTCCCGAACCGCACCTCGATCCGCAGGGTGGCCACGTCCGCCCGGGCCTTCCGGTCGGTGATCCTCTGCCGCACCTGGCCGAGCGAGATCCGCGCCTGCAACGGCGACGGGCGGCCCGGTTCGAGGCCGCCGAGGAGGCCGAGCGCGACCGACGTACCGGCGCCCTTGAGCACCTGGACGGGTTTTCCGGCGGCCCGCACCTCCAGGATCGCCGGCCGGTAGGTGACGGCGGAGTGGGCCCGGTCGCCGCCGGAGATCGCTTCCAGCACGGGCTGGGCGACGACCCGGACGGTGATCTGCTGCGGGGTCCCGGCGAAGAGTGCCAGCTCGGTGAGGGCGACTCGGGCGCCGGAGCGTACGCCGATCCGGCCCTGTCCGAGTTCGATCAGATCGGTGGCGCTCTGCACGGACCCGGTGGGCCCGATCTTGAGAAGACTGGTCCGGTCCGGTCCGGCGTACATGCCGTCGAGGATCGACAGGCCGTGCAGCATGGTCGCGGTCCGGGTCATCGGCCCGGTCCGCCCGCAGCGGTAGCCGTCGTCCCAGGTGGCGTGGGCGGTGGACCGGCCGGTGCCGGCGGTGGCGATCCCGGCGGCCCGGAATCGGGCCAGGTCTTTGACGACCGGGGCGTTCCGGCTGGGTTCGGCGTGGAATGCGCCGGCACCTCCGCCGGGCAGGCCGAGGATGCGGGCGTCAGCGTGCCTGCCGGTGGCGACGCTGCGGTACGGCTGGCCCGTGCTGTCGACGGTTCCGGTGGCCGAGGCGAGCCGGACGTCGGCGAGTGCGGGCAGCCCTTCGGCGAGCGGTCCCGGGTCGAGGACGGCGATCCGGGCAAGGTCGGCGCGGGAGTCGGCGGTGAACTCCCCGATGCCGGAGAAGCGGGCGCAGTCCCGGGATGTGACGGGAGCGGCCGGCATCGCGGGTGCCGCGGGGATCGCTAACGCAGCGGCCAGGAGGCCGTGTAAGACGGTCGGCATGAGGTCCCTTCCGGGGCGGGCAATGTCCGACCTTTCATCGCAACGCACGCTTTGCGAGCTACGGGCCTCCACCAGCTCGTTCGCGATGAGCGCCTACGCGCAAAGACGACACTTCGCGCTTTAACCGTCTTAATTCTCAGACCTCAACGATCGGAACGTTCCTCCGGATAGCTCGCACCACCACTGGATTCCTCGGTGAGTGGCCGGGCCCCGCCCTCCGGCGGTCCGGCCGCCGACTGTCCACCCGCCGCAAGCTGCGGAAACTTAGTATCGAAGGCGGGCCGCTCGGAACGGATCCGCGGCATCCGGTCGAAATTGCGCAGCGGTGGCGGGCTCGACGTCGCCCACTCGAGGGAGTTCCCGTGGCCCCACGGGTCGTCGACGGTCACCGGTTCGCCCGCCCGGTACGACCTCCACACGTTGTAGAGGAACGGCAACGTGGCCACGCCGAGCACGAACGAGCCGACCGTCGACACCACGTTCAGTGCAGCAGGAAACCGCCGAAGGCGATCAGGCCGCCGAAGAAGTACAGCCAGTACGCGAACGCGTTGAGCCGGGGGAACGCCACGTCGGGCGCCCCGATCTGGATCGGCACCACGAAGTTGGCGAACGCGAACACGATGGGCGTCGCGAAGAACAGCAGCATGATCGTGCCGTGCATGGTGAACAGCTGGTTGTACTGCTCCGGCGACAGGATCTGCATCCCCGGCCGGCCCCGTTCGGCCCGCATCAGCAGTGCCATCGCACCACCGAGCACGAACCAGGCGAAGGCCGTGACCAGGTACATGATCCCGATCTGCTTGGCGTCCGTGGTGCGGATCGCCCGGGCCAGCCAGGAGCCCCGGACCTGACGTCGCACCGGCCACGGCTGGGCCCGGACCGGGCGAGGGGTGACAGCAGTCATCGACAGTCCTCTCCGGACCGTTCGTACCGCGCCCCGGCCGTTCCCGCAGGCTGAGCGACAGGTCGTGCATCATCCGCATAAAAGGTCGGCGAGATCGACGACCCGGGCACCACCGCTACCGGGATCCAGCGGGCCTGGCAGCGGTCGTCGTCCCGGGCCGGCTCTGCGGCGGACGGCGGCACGTGTGGTCGCCGCCGGCCCAGACGAGCAGCCCGCCGCCGGAGCCGGTGCCGTTGCTGTTGCCGGAGCCCGGCACGGGAACCGTCCCGTCTCAGCCGGCCGGCTGACCGTCGCCGGCCTCCGGCTCCGGCGGCCCGGTCCAGTCGGGCGGGTCGGCGGGGTGCAGTGCCGGGTCGTCGACGAAGAAGGTGCGGACCCGGCCGATCCCGGTGGCCGGGCCCTCGAAGCGGACGGTGACCCGGCCGATCCCGCTGCCGTGCACCCATCCCGTGCCGTGCTCGTCGTGCCGCACATCCTGACCCGGCCGCCACATCGGCGGCACGACCGAAGGCGACGCCGCAGAAGACGACGCGGCAAAAGGCGAGGCAACGGAAGGCGACGCGGGCGCAGCAACGCCGACGGACGGCGACGACAGGAGCCCTGGAGAAGGCGAGGCAGGCGAGGAGCCGGCCGGGAGGGGCACAACGACAGGCAGCGGGTCGTCGAGGAACGGCGGATCCTCACCGGCGGCGGTGAACAGGTCGTCCTGGGCGAAGTCGTAGAGGGTGGAGACACCCACCCCCAGCAGGCGGATGCCGCCGTAGGTGGGGATCTCGGCCAGCAGGCGCCGGGCCAGCTCGGTGATCAGCTGGCCGTCGTCGGTGGGCTGGTCCCGGGTGATCGCCCGGGTGACGGTGGTGAAGTCGGGGTGGCGGACCTTGATGTTCACCGTGCGGCCGGTCAGCCCGGACCGGCGCAGACGGGCCGCGACCCGGGTGGCCAGCAGATCGAGTTCCCGGGCGAGGCGGAGCGGGTCGGTCACGTCGACGTCGAAGGTCTCCTCGGCGGAGACGGATTTCGCCTCGCGGGAGCTGACCACCGGGCGCGGGTCGTCGGCGCGGGCCAGCCGGAACAGGCTGTTGCCGTGGGCGGTGCCGAACCAGTCGATCAGGTCGTCGCGGGCGGCGGCGGCCAGCTCGCCGACGGTGCGGATCCGGGCCCGGTGCAGGCGCAGTTCGGTGGCGGGGCCGACACCGCCGAGCCGCCGGACCGGTAGTGGGTGCAGGACGGTCAGCTCGTCACCGGGCGCGACGACCGTGAGACCGTCGGGTTTGTGCAGGTCGGAGCCGATCTTGGCGAGGAGTTTGCTGGAGGCGGCCCCGATCGAGCCGGTGACTCCGCCGGTCGCGGCGGCGATGCCGGTCTTGATCCGGTGGGCCAGGGCGGTGATCCCGGCGACGCTGAGGTCGTGGTCGGTGGCGGCCAGGTCGATGAACGCCTCGTCGATGGAGACCTGCTCGACGAGCGGTGACACCTCGGCCAGCAGCTCCATGACGACGGCGCTGGTCCGCTGGTAGGCGGCGAACCGCGGGGACAGGTAGGCGGTGTTGGGCGGGCAGAGCCGCCGGGCCTGGGCCATCGGCATCGCCGAGTGGGCCCCGAAGGCCCGCGCCTCGTAGGACGCGGTGGAGACCACACCCCGCCCGGCCACCCCACCGACGATCACCGGCCGGCCGCGCAGCGACGGTTTGTCGCGCTGCTCGACGGCGGCGAACATGGCGTCCAGGTCGACGTGCAGAATGCTGGCTCTCCCCCTCACGATCAGCAGCGTAGGCGCCGGGTATGACAGACACCGGCGATGGGAGCGCTACCGCGAGCCGGAACGACAACAGCCGGCAGGAGCCGGGCGTCACACTGCGGTCGGCCGATCCGTCCGAGGCCGAGGGCCCGCGCAACGGTGGAGGTGGACTGCCGGGGACGGCGTTCCGGGCGACCGGCGACGGGAGGGGGGCATCGATGGCCGGTTCATGAACCCGCCACCCGCCAGTCCGGCCAGGGATCCTCCTCCGGGGCGCGCTGCGGGCCGCCGGCCGCGGTGGTCCGCAGCAGCAGTGAGGTGCCGTCGGTGCCGACGATCCGGAGACCGCGCGGGGATTTGCCGCGTTCCCCGTCCCGGCCCAGGTTCTCCAGCGCGACCAGCTGCCAGCTGCGGAAATCGGCCGGCCGGGCGGCGTCCAGCAGCATCGCGGTGAGGACGGCGAGCCGGTCCGGGCGACGGCCGGCCGGAGGTGGCAGCCGGTCCGGGAGCGGCAGGTCGGTCTCGCCGGTCCAGATCGCGCCCCACAGGTAGGCCAGGGCGCCGTCTGCGTACCGGACCCGGATCCCGGCCGGGGACGGCCCGCCGGGTGCGGTGTCCGTCCCGTACCGCTCCACCGCCTCGATCTCCGGGTGTGCCGAGGCCCGGATCAGCGCTTCGATGACGTCGAGGACCCGCACCAACCGCACCGTTTCGCTCCGATCACTCTCTGTCAAAGACAGTGAGTCAATCGTCTTTCGGAGCGTGCCTGCCGCCCCCGCTGTGCGACGCACGGTAGGTTCTCGGTCATGGCTCGTGTACGCGCCGCACTGTACCTGGACTTCGACAACGTGTTCAGTGCGTTGATCAGGCAGGACCCGGACGTGGCGATTCAGTTCGCCGAGGAGCCGGGTGCCTGGCTTTCCCGGCTCACCACGTCGCTGACCGTCGATGGTCCGCGCCGGTGGCTCATCCTGCGCTGTTACATGAATCCGGGTGGCTGGGTGCCGCATCCGGATCCGTCGAGCGGGCAGCAACGGTTGTACTACTCGCGGTTCCGGCCGTACTTCGTGAACGCCGGCTTCGAGGTGATCGACTGCCCGCGGCTCACCCATACCAAGAACGCCGCGGACATCCGGATGGTTGTGGACGCGGTCGACGCACTCGCCGATCCGGTGACACACGAGGAGTTCGTCATCGCCTCCGGCGACTCGGACATGACCCCCTTGCTGGTACGTCTCCGGCGTGCCGACCGCCGCACCACGATCGTCTCCCCGGCCGACGCCGCACTCGCCTTCACCTCGGTCGCCGACCGCCTGATCGTCAGCCAGGAGCTGCTCGAGCTGGTGCAGGGTGAGCCGGTGGAGAGCGAGGAGGACCAGGTGGTGGTCAACCCGCCGGGCGAGGAACGGACCGAGGCCTCCTACGACCAGTTCCGTGATCTGGTGACCTGGCGGTTCACCGCCGCGCCGAGCCCGTTGAACCTGGCGTCGCTGGCCCACGACCTGCGGCGGCAGCTCGGCACCGGGGTGGACGAGTCGAACTGGTTCGGTTTCGGTGGTTTCGTCCGCGCGCTGGAGAGTCTGCGGCTGCCGTACGTCAAGTTCTCGAATCATTTCGTCTGGGACGACAGCCGCCACGGCCCGCCGGAGACGACCGGCACGACCGGCCCGGCCCCGGAACCGATCGTGCGGCTCAGTTCGCCGCTGGGCCTGCCGCGGCTGCCCCGGGAGATGTGGCCGCCGGTGTACCGGGCACTCGCCGACTACGCCGCGTCGCACCACTTCAACCTGACCGAGGCGACCCGCTGGGCCCGCGACAAGCTGGCCGAGGAGGGGGTGGACGTGAGCCGGTCGGCCATCGCGTTCGTCACCCGGGGTACGGCGTTCGGTGGGGCGCCGCTCTACCGGCAGCCGCCGCCGGACGCCGACGAGATCGCCACGGCCTTCGCCGACAACGTCCTGAACCGGGCCGACGCGGCGGCGATCGCCCTCACCGACGACGAGTGCGCCGAGGTGCGCTCCTGGTTGGGCGCGGTCGACCCGAAGGCTTAACGGTCGGCCCGAAGGCTTAGACGTCTCGCACGGCCGGCTCCCCGGCCGTGCGGCCGGGCCTAGAACAGCTTCACCGCAGCCGCTTCCCACGCGCTGACCAGGTCGAACGTCTCCGGTTCGCGCAGCCACTGGATCTGCAGGCCGTCCATCATCGCGACGACCTGCACGGCCAGCCCGTGCGGGTCGGCGACCCGGCCGTCGGCGAGCCCGGCGAACTGCCGGAGTGTGCCGCTCTGCCGGGCTTTGAAGTAGTCGTGTGCCGGGTGCCCGGGGGCCAGCGACTC
>DATMVU010000500.1:0-4794 GCA_035562875.1 Actinoplanes sp. | reverse complement strand
CCGACGGCGGGCCTTCCGGTCCGCGTCCTCTTCCAACCCCGCGGCGATACGGCAGTGGGGCCCCGCCGATCGGGTCGCCCCGCCCGGTCCCGCCCGGCAGGCGACACCCCGGGCCGACCCGCGACCGCCGGGCCGAATGCGGTGGCCCAGACCGGCGGTCCCGTCCGTACAGTCGGACGGTGACCGCGCAGATGCCCGACCTGTTCCACCACCTCGGACGTGACTTCGCCGTCAGCGCGATCGACGGCACCGGCCTGTTCGACCCGGCCGACCACGGCTACCAGCCCGCGATGTCCAACAGCGGCTGCTGGCGCGGCTACCACTGCGAATACACACTCACCGACGGCCGGCTGACCCTGACCACCCTGCAGCTGGCCGGCCCCGCCGACGGAACAGCCCGCCCACCGGTCCTGTCCGGAATCCGCCCGACCAGGGCGACATTCCTGCTCAACCACCGCTACCAGGGCCTGACCATCCCGGTGCCGTTCACCGGCCGCCTCCTGCTGGCCGCCGACAGCCAGCATGCCGGCTACCTGAACATGGGCTTCGCCCCGGCCTGGATCCACGCCACCGTCCACGAACTGACCTTCAGCGAGGGCCACCTCACCGCCACCCGCGACCGCTCCACCGAAGCCGCCGCCACCCGCGACCGCCTCGGTCCCGACGGCCTCCGCCCCTCCCCCAGCGAGCCCACCGAGGACTGGATCACCCGCACGTTCTCCCGGAGCTTCACCTACAGCCTCCCCGGCACGGAGTAGCCCGTCGACCCGCCGAGGACACGAAACCGCGTGGCGAACCACGGCTCGAAACAACCCCGGCTCAGGGCGCGAGGCCGCGTGGCGAGTCCTTCTTGCTCAACTACGCGCAGCATCCCTGATCAGGCGGAAACCGGACTGTTCCCTGAGCCGGCCGGGGGCGGGTGGAGCCGGGGTGGGGTAGCCGGGACCACCGCATTCGGCCCGGCGGTCGCGGGGAGACCCCGGCCCGCGCCCACGTCGCGGGAACCGGCGGGACTGGTGGATCGGCAGGGCCCCAGTGACGTATCCGCGCATCTTGGGGTTGATCCTCCAGGGGCCGCCCGGCGGGACGGGACCAACGGCCCTGCACCGGGGGGACCGGCCGGGCCAGGGTTGAAGCATGACCTCCCGGACGGCAGTTCTCGCTCACGCGGCGCGCCAGGCCCGGCATGCGCCGTCGATCCTCAACACACAACCCTGGCAGTGGCGGATCGGCAGGCACACCGCCGAACTGCGCACCGACGACACGCGACTGCTCGCCCACGTCGACCCGGACCACCGGCTCGCCCAGCTCAGCTGCGGTGCCGCACTGCACCACGCCACCGTCACCATCCGATCCCAGGGCTGGGACCTCGCCATCGAACGCGGCACCGACCCGCTCGCCCGGATCACCCTCGCCGGGCACGCCGAACCCGCATTCGGTGACCTCGCCGCCGCCATCGCCCACCGGCACACCGACCGGCGGCCGTTCGGCGCCCAGCCACCCGCCGAGGAGATCATCGCGGACCTGCGCCGGGCGGTCCTCCCGCACGGCTTCGACACTCATCCGGTACGCCGGGACGAGGTCCCGTTACTGGCCGCCGCCACCGCCCGGGCCGCCTCCGACTCCGCCCACCGCCCCGGCCACACCACCGAAGTCGCCCACTGGGCATCCGGCGGCTCGTCGGCCGGCGGCATCCGGCCGGTACCGATGCGTGCCCTGCACGGCCCGGCCACCGGCGACGGCGACATCGGCGCCCGCTACCTCATCCTGCACGGCACCTCCAGCCGGGACTGGCTGCGCGCCGGTGAGGCCCTGTCCGCACTGCTGCTGACCGCCACCGTCCGCGGTGTCGCCTGCTCCCCGATGAGCGAACTCGTCGAAGCACCCTGGCCGCGCGGCCTGCTCAGCACCCTGATCGGCGGGGACACCCACCCCTACCTGGTGATCCGGATCGGCTACCCGGTACACGACGAACCGCCCCCGGCAACCACCCGGCGACCGGAGACGGAAACCACGTCCTACCTGTTCACGGGTGCATCGACGCACCCTTGACGATCTTGTCGACGGTGTTGCGCGGCCCGTGCACCGCGATCCCGGCCAGATCGAGATCGGCGGTACGGACCGCCCGCACCGCATCCCGGTTCGCCGCGTCATGCCCCGTCGCGAACAGATCCGAGGTGAACACGGACAACCGCGCCCGGCCCAGCGCCCTGCCGTGCGCAGCGGTGAGCAACTCCTTACCACCCTGGAAGACCATCACCGGCTGACGGAACATCGGCAGGTACTCGACGTCGTCGGCGTCGACATACGGCTGTCCCATCAACTCGGGCACGGCCGGACCCAGCCCGGAGACGAGAAACGCTGTCACGTTCAGCCGCTGCCAGCTCAGCAGGTCATCCCGCAACACAACGGCGATCTTGGTGTCGAACCTCATGCGCCGATCGTTCCCCGAGCACCGACCCCGGGTCTTGTACGATTCTGACGTGCCCCGGCTTCATGCCTGGCGGCCACCACTGCACGGGGTCGCCGAGGTCCTCCACGCCCGCTTCGACGAGCACGCCTACCCGATGCACGCCCACGACACCTGGGCCGTCCTGCTCGTCGACTCCGGCGCCGTCCGCTACGACCTGGACCGGCACTCCCGCGGCGCCTTCGGCGACCTGGTCACGGTGCTACCCCCACGGATCCCGCACAACGGCACCTCGGCCCGCCCCGGCGGCTTCCGCAAACGAGTCCTCTACCTGACCGAGGACCAGCTCCCCACCGGCCTGATCGGCGCCAGCGTCGACGCACCCGCCATCACCGACACCCGCCTGCACGCCGCCGTCTCCCGGATACACCGCCTGATCCGCGACCCCGGCGACGCCCCACTCGCCGAAAGCCTCCTGGTCCTGGCCGTCGACCGGCTCCGCATCCGGCTCGGCGGCGACATCCGCGCCCACGGCCCGCCGAGCCGGGCCACCGCCCACGCGCTCCGCGATCTCCTGGACGCCAACCTCGTCCCCGGACTGCCCCTACCGGTGGCGGCGGCGGCCCTGCACTTCGACCCGGCACACCTGGTCCGCTCGTTCCGGCGTGAGTTCGGCATGACCCCACACCAGTACCTGATCTCCCGCCGCGTCGACCTGGCCCGCCACCTGATCCTCGGCGGCCACCCACTGCGCGAGGTGGCCGCCGGCGCCGGCTTCCACGACCAGCCCCACCTGAACCGCCACTTCAAACGCATCCTCGGCGTCACCCCCGGCCGGTTCGCCCCACCCGGCCGCAAGCGGATCGACACCGGTGACTAAAGTGCCGATCTCGGAGTGACGAGGCTCCTTCGGCTCGCCGGGAGCGAACACGTGATCATCCGGTTCGGTACGGCACTGGTGTCCACACTGCTGCTCGGCGGCTGCGCGTTCGGGTCGCCATCGGCCGCCGAACCCGCCCCCGAACCCAGCCGGCCCGACCCGGCGATCGCACTCGCCGACGCGTGGACCACGGTGAAGACGTACTCGTACCGGTTCACCACCGAGGTCAGCGACGGCCGGGTCAGGATGAACGGCTCTGTCGAATCGGGCGGGCGGGACTCCGAAGTGGAGATGACGAGCGCCGCGGGCAGCACACTCGTCCGCCGGGTCCAGGGCGTGAACTATGTCCGCGGCACCCCGGATAAGACCGGTGTCCCCCTCGCCTGGGTCAAAGTCGATCCCGCCATGGACCCGAACTCCATCGGCATGCTCGACCCGTCCCGGATGAACGTCAGCATCGAGACGGCCACCGAGGTCATCTGGGTCGACGACGACACCGTCGCCGGCACCACCGACGCCGCGAAGACGATGACGTTGGCCGGCGCCGACCCCGCGGTGACCGGCAAGCTGGCCGGCCAGAAGTTCCCGTTCGAGGCCGACATCGACAGCAGTGGCCGTCTCGTCGAGTACCGGCGCCTGCCCACGAAGGGCCAGCCCGACGTCTCGACGGTCGTGACGTTCTCCGCCTTCGGCACCCCGATCACGATCGACGCTCCACCGGCCGCCGAGATCCAGAACTCATGAGCGCCCCGGTACGGGCCGTTGTCACCCCGGCCACTCTGCTGCTCGGTGGATGCGCGTTCGAGTCACCGGGCGGGGAGTAACGGGCACAGCCGCCCCGGACACGACCGTCGCTCCTTCCCGTGCCTGAGAGCGACACACTCACCGGATCGACACCGTCATGGGTGGCCAGACCACGGTGACCGGTGCGGTGGACCCCCTGATTCGGACCTCCGAGACCGTCCTGACCAGCCCCTGGCGTGTCACCACGGTCCGCCGGGTCGACGGCGTGAAACACATCGGGTACCCGCCGGAGCAGCCCGGTGACCCGGAACGGACATGGCAGCGGTTCCGCGACACCGGCTCCGGCGGGCTGACCGACTTCGACGCGGCCCGGCTCCAGCACAGCCTGGACACGGTCACCACGATCCGGTGGGCCGACGACGACACGGTCAGCGGCACCATCGATCTGTTCGCCACTCCTGATTCCCACAGCACCACCCCTAATGCATCCTAGGAGGCTAGACCTATATTGGTGGGCGGTCCCGGCACGGTGGCGATGCGGCGCTTCGTTGTTGCCGTGGCTATCGCCTGGCGAGGCCCTGCCGGCGCACAGGCACGAGGGCGAGTTCCAGCGGCACAAGAGCGAGTCCAGCGGCACGAGAGGTGCTCAGCGGCACGAGAGTAAGCGCAGTGGGTACAGAAGCGAAGCTCAGCGGACGCGAGAATGAGGTTGGCAGCGCACCGGATCACGGGCTGACATGCGCACCCGCAGCAATCAAGC
>DATMVU010000499.1:0-16363 GCA_035562875.1 Actinoplanes sp. | reverse complement strand
TGGCCGGCAACAACCTGATCAGACTGGACGCGCTGACGCGGCAGATCGAGGCGCGCGACCGGGAGATGGACAACACGTACAGCAAGGATGCTCAGGTGATGGGTATCCGCAACGCGCTGTCGTATCCGGGTGACGTGCTGGGGCGGACCGCGTCGGCGCACCGGTTCCTCAGCTCGGACGCGGAGGCGCTGGTCGCGGTGAAACTGAACGTGCTGACCCGCAAGACTCTCGGCGGTCTGCAGACGAATCTGCAGGGTCAGGTCCTGAACGCGTCGGGCAGCCCGGTTCCGGGACTGTACGCGGCGGGTGAGGCGGCCGGGTTCGGTGGCGGCGGCGTGCACGGTTACCGCTCGCTGGAGGGCACGTTCCTGGGCGGCTGCCTCTTCTCGGGGCGTGCGGCAGGGCGAGCTGCGGCAGCGGCGACTGCCTGATTCTGATCACCGCGGCCACCGCTCATCACCCGGCGGACGCGGGTCGGCCCGGGCCACCGCGGACCTCGCGCGGTGGCCACGGGAGTGTGGTCAGGCGTACCGGATGAAGGTTTTCAGGAAGTGACCGTGTGCGGGCCGGGGATCTCGCGGAGGCGTCTGGGGTTGAGCAGGAAGCGGACCGCGCGGCGGCTGGGAGCCTTGCCGATCGCCGCGCGGCTGGCCTCGCGCAGCAGTAGGGCTGCCCAGAATGCGCTGGTGGCGATGCGGTTGTGGCGGCGGCTGTAGAGCCGGACCTTGTTGATCGTGAGGAGGGCCCAGAGTCCCGGGGAGACTTTGGAGTCGCCTTCGAGGTGGACGGCCCGGGCTTCCGGGGTGAAGCGGGTGGCGAAGCCGGCGTCGCGGGCACGGAGGGCGAAGTCGGTCTCCTCGGAGTAGAGGAAGTACGACTCGTCCCAGGGTCCGACGGCGTCCCAGCAGTCGGCGCTGATCAGTTGGGTGGAGCCTTCGGCCCAGTCGGTGACCGATTCAGTCCCATAGCGGGAGGGGTCGGTGATCAGCTCGCCGAGGGTGCCGATCCGGCCGGCACGACCGGCTCCGACGACGGCGTCGGCAAGAACGCGACGGACGGCGGGCTCGCGGCGCATGGTTTCGATCAGTCTGCCGTCGCCGTCTTTCAGCAGTGGCACCGCGATTCCGGTCCCGTTCTTGCGTAGCGTCTCCAGCAGCGGGTGGATGCAACCGGGGCTCAGGCGCACGTCGGGGTTGAGGACCAGGATCGCGGTGTACGGGCCGGACTTGGCGACAGCGGCGTTGATCCCGGCCGCATAACCGGCGTTGCGTCCCATCTCGACCACTGTCGCATCGGGTTTCAGGCGCAGAACCTCGGCGACGGAGTCGTCTTTCGAGTCGTTGTCGGCGACTGTCAGGTGCCAGTCCACTCCTTGCAGGCCGGGGCCGAGCGAGGCGATCAGGTCGGCGAGCAGAGGCCGGCTGTTGTAGGTGACGACCACGACGGCGATCACGGGGAGGACTCCTTGTTCTTTCTCAGTAGGCACCGGAGCTGCGCACGACGGCGCTGACCGTGCGGAAGAGGATGGCCAGGTCCATGGCGAGAGACCAGTTCTCGACGTAGCTGAGGTCGAGGCGGATGGACTCCTCCCAGGACAGGTCGGAGCGGCCGGAGACCTGCCAGAGGCCGGTGAGTCCGGGTTTGACCACCAGGCGGCGGCGCATGTCGGCCGGGTAGCCGGCCACCTCCTTGGCCAGTGGCGGGCGCGGGCCGACGAGCGACATGTCGCCTTTGACCACGTTCACCAGCTGCGGGAGTTCGTCCAGGGAGAACCGGCGCAGCCAGCGGCCGACCGGTGTGACCCGGGGGTCCTCGCGCATCTTGAACAGGGCGCCGTCGGTGTCGTTGAGGTCGCCGAGTTCGAACAGTCTGGCCTCGGCGTCGACCTGCATGGTGCGGAACTTGTAGAGCATGAAGGGTTTGCCGTCGCGGCCGACACGCTCCTGCCGGAAGATGGCCGGGCCGCGGCCGCGGGGACCGAATCTGACCAGGGTGGCGACGATGGCGAGGGCCGGCGAGGCGAGCAGCAGCAGGCTGATCGCACCGACCCGGTCGAACGCCTCCTTGACGGCGCGGGCGCTGCCTTTGAGCCGGGGGTGTTCGACGTGCAGCATGGGCAGGCCGTCGACAGGGCGGATGGTGGTGCGGTCGCCGGCGACGTCGATCAGGGTGCTCGCCACGATCAGGTCGACCTCGCCGCGTTCCAGCTGCCAGGCGAGCCGGCGCAGGGCCGGGCCGTCGATCTCCGGGCAGGACAGCACGATCACCGTGTCCGCGTCGGAGCGGGCGACAGCGGTGGCCACGTCGTCGAAGGTGCCGTAGATCGGTGGCATCCCGGGCTGGCTGACCGTGCGGGGCGGGCCCGGCGGCAGGCACGCACCGATCACCCCGAGGCCGTGATAGCGCTCTCTGCTCAGGCGGCGCGTCATGTCGACGACCGCTCGCTCGTGGCCGACCAGGACCACCCGGTGCAGCCGGCGGCCCTTGGCCCAGGCGTGGTGCAGGCGCTGCCGGAAGACGAACCGGGCACCCAGATCGGCCAGGATCGCCAGCGGCATCAAGATCAGCACGTATCCGCGGGCCAATCGCAGATCGAAGGCGAACGACACGATGGCCAGTGCGGCGGTCAGCGCCAATCCGGCCCGGAATACCCGCGCGTACTCCTCGGTGCCCACGAAGAGATGACGCGGTTCGTACGCCCGGTTGAACGCGAGACATGCGATCCACGCGATCGGCAATAGTGCGGTGAGCAGAAGGTAGTCCCGCTGCTCCGGAGCGCCGCCGGGAGTGCCGAACCTCAGCAGCAGAGCCCAGGAGGCCGTGCTGAGACCGACGAGGAAATCGATGAGGTAGAGGGACAGTGCGTACCGGAACTGCCACCCGCTGCGTGCCGCACTGGCACGGGAACGGGCCTTGAGCTGGGAGGCCGTCGCCGCCAGGTCCACGGTCTCCACGGATTCAATTGTTCGCACGCCTTTGCCCCCATCAGCGGCTGCAACCGAGATATGATCTTTTCCCGGGGGAAACCCACGGGACACATGAGACAGACTCTCAACGCGACCGGGGCCGCGCTACAGCTTTCCGTTCGACACGCATGCCGTTTCGGATGATGCCGGGAACCGATGGGCATCAAGGTGTCCAAGTCGGACAGTGCGTAAATAATGTTATCGACTGTCGTCAATCTGACTCAACGATTTGACGAAGTCGTTGCAAACGTCGTACCGGGGCAGTAGGCCATGAGCACGAGCCTCCGCCAGCGACGGCGCGGCATCATCCTTCGCGGACAGCACGGGCTCCGCGACCGGCCAGACGATCCCCAGCTCCGGGTCCAGCGGATGGATCCCGTGCTCATGCCCGGGCCGGTAGGTCGACGAGCACAGATAGGCCACCGTCGCGCCCTCGGTCAGCGCACAGAACCCGTGCCCCAGCCCCTCCGCCAGGTAGACGGCGCGCCGGTCCTCGTCGTCCAGGCGCACCGACTCCCACGTACCGAAGGTCGGCGACCCGGCTCGCAGGTCCACGATCACATCGGTGACCGCCCCGGACACACACGTCACATACTTCGCCTGACCGGGCGGTACGTCCGCGAAGTGGATGCCCCGGACCACGCCCCGGGCCGACGTGGACAGGTTCGCCTGCGCCAGATCGAGCGGATGCCCGACCGCCTCGGCCAGGCGATCGAACCGGTACCACTCCAGGAACCGGCCCCGGTCGTCACCGTGCTGCACCGGAGTCACCTCGAAAGCGCCCTCGATCGTCAACGGCCGGATCTTCACCGCAGCCCCCCGTCCAGCAGCCGTACCAGGTACTGCCCGTAACCGCTCTTCAGCAGCGGCTCGGCGAGCTCACGCATCTGATCGTCGGAGATGAAGCCGCGCCGCCAGGCCGCCTCCTCGACACAGCCGATCTTCAGGCCCTGCCGCTCCTCGATCACCCGCACGTACTCCGAGGCCTGCACCATCGACTGGAACGTGCCGGTGTCCAGCCACACGGTGCCACGGTCCAGCACCGTCACGTCGAGCCGGCCCGCACGCAGGTACGCCTCGTTCACCGCGGTGATCTCCAGTTCGCCCCGGGCACTCGGCACCAGCCCGGCGGCGATCTCCACCACGCCGGCCTCGTAGAAATACAGGCCCGGAACGACGTACGTCGACTTGGGCTTCTCGGGCTTCTCCTCGATCGACAGCACGTGACCGCCGTCGTCGAACTCGACCACTCCGTAACGCTCCGGATCAGCGACCGGATAGGCGAAGACACGCCCACCCACCGGCTCCACCCTTTTCAGCGCGTCGGCGACTCCGTGGAAGATGTTGTCACCCAGGATCAGCGCCACCGGTTCGTCGCCGATGAAGTCCGCACCGATCCGGAACGCCTGGGCGATCCCGTCCGGTTCCGGCTGGACCGCATAGGTCAACTCCAGCCCGAAACGGCTTCCGTCGCCGAGTAACCGCTGGAAATGCGGCTGATCCTCAGGTGTGGTGATCACCATGATCTCGCGGATCCCGGCTGTCACCAGAGTAGTGAGTGGATAGTAGATCATCGGTTTGTCGAAGATCGGCATCAGCTGTTTGGACATCGCCATGGTGATCGGCCAGAGTCGCGACCCGGTCCCACCGGCGAGCAGAATTCCGCGCACCGGGCGACCCTAGACGGGGTACCTGACCGTCTACACTCGCCAGTCGTGCAGATTTTCGTGACCGGTGGTGCCGGTTTCATCGGATCGGCCTACGTCCGGGCCCTCTTGCAGGACGAATACGCCGGAGCGGCCGGAGCCACGGTGACCGTTCTGGATCTGTTGTCCTATTCCGGCAATCGCGCCAACCTGCCGGTGTCGGATTCCCGACTGCGATTCGTGCAGGGCGACATATCCGATTCTGATCTTCTTCGGTCACTCCTTCCCGGGCATGACGCGATAGTGCATTTCGCTGCCGAATCACACGTGGACCGGTCCATTTCGGGCGCGGTGCCGTTCGTCGCCACCAACGTGCTCGGCACCCAGATCCTGCTCGACGCCGCCCGCGACGCCGGGATCGGGCGATTCGTGCACGTGTCCACCGACGAGGTGTACGGCTCCATCGACAGCGGCTCATGGACCGAGACGTGGCCGCTCGCGCCGAACTCGCCGTACGCCGCCTCCAAAGCCGGATCGGACCTGCTCGCGCTCGCCGCCCACCGCACCCACGGCATGGACGTCGTCGTCACCCGCTGCTCCAACAACTACGGCCCACACCAGTTCCCGGAGAAGGTCATCCCGCTCTTCGTGACCAACCTGCTCGACGGGAAGAAGGTCCCGCTCTACGGCGACGGCGGCAACGTGCGCGACTGGCTGCACGTGTCCGACCACTGCCGCGGCATCCAGCTCGTCCTCGAGAAGGGCCGCGCCGGCGAGATCTACAACATCGGTGGCGGCACCGAACTCAGCAACCGCGACCTGACCGGCCTGCTCCTGACCGCGTGCGGCGCCGGCTGGGACATGGTGCGCCCGGTCGCCGACCGCAAAGGCCACGACCGCCGCTATTCCCTGGACATCTCCAAGATCCAGAGCGAGCTGGGGTACGAACCCCGAGTCGACCTGTCCACCGGCCTGACCTCAACCGTCACGTGGTACCGCGACAACCGCGAGTGGTGGGAACCCCTCAAGTCCCGGGCCGGCCTCTGATGCCCGGCCCCGCAGTCCAGCCCCCGCTGACACCCGGCACCGGCCCCGGCCCCGCTGTCCAGCCCCCGCTGCCGCCTCACCCCGGACTCGCTGGCCCGCCCTCGCTGTCGGCCCGCCCCGGCCCCACGGGCCAGGCTCCACTGTCACCCGGCCCCGGCCCTGCCGGCCATGCTTCGATGGCGTCCCGCCCTGGCACCACAGGCCGGGCCCCGCTGCGGTGGCTCATCACTGGGGCCGCTGGCATGCTCGGGCGGGATCTTCAGCAGGTCCTGGCCGAGCAGGGTGTCACCGACGTGGTCGCCGCCGGCCACACCGATCTGGACATCACGTCGCCGGCGCAGGTCCGTGCCGCGGTCGCCGGCGCCGACATCGTCATCAACGCGGCCGCCTGGACCGACGTGGACCGCGCCGAGTCCGAGGAACCCGACGCCACCGCAGTCAACGGCGACGCAGTCGCACTGCTGGCGTCCGTGGCGGGCAGCCGCCTGATCCACGTCTCCACCGACTACGTCTTCGACGGCCGGGCCACCACGCCCTACCCCGAAGACACCCCGTATGCCCCGGTCAACGCCTACGGCCGGGGCAAGGCCGCCGGGGAGGCCGCCGTCCTGTCCCACGGCGGTTACGTGGTCCGCACCGCCTGGCTCTACGGCGCCCACGGCCGCAACTTCGTCAAGACCATGCTCACTCTCGCCTCCTCCCATCCGCACGTGGACGTCGTCGACGATCAGGAAGGACCACCCACCTGGTCGTACGCCCTGGCAGGCCAGCTGGTGGCCCTGTCCCGCGCCGCATCCGACGGCCGAGCCGCGCCGGGCGCCTACCACGGCACCGCAGCCGGTTCGACCACCTGGTACGGCCTGGCCCGAGCCGTCTACGAGGAGGCCGGCCTGGACCCGTCCCGAGTCCGTCCCACCACCAGCGACCGTTTCCCCCGCCCCGCGCAACGCCCCGCCTACAGCGTCCTGTCCCACGCCCGCTGGTCATGCACAGACGTCAAGCCCCTGCCACATTGGCGCGACCAGCTCGCCGAGGCGCTACCCCATCTCCTGCCCTGACCACCTCCCCCTGCAGATGCCCGGTGATCGAGGCGGAGGAGGACAACACAGCGGATCATGAGCCGGGCTTCACCGCGAGGACGGGACGGGTGGCGTCGAGCAGGATTCGCTGGGCGGTGCTGCCGAGGAACAACTTGCCGACCGGGCTCCGCCGGCGCAGCCCGATGACGATCACCGATGCCGCCACTTCGTCGGCGATGGCGAGCAACACATCGGACAGCTCACCGGTGTGCGGTGCCTGTCTCACCTCCACCGCTATCCCGTGCTCCGCCGCCCGGGCGGTCAGGGCAGCGATCCGGTCCGGTCCGGCTGCCTCGGCGCTGATCGGCGCCCCGTCCCGTGGCGAGTTGACCAGTAGTAGGGGTTCGGCCCGGCGCACCGCTTCCGCCAGCGCGGCGCCGAAGGCCGCCTCCCCCTCAGCCGTCGGTAGATAGCCGACCAGAACGGTCATTCCTTCTCCTTGATGTCAGTCGCGGGCGGCCCCGCAGCCGGATGCGCTTCGTCCACCGATCCGCTCGCCGTCGAACGCGCCGGCCGGCGGCCGTCCTCGGAGCCGCCGGACTCGGTCCCGCTCCCGGTCCTACCCGCAGCCTCGGACGCGGTCCCGCTCCCGGTATGGCCCTCGGCGCGACGGCCCTGGCCGCGGCCTTCCCCGGAGCCTCCGGACCCGGCAAGGCGGTCCTGCCCGCCGGCATCCCCGGGATGCGCCGGCTCGGTGGTCCGGCTCTGCGCAGCGGCGTCTCCGGTAGCGAGGGGACGGCGGCGGCGCAGCAGGGTCTGGGCGAGCGGCAGGAGGATCACCGCGAGGAACAGAGCGAACAGCACTCCGGAGATGGGGCGGGTGAGGAAGCCGGTCGGGTTGTTGTCGAAGAGGAGCAGGGAACGGCGCAGGGATGTCTCGAGCAGGCTGCCCAGGACGAAGGCGAGGACCATCGGCCCGGGGTCGAAACCGGCCTTCTTCATCAGGTAGCCGAGGACGCCGAAGGCGATGACCAGGCCGATGTCGAAGACGCTGTTGTTGACGGTGTATGCGCCGATCAGAGTGATCAGCACCGTGATCGGGGCCAGCACGGTGGCGCGGACACGCAGGATGCGGACGAAGACGCCGAGCAGCGGAATACTCATGATCAGCAGCAGGACGTTGCCGATGTACATCGAGTTGACGACGCCCCAGAACAACTCGGGATGCTCGGTGACCAGCTGCGGTCCCGGGGTCACCCCCTGGATGAGCAGCGCGCCGAAGATCACGGCCATTGTCGCGTTGGCGGGGATGCCCAGCGACAGCAGTGGGATGAACGACGAGGTGGCGGCTGCGTTGTTGGCGGTCTCCGGTGCGGCGACACCTTCGATGGCGCCCTTACCGAACCGTTCGGGATGCCGGGCCCTACGTTTCTCCAGTGCGTACGCCGCCATCGAGGAGAGGACGGCACCACCGCCGGGCAGAATGCCGAGGACGAAGCCGATGATCGAGCCGCGGGTGATGGCGCCGGAGGACTGGCGCAGGTCGCCCCGGCTGGGCCAGACGTCGGTGACCTTGGCCGGCGCATGCACGGCCCGGTGACGTTGTTCCAGGTTGTAGAGGATCTCGCCGAGGCCGAAGAGGCCCATCGCGATGGGCACGAAGTCGAGCCCATCGGCGAGTGACAGGTTGCCGAGGGTGAACCGTTCGGCACTGGTGAAGTCGTCCCGGCCGACGGTGGCCAGGAACAGCCCGGCCGCCGCGGCGGTGAGGGCACGCCACCGTCCGCCGCTGCTGATCGTGGCGACGAGCATGATGCCGAGCAGTGCGAGCACGGTGTACTCGGGTGGGCCGAAGTCGAGGGCGAATCCGGCGACGATCGGGGCGACGAGGGTGAGCGCGACGATCGACAGGGTGCCGCCGATGAACGATCCGATGGCGGCGATGCCGAGGGCGGCTCCGGCCCGGCCCTGGCGGGCGAGGGCGTGCCCGTCGAAGACGGTGACGACCGAGGAGGCCTCACCGGGCAGCCGGAGCAGGACCGAAGTGATGGTGCCGCCGTACTGCGCGCCGTAGAAGATGCCGGCCAGCATGATGATCGCGGTGACCGGTTCGAGGCCGAAGGTGACCGGTAGCAGGATCGCGATGGTGGCGGCCGGGCCGAGGCCGGGCAGCACACCGATGAGCATGCCGATGACGACACCGATGAGGCAGTACAGCAGGTTCGTTGGTTCGAGGACGACCGCGAAGCCGTCGATGACCGCGGACAACGGTCCTCCAGATGGCTCAGAACAGGTGGGGGATGGTGACGTTCAGTGCGCCGACGAACAACGCGTAGAAGGCGACGGTGGTGCCGAGGCTGACGGCGATGGACGTCCGCCAGGTCTCCCGGCCGAGGAACCGCAGCCAGACGAAGGCGAGGAGCACGGTGGGGATCTCGAAGCCGATGGTGGTGATCACCGTGACGTAGCCGGCCATCACGGCGACCGCGGCGACGACCAGCAGGCTGCCTCGGGTGAACCGCTCGGGTGGGTCGTCGTGCCGGGACCGGGCTGCCAGGCCGAGCCCGAGGAGGACCAGCGCGATGCCGACGATCATCGGCCAGGTGCCGGGGCCTTCGCCGAGGGTGCTCGCTCCGGTGATCGCCAGTGCGCCGAGAAGGACCACGACGGTCGCGGCGATCAGGTTGCCGGCCGGCCCGGCCGGTGGTGGCCGGTCCTCCTCCAGGGGCTCGGTGGTCATTTCGCGCCCAGGTCGATCTTGTGCTCGGCGACCAGATCACGGTAGGTCTGCAGCGATCCGGTCCACTGCTGGAGCAGGGCTGGGCCGTCGACCTCGTTGGCGGTCAGCAGCCGCTGGGTGTTGAAGTCCCGGTAGGTCTGGTCGGCGAAGCCCTTCTGGAAGGCGGTGCGCAACCGCTGCAGGACGTCGGCCGGGGTTCCCTTGGGGGCGACGATCGCCCGGGACTGCTGGACCGGCACGTTGAACCCGGCCTCGGTGGCGGTCGGGGTGTCGGGCATGTAGCTGGGCCGCTGGGTCGCGAACGTGACGATCGGGACCGCCTTGCCGGCCTCGATCTGTTCCTTGGCCTCGCCGAGCTGCACTGCGGCCACGTCGACCTGGCCGCCGAGGACCGCGGTCAGCGCCGGGTTGCCCCCGTTGAACGGCACCGCTGTCGCGTCGACGCCGGCCTGTGCGAAGAGGAGAGTCTGGGTGAGCTGGCTACCCGTACCCACGCCGGTCGTTGCGAATTTGATCGGTCTTTTGGCGTCGACGATGTCCTTGACCGTCGTGAATCCGGTCTTCGGGTTGGCGATGAGGACGAAGTCGTCCTGGGAGATGCCGGTGATGATCTCGTAGCCGTTGATGTCGACGGCCTGGTCGGCGGGGACGGCGAGGGGGGTGATGTAGGCGAGCGAGCCGACGAAGACCATCAGGGTGTAGCCGTCGGCTTTGGCGGCGGCGAGTTCCTTGGCCGCGACCGCACCGTTGGCGCCCGGTTTGTTCTGCACGGTGATCGGCTGGCCGAGATCCTTGGACGCGGGGTCGGCCAGGGCTCGGCCGATGAGGTCGGTACTGCCGCCGGCGTCCTGGCCGATGAGCAGGGTGACGGCCCGGTCGGGGTAGGCGGCGGTGGAACCACTGTCCCCTTCGGAGCCGAGGTTGCCGCCGCAGCCGGTGAGGACGAGCAGGCCGGCGAGCATGAGTGCGGGGAGCGTCATTTTCATCGGGAGTCTCCCGCTGTGAAGGGGGTCACTGGGTGCGGCGAGCTTATGACCGGCTGTTGATGCTTGTCCAAGCTAATTACTGCATCGATTGATACCTTCGCGGCATGACCTACACCCTTGATCAACTCCGTGGTCTGGTGGCCGTCGCCGAGGAGTTGCACTTCGGCCGGGCAGCGGTTCGGCTGCGGATGACACAACCACCGCTGAGCAGGCAGATCCAGAAGCTGGAGGCCGCGGTCGGCGTCCAGTTGCTGGAACGCGGTACCCGCAACGTCAAGCTGACCCCGGCCGGCGAAGCCTTCCTCAGCGAGGCCCGCCGGATCCTGGCGATCACCGAGTCGGCGCCGGAGCTGGCACAACGGGTCTCCTCCGGATCCACCGGCCTGGTCCGGCTCGCGTTCACCGCCTCGGCGACCTTCGGCACCCTCGGCCGGCTGCTCAACGAGCTGGAGTACCGCCTTCCCGAGGTGCACGTCGAGCTGTTCGAGATGGTCACCCGCGAGCAGGTGGCCGCCCTGGCCGGCGGGGACATCGACATGGGCCTGGCTCGTCCGCCGTTCGATCCGGAGAAGTTCGAGTCCAAGCTGATCCATCGGGAACGGCTGCTGCTCGCGGTCCGCCAGGACCACTGGCTGGCCGAACTCCGGCGCCCGGTCGTCCCCGCAGACCTGGCCCGCGAGCCGTTGATCTTCCACTCGCCGCAGAAGGCGCGCTACTTCTACGACCTGGTGGTGAGCATGGTCCCGCTGCCGCACGAGCGGGTGTTCCACACCGTCAGCCAGGTGATCACGATGCTCTGGCTGGTCTCCGCAGGGCGCGGGGTGGCCTTCGTGCCGGAGTCCGCGAAGCTGGTCGGCATCCCGGAGGTCATCTATCTGCGCATCGACACGCCGATCCCGGAGCCGGTCGAGTTGCACCTGCTCTGGCCTCGGGAATCCGACAATCCGGCCCTTCCCCGAGTGCTCGCCACGCTGGAGTGGCTGATGCCGTGAAGGTATCAATCGATGCCTAAAGACTCTTGGACAGGCATCGGTACGCCTTCCTACGGTTGCCTCGTGAACGCGATCCCCCCTCTCGACCTGGCCGCCCGGCTCGCTTCGGGCCTGCTCTCGTTCCCCGTCACCCACTTCGACGACCGTCTCGCCTTCGACGAGTCCCGCTACCGCGAGCACCTCGCGTGGCAGGCCAGTCACGGAGTGGCCGGCCTGTTCGCCGCCGGCGGCACCGGCGAGGTCTTCTCCCTCACCAGCGCCGAGATCGACACCGTGGTCCGGACCGCTGTCGACGAGGTCGGCGGTCTCGTCCCGGTCATCGCCCCGGCCACCGGCGGCACCGCGCTGGCCGTCGCCCAGGCCGAGGCCGCCGAAGCCGCCGGCGCCGCGGGGATCCTCCTCTTCCCGCCGTACCTCACCGAGGCCAGCCAGGCCGGGCTGATCGCGCACGTCGAAGCGGTCTGCCGGGCCACCGGGCTGGGGGTGATCGTCTACAGCCGGGCCAACGCGATCCTGGAGGACGTGACAGTCGCCGAGCTGGCCGATCGCAACCCGACTCTGATCGGGCTCAAGGACGGGATCGGCGACATCGAGCGGATGACCCGCACCTACGCCCGGGTCGGCGACCGGCTGATCTACGTGGGCGGGCTGCCGACGGCCGAGACGTTCGCGTTGCCGCTGCTGCAGCTCGGCGTCAGCACCTACTCGTCGGCGCTCTACAACTTCCTGCCCGAGTTCGCGCTGCGGTTCTACGCAGCGGTGCGCGCCCAGGACCGGACGGCGGTCTACCGGATGCTCAACGACTTCGTCCTCCCCTACCTCGACATCCGGGATCGTTCCCGGGGCTACGCCGTGTCGATCGTCAAGGCCGGGCTGACCGCGGTCGGGCGGGACGGCGGCCGGGTCCGCCCACCACTCACCGACCTGACCAGCGAGGAGCGCGAGAACCTGACAAGACTGATTGCTGCGGTACGACCGTGAAGCCCACGATCGAGCAGGTCGAGATCGTGCCGGTCGCCGGTCACGACAGCATGCTGCTCAATCTCAGTGGCGCCCACGGGCCGTACTTCACCCGGACCGTCGTGATCCTCACCGACAGCACGGGCCGCACCGGCCTGGGTGAGGTGCCCGGCAGCGAGGCGATCCGGCGCACCCTGGAGAGCGCCGGTGAGCTGCTGATCGGCCGGCCGGTCGCGGAGTTCGCCTCGCTGCTGCGCGAGTTCGGCAACCGGCACGCGGGGCAGGACGCGGGCGGCCGGGGCGTGCAGACGTACGACCTGCGTGTCGCCGTGCACGCCGTGACAGCCCTGGAGTCAGCGCTGCTGGACCTGCTCGGCCAGCACCTGGGTGTCCCGGTCGCCGAACTGCTCGGTGAGGGCCGCCAGCGGGACAGCGTGCCGGTTCTCGGTTACCTCTTCTACGTCGGTGACACGTCCCGCACCGATCTGCCCTACCGGCACGAGACCGATCCGGCCGACGACTGGGAACGGCTCCGCCGGGCCCCCGCGCTCACCCCGTCCGCTGTGGTCCGGCTGGCCGAGGCGGCCCGGGAGCGGTACGGGTTCAGCGACTTCAAACTCAAGGGCGGGGTGTTCGCCGGCGAGCTGGAGATCGAGGCGGTGCACGCCCTGGCCGAGCGGTTCCCGCAGGCCCGGATCACCCTCGACCCGAACGGCGGCTGGCTGCTCGACGAGGCGGTCGCGCTCTGCCGCGATCTCGGCGGGGTGCTGGCCTACGCGGAGGACCCGGTCGGCGCCGAGGGTGGCCTGTCCGGGCGGGAGACGATGGCCGAGTTCCGGCGGGCCACCGGGCTGCGCACGGCCACCAACATGATCGCCACCGACTGGCGGCAGCTGGCCCACGCGGTCCGGGCCCACGCCGTCGACATCCCACTCGCCGACCCGCACTTCTGGACCATGCGCGGGTCGGTGCGTGTCGCCCAGCTCTGTCACGACTTCGGGCTGACCTGGGGCTCGCACTCCAACAACCACTTCGACATCTCCCTGGCGATGTTCACCCACGTCGGTGCGGCCGCCCCCGGCGAGATCACCGCCCTCGACACGCACTGGATCTGGCAGGACGGTCAGCGGCTGACGCGCGAGCCGTTCCCGATCCGGGACGGTGCGATCGCCGTGCCGTCCACCCCCGGCCTCGGTGTCGAGCTGGACCGGGACGCGCTGGCAGCGGCCCACGAACTGTTCCGGCGGCACGGTTCCGGCGCCCGCGACGACGCGGCGGCCATGCAGTTCCTTCTTCCCGGCTGGCGCTTCGACCCCAAGCGCCCCTGTCTGGTGCGGTGACCGATGACTGACCGAATCACTGGAATCACGCTCTCCTCCGTCACGCTGCCGCTGAAGGCGGCGATCAGCGACGCGAAGGTGTTCACCGGACGGCAGCGGCCGATGACCGAGGTGGCGTTCCTGTTCGCCGAGATCCGGACCGAGTCGGGTCTTGCGGGTGTGGGCTTCAGCTACAGCAAGCGCGCCGGTGGGCCGGCCCAGTTCGCGCACGCCCGAGAGGTGGCCCCCGACCTGCTCGGTGAGGATCCCAGCGACATCCAACGCCTGTGGACCAAGCTCGTGTGGGCCGGCGCTTCGGTCGGGCGCAGCGGCGCCGCCACCCAGGCCATCGCGGCGATCGACGTGGCGCTCTGGGATCTCAAGGCGAAACGGGCCGGGCTGCCGTTGGCGAAACTGCTCGGCGCATATCGGGATTCGGTGCGGTGCTATGACACGTCCGGCGGTTTCCTGCACGAGCCGATCGAGCAGGTGCTCGCCAACGCCACCGCCTCTCTGGAGTCCGGCATCGGTGGCCTCAAGATCAAGGTCGGGCACCCATCGACCGCCTACGACCTGGCCCGGGTGCGGGCGGTTCGCGAGCACATCGGCGACGAGACACCCCTCATGGTCGACGCCAACCAGCAGTGGGACCGGCCGACGGCCCAGCGCGCCGGGCGGGCCCTCGAGGAGTTCGGTCTGGTGTGGATCGAGGAGCCGCTGGACGCGTACGACGTCGAGGGCCATGCCGCGCTGGCCCGCAGCCTGGACACCGCCATCGCCTCCGGCGAGATGCTGACCAGCGTGGCCGAGCATCACGAACTGATCCGGCACGGTGCCGTCGACATCATCCAGCCCGACGCGCCCCGCATCGGCGGGATCACCCGGTTCCTGAAACTGGCGGCCCTGGCCGAGCACGCCAACCTGACGCTGGCCCCGCACTTCGCCATGGAGATCCACGTCCACCTGGCCGCGGCGTACGCCCACGAGCCCTGGGTCGAGCACTTCGACTGGTTGCATCCGCTGTTCAACGAACGCCTGGAGATCCGCGACGGCCGGCTGCACCTGTCCACCCGGCCCGGTCTCGGCGTGACCCTCAGCGAGCAGACCCGCGACTGGACCGTGGCCCGCGCCGATTTCGGCTCCCCCGCTTGATCGTCCACCCGGAAGCATCCGAGGAAGGCCTGCCATGACCGGCGTACCCAGCATCGATCCGCGGGACGGCGCGACGATCGAGATCGTCGCGGAGGAGACCGGCACGTCCCGGGTCGGTGAGATCTGTGCGGCCGCCCACGCCGCCGCCGAACCCTTGGCGGAGATGGCGCGGGCAGGCCGGGCCACCCTGCTCGACGACCTGGCGGCAGCCTTGGAGGCGAACCGGGAACGGATCGTCGAGACAGCCGATCGGGAGACCGCGCTCGGGCCGGGCCGGCTCGACGGCGAACTGACCCGGACCTGCTACCAGTTGCGGCTGTTCGGCGAGGTGCTGCGGGACGGCGGCTATCTGGAGGCCACCATCGATCACGCCGCGGACACCCCGATGGGCCCCCGGCCCGATCTGCGGCGGATGCTGGTACCGATCGGGCCGGTCGCCGTCTTCGGGGCGAGCAACTTCCCCCTGGCGTTCTCGGTTCCGGGCGGGGACACCGCGTCCGCCATCGCCGCCGGCAGCCCGGTGGTCCTGAAAGCCCACCACTCGCATCCGGCCACGGCCCAGCTCTGCTACGAGATCCTGACAGCCGCCGCGCAGAAGTCCGGCGCTCCCGACGGGACGTTCGGCATCGTCCACGGTCTCCGCGCCGGAACCGATCTGGTGGCCCATCCGGCGATCCGGGCGGTCGGATTCACCGGCTCCGTGAACGCTGCCCGGGCCCTGCTGGCGGTCATCGAGAGCCGGCCCGAGCCGATCCCTTTCTTCGGTGAGCTGAGTAGCCTCAACCCGGTGGTGGTCACACCCGCCGCGGCCGTCGACCGGGCCGTCCGGATCGGCACCGAGTTCGCCGCCTCCTTCACCCTGGGCGCCGGACAGTTCTGCACCAAACCCGGTCTCCTCTTCGTCCCCACCGGACCGGAGGGCGACCAGATCGTCACCACCATTCAGTCGGCGATCGCCGAACTGCCACCGATGGTGCTGCTCAACCCCGGGATAGCCGCCGCCTACCAACACGGCACCGCCTCGCTGACCACGGCTCTCGGAGCAGCGGGCAGCACCGCTTCGTCAACCGCACCTCTCGTCACGGCGGACAGCGCCGTCTCACCGGCGGTGCCTCCGACCGCATCGGGCGGCACCACCTCACCGGCTGTGCCTCCCACCGCATCGGGCGGCACCCCCGCCGGGAACGACGATTCTCCTGGCCAAGCGGGTGGTCCCCCCACGGGGCAGTCGTTGACGGCGGCGCCACGGCTGCTCACCGCCGAGGCTGGTGCGTTGCCACCCGAGGCGACCGAGGAGTGTTTCGGGCCGGTCGCCGTGGTGGCCCGCTGGACGGATGAGACGGAACTGTTCACCGCCATCGACTCCCTGCCGTCGTCGCTGACCGCGACCGTGCATCGGGGGCCTGGCGAGACGATGCTTCCCGCTGAACTGTCGCGCCATTTCCTGCCCCGGACCGGGCGGCTGATCTACGACGGCTACCCCACCGGTGTCGCGGTCGCCTGGGCTCAGCATCACGGCGGCCCGTGGCCGTCCAC
>DATMVU010000498.1:0-9284 GCA_035562875.1 Actinoplanes sp. | reverse complement strand
ATGCCGCTGAGAGCCGGCATGACGTCACGGTACTCGGCGTGGACGACCTCAAGCCGAGGGCCGACCTGCGGCCCGCGGACGGCAGGCGGCTCGTGTCGGTGTCGTTGCAGGAGCGCAATATGGGGCAGATGACCATCATGGCGCAGGTGCGGAACTACACCTGGCTGTGCGACGCGGAGGGCACCTGGTATCAGCATGATCTCGCGATGACGCGGATGCTGTCAGGTGACGATCGACTCGAAAATCGGGAGAAGGTCACTCAGACAGTGGTCTTCCAGATCCGTGCCGATGCTCGACCGGCCCGAGTTCGCACCCCGGCCACCGGCGAGCAGTCAGCCACGACCGCCGACTGGGAACTCGACTAAACGCACGCCCGGCTTCCTTGCACCGATGCTGGAGTCGCGGAGGCACTCTTATAGCCGCCGATAGGGCGCGCCCCGGTACGAGTGAGCGACCCAGCGCAGAGGCCGCGCCTGTTTGAGGTCGTCACCCCGTCCCGCCGCGGCGGATGCTGGCGCCTGCCACACCGGCAACCGGTACACGTGGTCACCGGCCGCGGTGAGCCGCTCGTGCACGGCGTCGGCCGGTTCCGGGCCACCGCGTGCCGGCCGGTGTGGACGGCCAGGTCGAGGGGCGAATGCGTCGTCCAGTTCGTCCAGCCGCCAGCGGCCCGGCCCGGTGGTGGCGGTCGTGACCGTCCACGTCAGCGGCCGGCCGGTGCAGTCGTCCCGGTCTGCGGGCGCCTTCTCGGAGACGATCAGGTCCCCCGCGTACAGCCGCAATAGATTGTGCAACCGGAATCGGACCGAGCCCGGCGGTTCCACCCGGATCCGCGCCGGCCCGGTGGAACATCGGTCGCTGTTCGGAGGGCGGCACCGGTCGCGCCGCCCCACAGTGGTCGGGGGACTGGGCTGTGGCACGATCCTGCGATGGCAGACATCACCACCCGGGTCGGCAGTGCGGACCCGGCCCTCGACCAGCACCTCAGCGATGAACTGGACACGTTCAACGCGGCGGCGACCCCGGGGGTCGCTCCGGCCGAGGAGCTCACTGTCCGGGTCGAGGAGGGGGTGGAACTGGTCGCCGGCGTCTCCGGCTGGACGTGGGGGCAGGCGGCCGGGGTCGGCATGACCTGGGTCCGGGAGGATCACCGGGGTACCGGCGTCGGGACGAGTGCCCTGCTGGCGTTCGAGACCGAGGCGAGGAGGCGTGGCTGCACGCACGTGTTCGTCACGTCCTTCACCTTCCAGGCGCCCGGCTTCTACCAGCGTCTCGGCTACCGCGAACTCTTCCGGTACGAGTCGGTTCCGACGGCCGGGCGCGACGACGTGCACCTGCGCAAGGAGCTTTGAACCGGCGTCTCGTCGCGAGCCGTCACCGGGGTGCGGCACCGCGGAGGCGTTGCAGGTCGAGGTCGAGGGCTTCGACGGCCCAGCCGGTGTCGGCGGTGGCGGGCTGGCGGACCGGACCGGCGGTCAGCGCCGTCCGGTTCCACGCCGAGAAGGGCATCGTTCCCACTTCGGGCTTCAACAGCGCAGGCCATCGGCTGTACGACGTGACGGCAGTCGCGCGGCTGGAACTCATCCGAACCCTACGCGAACCGGGCACCGCCCCCGGCCTCGGTTGAGCCGGGTGAACGTGGCACCGCCGGACCCGTACGCCGATGTGGACCTGAAAGGCCTGAGCACTCGGCTGGCTACCGCCCTGACCACGGGATCATGAGCCGGTCACTCGCCGGGTCGACCACGCGCGGGCTGCTCCCACGACGAGCACCGCGATGATCAGCAGCGGGCACAGGAGCAGGGTGTTCAGGCCGGTGGTGCGGGGCTGGACCTCGGTGGCGGTGGTGCTCATCGCATCGGCCTGCACCTCGGAACCGGCCGGGTATTCGGTCGTGGACTCGAAGGTCACCTGCCGTACGGGCTGGTCGTCGTCCGGGGTGAAGTCGCCGGCGCAGGTCCACTGGACCCGCTGGGCACCGGCGGTCGCGGGATTGCAGGCGGCGACGACCATCGTGCCGGGCTGGCCGAGCAGCCGCGCCCGGTAGGTGGACGGTGGCGTCCAGGCCAGTCCGCCGCAGATCAGGACCAGGCCCATCACTGCCGGCCAGGTAGGTGAGCCCCGTCCCGCCAGTTGAACCGCCCCCAGTCGTCGCCGGCGCTCGACGCGCTCCACAGCAACATACGACTGTCCGAGGTGATATCGAAACCCCCGATTGCGGTACGGGTGGGCAAGGCCCCCACCTGGCCAGAAATCCCACGTCGAACCCTATGTAGAGAACCGCGCTAGGGTGGGCTATGGTGATCCGCATGGCAAACCCGCTTCGGGTGACCGCAGCCGTGTCCCAGGTGCTGGCCGCGTTCCTCGACTCTCCGGATACCGCCCGATACGGATGGGAGCTGATGCAGACCAGCGGCCATTCCAGCGGCAGGCTCTACCCGATCCTGTGGAGCCTGCGGACCGCCGGCTGGGTCGACGCGCGCTGGGAGGAGTCCGGGCGGCGCAGCTACCGGCTCACCCCGGACGGGCAGGCGATGGCGCACGCCGAGTTCGCGACGCGGCAGGCCACCACAGCGGATCCACCGGACCGTGTCGACACCCGAGCACTGACGCTCCGGCCGATCCACCCCTAGAGAGGACCCCCCATGAACAGGAAGAACGTCTGGGCCGCCACGGCGACCGCGGTGGCAGTCGCCGCGGTGACCGCCGGTGTCGTGGCACTCAACCCGGGCAAGCCGGTCGACGCCGCGGCCGGAACCACCGACGCCACACAGGATCTACGCGATGCGGTGGCCGCCCTGCGTGCCGGCAACTACACCTTCACCCGCACCGGCGCCGGGTTCATCGCCGACGTCCAGGAGGGCACCGCGGCCCTGCCCGGCGGCGCGTCGATCCGGCATTCCGGCACCTTCGCGGTGGCACGGGTCGGCACCGACACCCGCCTGCAGTACCTGCTGCACGTGCAGCAGGAGACCCGCGAGCAGTATCTGCAGTACTGGGAGAAGAACGCCCCGGCGGCCGAGGGGCAGAAGATCAAGAAGATCTACGACCTGCTCGACGGTACGAAGTGGGTGCGCGCCGATGAGGCGAAGCTGGCCGAGGCAGCCGCCGTCGACGAGCAGAGCGGCCTGGACGCGATGGCGCAGCTGCCGACCGCGGAACAGCCGGACGCCACCGGGGCCGGTCTGCTGGTCGCCGCGGTGACCGGTGCGGAACGCTCCGGCGACGTGGTCACCGGCACTCTGGACGCCACCGGCGGGGAACCGTTCCTGGAGCAGGTCTTCAGTGACGCGGCCTACCTGTACGGCCCGGCGGCGAAGACGATGCCGTTCCGCGCGACCCTGGACGGTCAGGGCCGGCTCACCGAGTTCACCGTCACCATGCCCGCCGAGATCACCTCGCAGCCGGCCGAGCCTGTCGAGCCGACTCCGCCGCTGGTCATCACGATCTCGGGCTACGGCACGACCCGGGCGCCCAGCCTGCCGGAGCCGGCCCGGGGCGAACTGACCACCGAGGCGTACGACCTGCTCGCCCGGGACACCGACTGAGGGTCAGCCGACGGTCATCACCTCGAGACGGCCGTCCCGGAGCCGGAGCAGGTGGCGTCCGGCCAGTTCGTACGGCGCATTGAGCAGTTGGTAGTCGACAGACCCGATCAGACGGCTGCTCCCGGTGGCCGCGTCCAGTGTGAACACGCTGGCCGGGGCCACCGGCTGGGGGTTCGAACGGATCACCAGCAGCCGCCCGCCGCCGGTGCTGGAGACGATCGGATGGCCGGCCACCTCGGCGCCGATCCGTCGTCCGCTGCTCGCGTCGACCATCGAGATCAGCGGCTGGCGGCCCTCGCCGGAGTTCCGCGGCTGCCGGGTCACCACGATCCGGTCGCCGGTCACGGCCCCGGCGCCGTAGCCGGGCGGGAGGGTCCACCGGCTCGTGCCGGTCACCGGATCGATGCCGGTCACACCGTGCGAGCCGGAGAGGCAGAGGACCGGGCCACATTCCTGTACGGCACCACCGACCGTCTCGATCCGCCAGCTCTCGGCGAGCGTGTCGGGCCGGTACCCGACGATGCTGAACGCGCTGATCCCGTACCGCAGCAGCACGATGTGACCGTCGCCGGCGAGCAGGTCACCGTCCCGGGGAATCGGGCGGCTCAGCAGTTCGGCACCGTCGTGGTAGCGCAGCAGGGTCAGTTCGCCGGTGCCCACCACGATCGTCGACGGCCGGCCGTTCCGGGGCTGGATCCGCACCACCCGGGTGCCGTCCATCGGACGACGCCAGATTGTCGTCCCGTCCCGGGCGGCCACCAGCCGTAATGCATCGGGTTCGCGAACCAGCACGGTGCCGGTGTCGTGGCCGTCGACCACACCGGGCACCCGCCACAGTGCCGCACCGGTGGCGGCGTCGACGGCGAGGTCGTCCACCAGCAGGATCCCGGCGGCGGGCAGCACCGAGAACCCGCCGTTCACCGCTGTCGTCGCGGCTGCCGGCCGGGTCCACCGTACCCGGCCGGTCGCCATCTCGTAGGCGGTCAGTTCGCCACCACTGGCGTCCACCACCCGCAGCGCCCACACCGTGTCCGGGCCGGCCTGAATGTTGAGCGTCCGCGCGGGCGGTGCCGTCCACAACGTGCGCACCGTTCGCTCGCCGCCCGGAACGGAGTGCAGCGTCGCGAGACAGACCGCAACCGCCAGGATCAGGGCGAAACCGCGACTGCCGCCCGGCGGCTGCGGTCGGTCCGGGACCGGTGCATCGAGATCGATCACGGACACTATTTCACCGCACGCGGGCCCCCTCCTGGCACAACCCGCCCCGGGACCACGGGCCGGGGCGGGTTGGCGTGGCGGTGATATGGGTAGAGAAGCAGACCATGTACGAGATCAGCGTTTTGTTCCGTTCCGAGCCGACCGCCACCAGCGGAGCCACGCCGGCTGTCGCCGACCGCAGCCGGGAGGCGATGCAGCGCCTGCGCCAGCCGTTCGCGGTGGGTGGTATGGCGCGAGGTATGGACGGGCACACGCGATAATCTGCGCATGCCGCATGTGCCGTCGCTGAGTGATCTGATCGGCCGGTACCTGCCGCCGGCGACCGAGGCGTGTCCCACGTTCGCCGAGAACTCACGGTTCGAGCCGATCATCGACGGGGTCACCTACTTCACCGAGCTGGCCGGGCACATGGCGGCGCTCGGGCCGGGCGATGCCGTCTACATCGCCGGTTACCAGGCCGATCCGCACCTGGACCTGACCGGGCGGATCGCCGGGGAGGACGGCTACCGGCCGTTCACCGACGTGCTGGCCGAGAAGGCAGCGGACGGCGCCGACGTGCGGATCGTGCTCAGTGCCGCCGAGTTCTCCGGCGGTGTCCCGTGGCTGCCGGTCGGGCCGTTCCGGGCGAACACCCTCGCCGCACGGGTGATCCGGGCGTGGCGGCCGTCGACGCGGGACACCGGGCCGACACTGCAGAATCGGGTGCTGCTCGACTGGTCCGGTCCGGTGCTGGGGTCCAACCACCAGAAACTGATCGTGTTCAGTCACGGTGGGGTACTCACCGCGTACGTCGGCGGTCTTGACCTGTCGCCCAGCCGTTTCGACCACTCGCCGCACCGGCGGCTGCGGCTGGGGCATCACCGGTGGGGCTGGCACGACGCGGCCGCCCGCCTGCACGGCCCGGCGGCGGTGCGGGTCCGGGAGACGTTCCAGTTCCGCTGGCAGAACACCACGGCCCTGCCACCGCGGTACATCGCGAAGAAGCTTCCGCCGGAGTACTTCCGGCTGTCCGGCGGCGAACGGACGGTGATCAACCCGGTGGACGCGCCGATGGAGTTGCCGCCCGTCCCGGAGCAGCCCGACCATCCGGCCGAGGGCACCGCCGTGCAGGTGGTGCGCTCCTACCGCCCGTGGAGTCTCTACCGGCACCGCGGGCTGCGCCGGATGCGCCGGGCGAACGTGGTCCGGGCCGGTATCCAGGAGATCTACCACGCGATGGCCACCGCGATCGGTGCCGCCGACCGCTACATCTACCTCGAGGACCAGTATTTCCACGAGGCCCCGGGCGGCGACCCGCGTTTCCAGCTCTACGACGGGCTGCGGTCGGCGGCCCGGCGCGGCGTCAAGATCATCCTGATCGGTTCCGGTCGTAAGGATCCGGCCGACGGCGGTGACAGCACGGTCCGCCCGGTGATCACCCACGATCTCCGGCACCGGGTACTGGACCGGCTACCGCCGGCGACCCGCCGCAACGTGGTGATGTACCGGATCGACAACCTGACAGTGCACACCAAGCTGATGCTCGTCGACGACGTGTTCGCCAGCATCGGTTCGGCGAACTTCTTCAGCCGTTCGATGGTCGGCACCGACAGTGAGATCACCTCCACCCTGGTCACCACCGGTCCCCTGGTCCGCGACCTGCGGGTCCGGTTGTGGGCCGAACACCTGCGCACCCCGCTGAACGACCAGGTGGCTCCGGCCCTGACCGATCTGCACACCGCCCTGGGCATCTGGCGCCGCGAGTGGCTGCCGGCCGGGCTGCCCGAACAGACGTGGCGCCGCCGGGGCCTGCCCGCCGGTTTCGCCCCGGAGGAGTGGCCGCTGACTCCGGCCCGCTATTCGGCAGCCGTCCTGCGCCGGGAACACCGGCCCCGATAGCCGAGGCCGCGGACTCAGTGGCTGGCCAGGGCCTCGCCCAGGTCGCTGCGGTAGTAGAGGACGCTGCGGCCGTAGCGGGCCCGGTTCAGCAGGCCGGCCCGTTCGAGCAGGCGCAGGTGCTGGTTGACCGCCGACGTGGTGACGCCCAGGCGCAGCGCCAGCTCGGTGGAGGAGCCCGGTTCGCCGAGGGCGGCGAGCAGCGCCGCGCGGGTGCCGCCGAGCAGGTCGCGGACGGCTCCGGCGTCGGGGCGGGCCGCGTCCGACCACATGGCGCCCTGGCCGCGGGCCGCGTACATGACGGCGGGTGGGAGGGAGTCGTCGACCATGGTCGAGACCCGGTTGACGAACATCGACGGGATCAGGGTCAGGCCTTCACCACGGACCGGGCGGATCCGGGTCCCGGGACTCGTCAGGCGTATGTCCAGGTGCCGTCCGTCGAACGCCAGGTGCGGGGACAGGCCGGTCAGTGCGGCTCCCAGGCCGGAGGCTGCGGCGACCCGGCCCCGGTACAGGATGTCGGCCTGCATCACGGCGAGCATCCGGGGCCAGTACGGGGCGAAGCAGAGCCTCCACGCTCCGGCGAGTGCGGCGACGGTCCGGGCCACCACTGTCGCGTGGTCGCCGTGGAACACCTCCGGGACGGTGCCGTGCACCCGCTCCAGATCCTCCCGGAACCGGTTTTCGGGGATCCGGCCCAGTTCGGCGAGTTCGTCGTCGACGCCGGTCAGGGACGAGGCCGGCCGTGGGTTGACGAAGTCGGCCACGTAGCGACGGTCGTCGACCAGGCCGAGCAGCACCTCCAAGTCGAGGAAGGGCAGCATCGGGGCGATCCGGTCCCGCCACGGGCGCTGCAACGGGTAGCGGTCGGGGACGCGCAACCCGCGCAGCCAGAGGCCGAGTTCACAGAGCGGGGAGATCCCGAACCGGATCTGCGACACGTCACCCGGCTCCAGCACGTACCTGATCATTAAGCGCCACGCTACATCCATTGGTCATCCGGCCGTCGTCCGGCAGAACTGTTGCGTGACAACTGCGACTGTTCCGTTCCGAACCCTGGTCCGCCAGGACGCCCTGCTGCGGCGCCTGCTCACCGTCACCCTGGTGGACACGGTCGGGCGGGGCGCCTTCTTCGCGCTGACGATGCTCTACCTCACCACCGTCGTCGGGATCCCGGCGGTGCGGGCCGGGATCGGGCTGACCGTGGCCGGTGCCGTCGGTGTGGTCGCCACGCTCACCTTCGGGCACCTCGCCGACCGGTGGAGTTCCCGGCGGATGCTGATCGTGCTGCACGTGATCCAGGGCGGTGCTCTGGTGGCGTACCTGCAGGTTGATGATCTGCTGTCGTTGATCGTCGTCGCCTCGCTCGTGACCCTGGCCCAGCAGGGTGGGTCGTCGGTCCGTTCGGCGGTGATCGGCCGGGCGTTCCCGGGCACCGAACGGGTCCGGATCCGGGCCGTCATGCGCACCGCGACGAACATCGGCATCGCCGTGGGTACCTCGGTGGCGGCGATTCCCCTGGCGATCGGTACCGCCGGCGCCTACCGGGTGACGATGGCGGCCGCCGGTGTCCTCTACCTCGGGTCGGCGGTGCTGCTCGCCGGTCTGCCCGCCGCCCGGATCGACGCCCGCCCCGGCGGCACCCCGGTCCCGGCGGACGGGCCGGCCGCCGAAACCCGGTCGCCCTACCGGGACCGGCGGTTCTTGGCGCTCACCGTGCTCAGCGGCCTGTTCGCCATGCAGTTCGCGGTGTACGAGATCGCGGTGCCGCTGTGGGTGGTCCGGCACACCACCGCGCCGGACGTGCTGGTGTCGCCGTTGCTGCTGGTCAACACGGCGCTGGTGGTCGCCTTGCAGGTGCGGCTCAGCCGCGGGACCGGCACGGTCCGCGGTGCCGGCCGGGTGATGGTGCACGCCGGGTGGCTGATGGCGGTGGCCTGCGGGCTGTGGGCGGCGGCCGGTCAGGTGCCGATGGTGTACGCGGTGGTGCTGCTGTTCGCGGCGGCGACAGCGCACACGCTCGCCGAGATCACCTCCAGCGCGGCCGGGTGGAGTATCAGCTTCGAGCTCGCCCCAGCCGACCGGATAGGCGCATACCAGGGCATGTACGGCACCGGGTACGCGGTCGGGGCGATGGCCGCACCGACCGTGGTGACCGCGGCGGTGACCGATCTCGGCGCCACCGGATGGGCGCTGCTGGCGGTCCTGTTCCTGGCCTCCGCCCTCGGCATCACCGCGATCACCCGAGGTCACACGGCCCCGCAGACGCAGAGCTGAATCGGGGAGTCGTGCCGGTGCAGCAGGGGGCCGGCGGTGACGAACACGAAGTCGAGCGGAACGCCTCACCCGTCACCGGCAGAGGGGCGGGCCGCCCTCGCGCACGGCGAGGGCGGCCCGGTCCTCAGCGCTGGCGGGTCAGCAGACCCGGCCGGTACGGCCACTGGCCGTAGTCACCGCCCGAGCCGGGCGCCCGGCCCTGGTACAGCAGTTGCAGGTTGCAGGGGTCGATGGTCATGGTCTGGTCCGCGCTGGTACGCAGCAGTTCACCGTGGCTGATGTCGTTGGTCCAGGTGGCGCCACTGTTGGCCTTGCCGGCGAACGGGTTGCTCTGGGTGGCCGCGTTCGGGGTCCAGGAGCCGTTCA
>DATMVU010000497.1:0-11069 GCA_035562875.1 Actinoplanes sp. | reverse complement strand
CCGTGCTCGTCGCCGAAGAGGCCCTCGGCGGCGAAGTTCCACTGCGCCTGCAGTTCCTCGTAGTACGTCTTCGCCGGGCCCTGCCAGTAGTCCTGCAGCGGCATGAGCCGGTTCATCAGCTGGTGCAGCTCCGCCTCCATCCGGGTCGCGGCCTGCTGCATCTCGCGGCCGGCGAACTCCAGTTCCAGCGGCACCCGGAGGTTGCTGTCCTCAACACCCACGATGGTTCTCCTGATCAGTCGAGGTTGGCGACGGGACCACCGGCGGGGCCGGCGGTGGGGTTGTTGGCACCGGGCAGGTGGTCGTAGAGGATCTCGATCCCGGCGAGGTTGGTGCTCTCCGAGATGGTGTAGTTGTGGAAGTTGCCGACCAGGCCGTCGGCGATGCCGTGCAGCGAATCGTTCATGATCACGCCGTACGCGTCGAAGTTCTCCATCAGGTCCTGGTACCGGGCCGACGTGGTACCGAGCCACTGCCCGGCGAGTTCGGCCACGTAGCTCCGGATCTGGGCGAGCTGACCGTCGATGCTGTCGGCGGTGTGCAGGACGTCCCCGTTCGCCTGCATGAGCATCTGCGGGGTGATATTGATCGGCGTAGTCATCGTCACTCTCCTGCCGAAGCGCGTGGCACCGGCCGGGACTGGCGGACACCCCGGCAACCCTCACAGGAATTGGGCATATCGCGACAGTGGCCGGTTCGCGGTACAGCCGCCTGGTGCGGATACGGACGTCGGTGTCGTGAGGAGAGGGACTAGCTGGGTGCCCGGGCCCGCTGCGACAGTGTCCGTCGGCCGGATGCGCCAGCCAGCGGTGCCATCCCGCTGGAGGGGGACCGCGTGCCGGACGTCGACAACTGCCTCAAGATCCGGCTGCTCGGGGCGGGTCAGTCAGTGGTACTGCTGACCGACGCGCTGACCGTCACCGGCCACCCGGCGATGACGGCCGCCGCGCACCTGGCAGACCCGATCCCGGACGCCCGGCTGATCTTCCTGGCCGAGGGGGACCCGGCCACCAGCCGGGCCGGTGAGCTGCTGCGCAGCCAGCCGATGCGGGACCAGCTCGTGGTCGTCCCGTGGGACCTGATCGAACAGGGCGCCGACCCGGCCCGTGCCGAGGGCCTGGTGGACCGCTACCAGACCCAGATCCAGCTGCCGGCGCCCGGTTTTGTGATGCCCGCCGACCAGGTCAGCGCGGCCCGGATGGTCCCGGTCGACGCGCAGGGCCGGGAGACCTCCGCCGACGCGGCTGTCGCCGTCCGGGTGCTGCCCTGGTCGCACGTCGCCGCCCGCACCGCCATGCAGGTCGCCGCCGGCCTGATCGAGGACGGCTCGATGCCGTCGCCGGCCCGGCTGGAGCAGTACCTGAGCACCATGGCCGCCCTGGCCGGCCGGATACCCGGCGAGATCCCCGCCGACGCCCTGGCCGCCGGCGCCTACCTGGCCCGCTACGGGGTGCCGCCCGGGCAGGACCTCACCCGGTTCACCGGCTCGCCGATGCCGGCCACCGCTAAGGACGTGTTCACCCTCGCCGGCGGCACACCGTCGGCGATCGGCGAGGGCCGGGTGCTGGCCGAACTGTCCAGCCGGCCGGGGAGTGTCGCCCTGGTGTCCTACCTGCCGGACCGGGCACAGCCGCCCCGGCTGGCGATGCTCACCGACAACGGCGACGGCGTGCGATGGTACGAACCGGGCGCGCTCGACGGCCCGGCCACCCACCTCGACACCACCGGGATCAGCCGGCTCGGGGCGCCCGGCACCACCGTGCTGATGCTCGATCCGGCAGCCGGGATCGTCGACCCGGTGATGCCGGCCCCGCAGCCGGTGGAGCAGACGCCCGTGCCGCCGGTGGAGCAGACGCCGGAGACCGCGGTCTCGGACACCACGTCGTCCGGGCTGACCGAGGCCGATCCGCGCCTGGCCGAGGTCGGCGCCGCGCTCGGTGTCGACCCGGGCCGCCTCGACTGGGTGCTCCCGGTCCTGAACCGGATCGACGCCGCCCCGGTCAGTGCCCCGCCGGGCACCCGGGAACTGGCCGGCATGCTGCGGGAGTACGCCGCAGCACACGGCACCACCGTGGAGGCGATGGCCACCCTGCCGGTCACCGCTGACGCCCTGCCCCTGCTCACCCACCTCCTGGACCGGGGAGTGCTCACCGACAGCCCGGACCACGACGAACTCGCTGCGGCGATCGACCGGATCGCCGAGGTCCGGGCCGCCGACGGACTGTCGGAGAGCACCACCCGGATTCTCGACGGAGCCTGGGACATGGTGCTGGCCCTGACCGCTCCGGAGGTGCTGTCGGCGGCCGACGGCGGCCGGGACGTGGTGACCGCCGTCCTGGACGCGATCCCGGAGACCGGGCCGCCTGCCGAAGCGGTGCGATCCCTGCGTACCGCCCTGGAGCGGGCGGCGGCCGACGGCGCGCGGACCGGCACCGCCGACTGGGTGCGGCTCGCTCAGTCGGCGATCGCGGTCGCCACCGGCCTGGGCGTGCCGGAGGCCGAACTGCTGCAGACGGTGTCCGAGGCCCTGGAGGACGGCCTGGCCGCCCGGCAGCGGATCGACGCGGGAATGCCCGGCACCGACGGGAAGACCCTGCTGCGCGACTTCGCCGACGGCCTGGCCCCGGAGTTGCGGGCCGAACTGCGCAGCGAACGGACCGCGGCCCTGGAAGCCGACCGGGTACTCGCGCCCTGGTGGGCGGATCGGCTCGGGGTTCCGGTCGAACAGCTGGCGCCGGGCCTCGGCCGGTCGGGCTGGGTCGATCCGTCCCTGTTGATGCGGCTCGCGTCGGGTGGCGGCCAGGCGCCCAGTGAGATCTTCGCCCAGGTGCGCCGCAGCACCAGCATGCCGGTGCACGTCGCGGTGCCGCAGCTGCGCACGGCGGCGTCGACGAGCACGCTCACCAATATGCTCGCGTCCGAGATGAACGTGTCGGTGCCGTCGCTGGCCCCGCTGCTGCCCTTCCTGGAATCCGGCGGTCCCGCCTCGATCAGCCGGCTCGTCGCCTCGGTCGATCAGGCCCTGACCGGGCTCGACCACGTCTTCGAGGCCTTCGGCGGCCGGGAGCCACGGCTCGACTTCCTCGCCGACCGGGGCCTGACCGTGCACGACATCGCCGACCAGGAGCTGATCCGGGCCGAGGCGCAACGGTGGCTGGCCGAGCTGCTCGGCGTGGACGTGGACCTCGCCCGTACCGCGGCGGCGCAGTCGTGGTTCAACGCGGAATCCGTCGTGGAGATCCTCCAGAGTCAGGCCGGTGCCCACGGATGGCGTACCGAAGAGATCTTCGACCTCGCGAATGAACTCGGGGTGGACGACGCGTGGCTGCTGGGCTTCGGTCTGCGGACCGGCCGGATTCCCGACGATCTGGCCGATCTCGCCAAACAGTGGGGGGTGCACTCGCCGGCCCAACTGCTGCGGCTCTCCTCCGAACTCGGCGCCGACCCGGCCGAACTGGAATCGGTGTCCGGCCTGCTGGATCAGCTGAACAACCCGGACGACCCGCGGGGTGCGGTGTCCCGGACGGCCGAGGCGGTACGCGACAGCGGCTGGCAGTCCGAGGGGCACCTGTCCCCGGTGGCCGCCATCCTGGAACGCGCGCTGCTGCTCGGCCGCTCGCCCGCCGAGTTGTCGGCGCTGGACTCGTCGTACTCCAACCTGGAACCGATTCACGCCGGGCTGATGCTGCCCTGGCCCGCGATGACCCAGGACGCCCGGCGGGCGGCGCAGACGCTGTGGAGCTTCGACGGCTACCTGACGCTGGTGGCCCGTCTCGACCCGGAGACCGGTGACCTGCTCGGCGAGCACGGCCCGGTGAGTGTGGAGGACCTGGACGAGGAGCTGACCGCGCTGGGTGTGTCCCGGCAGACGCCGCTCGCCCTGGTCATCTGCGAGGTGGTGGACGAGTCCGCCGGACAATCCTTCGCCGACCGGCTCCAGGAGGTCCGCCCGAACGCGAACGTGGGCGCGAACGCGGTCAACTGGATCCTGCCCGGCGGCGCCGGCGACGTCGTCCTGGGCGGCCTGCACCTGGACGCCGACGGCCGGCCCACACTGGTGGACGGCCAGCAGTTCCGGCTGCTCACCCCGGGCGGCCCGGCACTCGGGTCCTCGCTGAAGGACGCGATGGCCACCCTCGGCATCGAGGGGGTGCCACCGGCCCGCGAACCGGCCTTCCCGGTCCGTGAACCGCAGCACCTGATGAATTCGCCCGCGACGGTGGGCACCCCGCCGGACGCCGGGGTGACGATGGCGTCGGCGGAGATCCGGCAGCGGCTGCGGCAGGAGCAGAGCAGGCTCACCGACCGGACCACCGACCTGAACCGGGCCACGGCGACGGCCGCCACCGCCCTGACCAACCGCGACCAGGCGCAGGCCGCCCACGACACGCTGCGGAACCGGTTCCTGGACCTGCGGGACAACCTGTACCCGGCCGCGCAGGCCGAGCAGACACACCGGGAGGGCGCCCGCGACACCCACCGGACGGGTGCGCTGGCCACCGCGGAACGAGCCGTCACCCGGGAGACCGGGCGGGTCACCGCGCTGCAGAAGACGGTCAAGGACACCGGGACCGGTCTCACGACAGCCGAGAACGCGCGGCCCGCGCTCGTCACCGCCGCCGCCGGGCCGCCGGACGCGGCCGGCACCGCCGACGCGGCGAAACAACTCACCGCCCTCGACGCCCGGATCGGGCAGCTGAACCGGGACCTCACCGAGCAACGCCGGCAGCTGACGGCCGCGGAGATCGCCGCCGCCCGGGCCGCCACCGACCTGACCACCGCCAGGACCGAGCAGACCCGCCTGGAGCAGTCGGTCAGCGCGCAGGAGGCGGTGGTCGAGGCCCTGGAGGACGAGATCGAGGCCCTGCAGAAATCCGGGCCCGCGGCCACCGCGGCCCTGAACAGCCGCAACGCCGACCTGACCCGGGACGAGGGGCTCCGCGACGGCGCACAGAAGCTGCGGGACCAGCAGCAGAGGGTCGTCGACGGGTGGCAGGCCCGCCGGTCGGGCCAGGCCGACCTGACCGACATGACCGCCGACGGGGTGGTACCGATCGGCAGCCTGGCCACCGTCGGCGACGCGAACGCCCAACTGGTCCACACCGCGACCATGCAGGCCCTCACCGCCTTCTGGGCGGCGCATCCCGGACTCGCCGGCAGTACCGCGGAACAGCAGGCGATCCGGGACGCGGCAGCCGAACGCGTCACCGCGGACATGCTGGAGCACCACCTGTCCGCGATCAGCTCGCCCGGCGGCAGCCCGGACGTCCTCGGCGACAAGAATCCGCTCCGGGTCACCTGGTACGCCGCCCTGAACGAGCCGTCCACGGGCCCGGCGGTGACCGACGACGCCCAGGCCGCCGCCACCCAGACCGAGGTCAACGCCACCCTCACCGCCGCGATCGAGGTGAAACAGGCCGGGCAGACCAACCGGGACGTCAACATCCCGGTCACCGGGGTCGTCGGGCTCGGTAAGTCGGCGGGCATCCTGCGCACGTTCAACGTGGTCGGCGGACCGCAGGCGACCTGGAACCAGTACGTCCGGGACTTCACGGTCAGCCAGGGCTCCAAACACGTGAACGTGATCCGTGGGCGTGAGCCGCACGTGCCGCACCTCTACACCCCTCAGTGGCGGGTGATGGTCGCACCGGCCGCGGACGTCCCGCCGGCCGCCAACGGGCGCCGCCAACCGGCCACCCCGGCCGGTGCCGTCGACCAGGTCGCGGCCGGGACCACCCCGGTGACGGTGTTGCTGCCGAAGCACCTCGCCCAGCCCACCGGACCGGTCAGCACCCTGCCCGGCACCGAGAAGGCCCGGATCGACCGGATGGCCGAGGAACACCTGGTCGTGCTGGACGCCCTGCAGAACCCCGGCAACATCGAACACGAACTGCGCACCCGCATCCCGGACCTCAACAAACTGAACGCCGCCTCGCTGCGTGAGCTCACCCGCTTCACCGACCAGTACGACCTGCAGGGCGGCCTGCACCGGATGCGCCGCGCCGGGCTGCGCAGCGAGCCGCTGTACGACACCGACGGGAAGTTCGCCGGCATCCTGCGCCTGAAAGCCGAGCTGGTGCCGGTCCGCAAGCTGACCGAGGCACCGCTGTCCAAGATGAAGGTGCAGCGGTTCAACCCGACCGGTGTGAAGGGGGCGGGCGGCCTGCGCAACGCCGGCGAGTTCGGCATCGGGCCCGGTGGCACGCTGACCGGTACCCCGTTCGAGCAGACCGGCAAGTACGGCGATTACAGCACCGGGGTCCCCTCGGGTCAGGCCCGGGCCGGTGTGTCCACGGTGAACACGCTCAACACCGGCGGCACGGCCTCGATGCTGCGCGGCTGGGAGACCGGCAACGACACGAACGGGGTCATGCACAACTCCGAGGTCGACGGGGTCGACCTGCGGTACACCGCGACCCTGATCCGTCCGGGGGCGAACGCCCAGGCGAGCTGGCACGGGCAGGCCGCACGGCACACCGGAGGCTGGGTACGCCGGGTGCCGCTGCGGATGAGCGCGGCCAACCCGGCCCTGCACCCGCCCGCCGAGGTGGAGTGGGGTGGTACCGGCACCACCGGCCACGCCGACATCACCGATCTCGAGATCACCGGCGGTAATCCCGGCGAGAGCATCCAGGACCGGGTACGGGAGTGGTTGCTCGACAAGGGCTACCTGGCCAAGGACCCGAAGAAGGCTACCGAGCGGCAGGCGGCGAACCTGGAACGCCTCGAGACGGCGAACGACCCCGACCACCTGGAGACCAACTTCGACGAGTTGGACGGCAACGGGCTCTGGACCACCTTCGAACGGGAGGGCCCGGCCAACACCATCCAGCGGGTCACCCTGAAGATGAGCGCCGTCCGGTACGTAGCCGGGATGCCGAACGCCGAGCACCTGGGCGCCTCCGGCACCGCGAGCATGCTGTTCGGCAGCACCGGGGACGCCAACCTGACCAGCAAACGCACCCTCGGCGGGGTCCTCGGCCTGCGTGCCGGGGTCGACGTCACCCCCGGTATCGCCGAGGGGATCTTCCGTGCCCTGCCGTTCTCCGTCGGCCCCTACCAGTACCAGCGTGCCTACACCCGGGACTCGGTCACCGGCGCGGTGTTCGACCAGGGAACCGTCATCATCGCCCCGACCGAGCCGGTGCACGGGTTCAAGATCCAGCGGCTGCTCAGTGCCGAGATCTACGAACCCACCAAGAACCAGCCGGTGTGGCAGTACTCGCGCCCTGGCACCACCACACCGATCCGCCACCAGATTCTGACCGCGCGCGCCTGGGTTCCGGACATCCTGGTCAGCCGCAACGGTGTCGCGGCCAATCCGGTGCACCGAACCCCGGTGCCGGTGACCGAGGAACACGCAGCCGGACTGTCCCGGCCGGCCGATCAGCAGTACGGCCAGCTCATCGGTACCACCACGGTGGCCGGGTCGACAGCGCTCAACCGGCTCTTCACGGAATTGGCCACCCTGGTCTACTCCCCGCCGAAGCCCGAGGTCGCCGCGGTGGCCATCGGCCCCAGCCCGGCCAGCCACGCCTCGCTGTCGGCCGCGTCCCGCCGGGCCTTCGTCAGCCCGGCCAAACTCCGCGACAAACTGTGGCAGATGCTCACCGGTGCCTATGTGTCCGAGCACCTGCAGGAGACCGGTGCCGTATCCCAGGCCGAGGGCGCGATGGTTCTGCAGGCCTATCCCGGGCTGCCGCGGTTCGTGCCGCCGCCGCCGGACGCCACCGGTGCCCGGCCGGCCCGCCGCGGGTACTCCGAGCACAGCACCGGGGTGACGCAGACCTCGGCGGAGGGCGACGGTGTCGGCCGTACCCACCAGTTCGACGGCTCGGGCGCACCGGCGTTCGCGATCGGTGACTTCACCCTCAACCCGACGGGCGGCGGCCGGTACGGTTCGGTCAGCTCCGCCAGCGAGTCGCTCTCCGCCGATGTCAGCGAGACCCGGACCCAGACCCGGGTGGGGCCGATCTACACGCTGTACCTGCCGCTCACCTTCGTCGGCTCGATCTCCGGCGGCTGGCAGAACGTGATCACCTCGACGGTCGGCAAGTTCAAGGATCTGAGTGCTCAGGGCGCCCGCGCGGTGCAGGTGGACGACGCGGTGCAGACCCACCTGCACTTCGGTGAACTGGCCGAGTTGTGGCGGGCCCGTGGCAAGATCGTCGACGCCCAGCAGCGGGCCGCCGACGCCGCCCGGAAGGCGGGCAAGGCCGTCCGCACGGTGGAGGAGCGGATCACCGGGCTGCCGGCTGATCTGATCACCGCCCTGGACGCCGAGGTCGCCCGGATGGAGGCGGACGAGAAGATCCGGTGGGCGAACAACACGCCGGAGCGGGACGACGTGCGGTACCTGCCCCGCCGGATCTTCTCGCGCTGGGGCCTCGGCGAGGCCGTCGTCATGCGGGTCACCGAGACCGGTAGGCCCGCTGTCGTCACCCCGCCCGGGCCGACGTTGCAGCCGGCCACCCAGACCACCGACGCCCAGGCCGGGCAGCTCGGTCTCGGCAGCAGCTCCGGCCCGACCTTCGAACTGGGGACCACCAGCCGGACCCCGGGCGGGGTCACCTCGGGTGGGGTGCCGGCCGGGGGCGCCCCGGCCGCCACCGAACCGGCCCCCGCGAAGGCGCACCGGGCCCTGTACGACAGTGGCCTGGCCGCGGCCCACAAGGTGGTCCCCGCGCTGATCAAACCCGGTTCCTCGACCTACATGCCGGGCGTGTGGGAGGCGATCGCCGACCTGTCCTCGCCCGCCGTGCTGGACTCGGCGATGCTGCGTTACCTCAGCGCCGGGACCACCGCGGGCGGACCGATCCGGCTGGCGGCCCGCCCGATCACCGCCACCCGGGACGCCGGCCGCATCGACGGGTACGTCGAACTGATCGCCCAGCCGGCACCCGGCTTCTCCACCACCGATCAGCTGCGCCAGATGCCCGGCTTCCTGCGCAAGAGCAAGGATTCCGGGACCCCCGGTGTCGAGACGCACACCAACACCGTGCGTAATCACAACGTGGGTGCGGGCCGGTCCTACGTCAAGGGTGGCGCCGGTGGTCTGCGGGTGCTCTCGCCCGGCCGGCAGGCCGAGGTCCGCTGGCACAACCCGTCGCTGATCGCCCGGATCAACTCCCGGACGGACGCGATGGCCGCCCGGGACGACAAGGCGGAGAACAAGGGGACCACCCGGCACGAGGGGGACATGGCCGAGTTCTCGGTACCGGTCCAGCTGGCGCTGCGGGTGGTGAGCGCGCCGGTGTCCGGCCTCAACTACGTCGGCCCGAAGATCGGCGAGATCCTGCGGGGTAAGGACTCGGCGAACCTGTCCTGGGTGGACGCGACCGCCGAGCTGCGGGTCCCCGAGGAGGAGACCACCCCGAAGCCGTTGCGGGCCGCGCCGCCGAGCTGGTACCGGGCACCGGAGATCCTGACCGCGGACCCCCTCGCGGCCGGTGCGACCCGGGCGGCGTACACCGCCCCGCCCGAGGTGGAACGGGTCAGTTTCTTCGACGGTGTCAACGCCCTGACCCAGGTCGTCAAGACCGTGATGGTCAAGACGGCCGGGAGCCCCACCGGCGCGCTCCGGGTGGAGAACTACGTCGGCGGGATGACCGGTGAGGCCAGCGCCCGGCGGTTCATGATCCCGGGCGGGGTGTCGCACGAGTTCACCTACGGTGACGCAGCCGACCCGCTGGAGCGGATGGAACGGCTCACCATCACCCCGATCGAGGTCGAAGCGCTGCGGACGTCCACCGACGTACTGTCCGACGGGACCCCGGTCACCGTCGGCGAGGGCAGCAAGGCCTCGCTGGAGGGCCCGAAGGTGCGGTCCATGAAGACCACGGCGGCCGCCGGCAAGACCCGGACCCTGGGCCTCAACGGCGAACTCGGCGTCAACCCCTACGTCCAGCGCGACCAGGTCAACCCGGCGATCCCCAACGCGCCCGGCAACTTCTCCACCGCCCAGGTCAACTACTTCACCGTGGAACCCACCGGCGGACCGCGGCTGGCGGGCAGCTCCCAGCAGACCGCCGCCGGCATGCACGCCGAACGGCAGCCGGGCGTGAGCATGAAACTCCCCAACGTGCTGGCCCACCGCCGGGTGCTGTTCCACGTGCAGGCCGAACAACTGAGCCGGCGCCGGGGCGGCACCGAGTGGACGGTGAACGGCACGCACCAGCGTTGGCTGCGGGCGACAGTCGAGGGCAAGATCTCCAGCACCCTGCTGCCGACGGTGCCGCCGCCCCCGGTCCCCGGCCCGTCGGGGCAGAACGTCGTGCAGGTCAACATGCTCCGGGCCGTCCAGACCGGCGGCCCGCAGTACCACGACCTGGTCAACCGCCCACTCGCCGAACTGGACCGCACCCTGGTCGGTATCACCTACGACTATCAGGACGGGTACGGCGAGGAGCTACGGGAGGCCCTGGGCAAGCTGGCCGACGACGGCGACCAGGACGCGGTGATCGCCCGGCAGCTGTTCACCGGGCTGGGGGACGCCCTGACCCGGATGCGGGCCACCCTCGCCGATCCCCGGGCGACCGCGCTGGCCAAACGTGCTCAGTTCCACGACATGCTGCTCGCCTTCGACCAGGCACACACCATGGCCGGGCCGATCACCGCGATGAGCCCGGTACGCGTCCCGTCGGTGCGCCAGCTGGTGACCATGTGGACGGACCCGCCGCCTTACCTGACCGCGCCGGACCCCGCAGTGACGGACTGGCTGGCCGAGAACGACATCACCGGCTGGGTCGCCGACCGGCTCGGCGCCCCGATGCTCGGTCTGGACACCGACCGGCTGGACCTGCTCGGTGACTCGCTCGGCCTCGACGAGAACGGGACGCAGACGCTGTACCGGGTGACCGCGGCGCTGGGCCAGGTCCCCGACGACGTCAGCGACGTGGCGCTCGGCCTCGGGGTGGAACCGGGGCCGTTCTACGCCCTCGTGCGGGACCTGGTGGTGACCCCGGCCGAGTTGGTGCCGTTCGCCGACGAGCTGCGGGAGGTGCTGGGCTCGGCCACCGAGATCGACCCGGTGGGGGAGTCGTGGGCGAGCCGCCTGCGTGAGCACCTGG
>DATMVU010000496.1:0-45819 GCA_035562875.1 Actinoplanes sp. | reverse complement strand
TACCAGGGTGGCGGCGACCGTCGCCCGAGCGGTGACCGTCCGGGCTACCAGGGTGGTGGCGACCGCGGCGGCTTCCGTGGCGGCGACCGTGACCGGTCCTCCGGTGGCGACCGTGGTGGTTACCAGGGCGGTGGCGACCGTGGCGGATTCCGTGGTGGCGACCGGCCGCAGGGCGGGGACCGGGACCGTGGTGGTTACCAGGGCGGCGAGCGTGGCGGGTTCCGTAAGGACGACCGGGGTGGCGACCGCGACCGTGGTGGCTTCCGGAGCGACGCCGACCAGCGGCCGCAGGACGAGCAGGACGGCGGAACCGTAGCGTTCGCGGCTCCGGAGATCCCCGCGGAGATCACCGCGAACGACCTCGACCAGGAGGTTCGTGACGAGCTGGCCAGCCTGGCCCGGGAGGTCGCGGACAAGGTCGCGCGGCACCTGGTGGCGGCCGGCACGATCATCGACGAGGACTCCGAGCTGGCGCTGCAGCACGCGATCGCGGCGCGGCGGCTCGCCTCGCGGATCGCTGTGGTGCGGGAGGCCGTCGGCCTGGCCGCCTACGCGGCAGGGGACTGGACGACCGCCATCGCTGAGCTGCGGACCTACCACCGGATGACCGGGCGGCAGACGCACCTGGCTGAGCTGGCCGACTGCGAGCGGGCGCTGGGCCGGCCCGAGCGGGCGATCGACCTGTACCGCGGTGCCGACGTGGAGAAGCTGGAGAAGGCGACAGCGATCGAGCTGCTGATCGTCGCCGCCGGTGCCCGGGGCGACCTGGGTCAGCACGACGCGGCGGTGGCGATGCTGCAGGTGGGCGAGCTGACCGCGGACGGCGGCTCGGAGTGGGCGCCGCGTCTGCGGTATGCCTTCGCCGACGCTCTGCTGGCGGCGGGCCGGCGCGAGGAGGCCCGCGAGTGGTTCTCCCGTGCGGCGGCGGTCGACGAGGACCAGGTCACCGATGCGGCTGAGCGGCTGCTCGAACTCGACGGCGTCACCATCGAAGGTGACGACCACGAGGACGAGGACGAGGCGGTCACCGCGGGTGGTTCGTCGGACGAGGACGACTCCGACGACGACCGTGACGAGGACGACGACGAGGACGACCTCGAGTCGGCCGAGTACGACGAGGACGACGACCTCGACGGGGCTGACGACGAGACCGATGGCGACCTCGACGACGAGGACGAGACCGACCAGGCCGTCGTCGCCGCCGAGACCGACGTCAACACCGACGCGCTCGTGAAGGACGCGCCGGAGGGCAAGGTCTCCGCTGAGACGTTCGCCGAGGACGCCGAGGCTGAGGACACCGAGGCCGAGGTTGCCGAGGCCGGGAAGCCGGCCGTGGCCGGCGAGGAGAAGCCGAAGGCGTGAGCGATCACCTGGCCGGCAGTCACGATCTGGTCATCTTCGATCTGGACGGCGTCGTCTTCCTGATCGAGGAGCCGATCCCGGGCGCGGTGGAGGCCGTGGAGCGGTTGCGGGCCGACGGCACCGCCATCGCGTACGCGACGAACAACGCGTCCCGGCGCGCCGCCGATGTGGCGGCGCTGCTGACCGGCATGGGTGTCAGTGCGGAGCCGGCCGAGGTCCTGACCTCGGCCGGTGCCTCCGCCGCGCTGCTCGCGGATCGGCTTCCCGCCGGTGCGCGAGTGCTCGTGGTGGGTGCTGAGGCGTTGCGTGCCGAGGTGCGCGACGCCGGCCTCACCCCCGTCGACCGGCTGGAGGACGAGCCGGTCGCGGTGGTTCAGGGGTACGGGCCGGAGGTCGGCTGGAAACAGCTGGCCGAGGCGGTACTCGCGGTCCGGGCCGGAGCGGTCTGGTACGCGACCAACACCGACCGGACCCTGCCCAGTCCGCGTGGCCCGCTGCCGGGCAACGGTTCGCTGGTCGCGGTGCTGCGGACCGCCCTTGACCGGGAACCCGACGTCGTCGTGGGGAAACCGCAGCCGGGCCTGTTCCGGACGGCTGCCGGGCAGGCCGGTGCACAGCGGCCCCTCGCGGTCGGCGACCGGCTCGACACCGACATCCAGGGCGCTGTCACCGCGGGTTTCGACAGCCTGCTGGTGCTGACCGGGGTGAGTGGCCCGGCCGATCTGCTGGCGGCCGGTGCTGACCGGCGGCCCACCTATGTGACGGCCGACCTGTCCGGGTTGTTCGGGGCCGCCGAGGACTGCCGGGTGCCGGTATCCGGCCCGGAAGCCGGCGGCTGGCGGGTCAGCCGGCAGGACGACCGGGCGGAACTGGACGGTTCCGGCGATCCGGTTGATGCGTTGCGTCTGCTGTGCGGGGTCACCTGGACCGGTGTCCCCCTCACGAACATCACCGCCACCTCAGGCGAAGCCCGGGAGCTGCTGGCCTCCTGGGGACTCCACCCGGCCGGCTGATTCTCGTTCCCCGGCACGCTGTCCGGACCTTTGCGGGGCGGTCAGGCGTGTCGCGGCGGAGCAGGACCGCGGTGGCGACGGCGAGCAGGATCGGCACCTCGAGGATCAGTGTGGTGACGGCTGCCGCGTGGCCGGTCTGATCAGTGCCGAGTGGAGTGTCCCCGGCCTGCTGGTCGTGCTGTTGATGACGGTGCCACCGGCGATCGATCGTGCTGGAGGCGCTGACCAATGTGGTCAGACACGCGGACCGGCCCGGGCCGAGGTGGTGGTCGGCTAGCCGGCCCTGGTGCGGGTGGGTTTCGGCGTCCTGTTCAAGGACGCCCCACCGGCCGACCTGCCGGCCGTCGTCCAGGTGATCGCGGGCGGCGACGCCATCCTCGCCCCGGCGATCACCCGGCGGCTGATCAGCGAGTTCGCCGACCGGCCCGAACCATGCCGGAACCCGCCGGACGGGCCGGCCGGTGATCTTTGAACCGTTGTGCCGGTGGTGACCGTATCCCCGGGCGAAGCTGATGAGGCGTCGGTTCAGAGGAGCTTGCGGAGCTTGAGCAGGTCGAACGGGTTGGCCCGGATGCTGGTGAGCACGCGGGTGACATCGAGCCGGCCGGCGACCAGATCGATCAGCTCGTCGCTGGTGACGACGAGGGCGATCTTCGCCTTCGGGTCGTCACCGTCGGTGATGTCGACCAGGCGGCCACCGGTGATCCGGCCGTGGAAGGCAGTGCCGAGATCGGTGACCCGGCACGCGAGAGTGCGATCCAGGTCCAGTTTGCCGCGCGCCTCGGCGTTCGCCTCGAGACGGGCGGCTAGGTCGTGCAGTGCTTTGCGACAGTCGTCCACGGTGGCCATGCAGCCATCCTGCCTCACGACACCAGCCCGGTACCTCAGGAGATTCCCGGAAGTGCCCGGTAGCGTGGCACCCGACGTAGCAAGAGGAGGCGGGACATGCCGGACGCATGGCGGGCGTATCTGGACCTGGCACTCGGCTTGACGGAGGCACCCCGGAAGAAGGCGCAACAGGTCGCCGGGGACCTGCTCAACCGGGGTGGGGCCACCGCGGCACAGGTGCAGGGACTCGTGGAGGACCTGCTGTCTACCGGGCTGGCCAATCGTGAAGCGCTGACCAGCATCGTGCGTTACGAGGTGGACCGGGCACTCGGGCGGGTGGGCCTGGCCACCGCCGAAGAGGTGTCGGATCTCACCGGGCGGGTGCACGACCTGGAGCGGCAGCTGCGGGAGGCCCGCTCCGCCGAACCCGGCGGGACACGGCTCGACAAACCGGCCCCGGTGCCGTCACCGGCCGCCCCGCCGGCCCCGTCCGGACCGGCCGCGCCTTCTGCTCCAGCGGCCAAGAAGACCGTGGCCAAGAAGGCCGCCCCGAATCAGATGCCCGCGGCCGGTACCGGTGTGCCCGGTGTGCCCGGCAACTCCGCTGCGGCGTCGGCGCCTGTCGCCACGGTTCCGTCCGCGGCCGAGCCGGAAGCCGTGACCGGGCCGGAGTCCCCGATCGAGCCGGTAGCCGTGACCGAGCCGGTTGCTGGGAGCGTGCCGGTTTCCGCGGCTGAGCCGGTTGCCGGGAGCGTGCCGGCGAAACGGGCGCCGGCCAAGCGTGCGCCCGTCAAGCGTGTGCCGCGTAAGGCGGCGGCCCCCGTGGCCGGCGCACCGTCGGCCGCGCCGGTTGCGAAGAAGGCGCCCGCGAGGAGATCGCCTGCCGGGAAGGCTGCCCCTGCGGAGGCTGTTCCGGCGCCCCAGGTCGCTCCGCCGACGAAGGCCGTGGCTCCCGCGGGGGTGGAGAGCACTCCGGTGAAGACGGCGGCTTCTCGCCGGGCGAAGGCTGCTCCGGCTCCCGCGAAGAGGGTTGCGGCCTCCGGTGAGGCGACCGTGGGTTCCGCGCCGGTGAAGGCCGGGACCGTCCCGGCGGGCAGCGCCTCGCCGACCGAGGCGACGGCCCCGGCTGCGGTGGAGAATCCAGCGGTGCCGGCCAGGAAGGCGGCGCGGAAGGTTCCGGCGGCCTCGTTCGTCTCGCCGGTGACGGAAACCGGTTCGGAAACCGGTTCGGAAACCGGTTCGGCATCCGCGCCGGGTAGAGCTCCGGCTCCGCGTAAGGCTCCGGCCAAGCGGGCGCCGCGGTTGCCCTCGCAGGTGAAGCCGGCGGCCGAGGCCGCCGAGAGCACGGAGGCGTGAGCCGGTGACGTCGCCCAGCGCAGGTCAGCCCGGTTCGCGGCCGGTTCCGTCGCCGGGTGGGTTCCGGCCCGGCCCGCCGCCCGGTGGACCGCGACCGGTTCCCGGCGTCCCCGGTCCGGGGGGTGTGCCGCGGCCGCAGGCTCCGGGGGTGCAGGGGCCGGCGCGCGGCGAGGTGCCGGGGGCGGTGGCACGGCCGGAGACGGGGCACGGGAGTATCGACGTGGGTGCCGGGCCACGTGATGGCGAGGGCAGCGGGCACCCGGCGGTGGACGCGGTGTTACGGTCGCTCGCCAACGCCGCGCGGCTGGCTCCGGCCGAGCAGATCGCCGAGTTCGAGGCCGCGCACCAGGTGCTCCAGGAGACTCTGGCCGGCATCGACCGTTGACCGCCACCGAACCGTACCGACGTACCTAATAAAGGAATTTGATGGCCCGCCGTGCGCGTCTCGACGCCGAGCTCGTCCGTCGTAAGCTCGCCCGCTCCCGGGAGCAGGCCGCCTCGCTGGTCGCGGCCGGCCGGGTGCAGGTGCGCGGCACCGTCGCCCACAAGGTGGCGGCGATGGTCGACCCCGCCGATCCGATCCTGGTGACCGGGGAGGATCCGCAGACCGAGTATGTGTCGCGCGGCGGGCACAAGCTCTTCGGCGCGCTGAAGGGGTTCCCGGGCCTGACCGTGCAGGGCCGCCGTTGTCTGGACGCGGGTGCGTCGACCGGCGGGTTCACCGATGTGCTGCTGCGGGCGGGTGCCCGGCAGGTGGTGGCGGTGGATGTCGGGTACGGGCAGCTGGCCTGGCCGATCCGGACCGATGAGCGGGTGGTGGTGCAGGAGCGCACCAACGTCCGCACGATCACGCCCGAGTCGATCGGTGGTCTGGTCGACCTGACGGTGGCCGATCTGTCGTTCATCTCGCTGCGGCTGGTGCTGCCCGCGCTGACCGCGTGCACCGGCCCGGACGGCGATCTGGCGCTGATGGTGAAGCCGCAGTTCGAGGTCGGCAAGGAGCGGGTCGGTGCGGGGGGTGTGGTCCGGGATTGGCGGCTGCGTGCCGAGGCGGTCCTGGACGTGGCGGCGGCCGCCGCCGGGCTGGGGCTGGGGGTGGCGGATGTGACCGCCAGTCCGCTGCCGGGTCCGAGCGGCAACGTGGAGTTCTTCGTGTGGTTCCGGCGGGACGCCCCGCCGGCCGATCCGGCCCGCATCGAAGCGGTGGTCGAGGCCGGACCTCATGCTGTCGAGCTCTTGGAGGAGAAATGAGCCGCTCGGCCCTGCTGGTCACGCACACCGGTCGCCGGCAGAGCACACAGCACGCCCGTGCCGTGGCGCTCGATCTGATCGCCGCCGGTTTCGAGGTGCGGGTGATCGCTGAGGAGATCGACGATCTGGAGTTGCCGCCGGGGGTGAAACCGGTGTCCGGCCCGGAGGCCGCCGAGGGTGTGGAGATAGTTCTGGCGCTCGGTGGGGACGGCACGATCCTGCGGGCCGCCGATCTGGCCCGGCCGGCGAAGGCCCCGTTGCTCGGGATCAACCTGGGCAAGGTGGGGTTCCTCGCGGAGACCGAGATCGACCACATCGACGAGGCGGTCGCCGAGGTGGTGGCCGGCAACTACACGGTCGACGAGCGGCTGACGCTGGACGTGCGGGCGGAGTACGACGGCCGTCTGATCGCCGAGTCGTGGGCGCTCAACGAGGTGACCGTGGAGAAGGGGCAGCGGGCGCAGATGCTCGAGCTGCTGGTGGACGTGGACGGGCGGCCGCTGTCCCGGTACGGCTGTGACGGTGTGGTGTGTGCCACACCGACCGGGTCGACGGCGTACGGGTTCTCGGCCGGCGGTCCGGTGGTGTGGCCCGAGGTGGAGGCGCTGCTGCTGGTGCCGATCAGTGCGCACGCGCTGTTCAGCCGGCCGATCGTGACCGCCCCCACGTCGACGTTCGTCCTGACGGTCGACCCGTACACGTCATTTGCGGTGTTGTGCTGTGACGGCCGTCGCACCTGGGATCTTCCGCCGGGCTCGCAGGTGACTGTCGAAAGGGGTCAGCTGCCGGTGCGGCTGGTACGCCTGGCCCCGCGCCCGTTCACCGACACGCTGGTGGCGAAGTTCGGCCTGCCGGTTGTCGGATGGCGCGGGAATCGACGCTGATCAGGCCGACTCCGTTGGGCAATTGTCGGGGGGTCCCGATACTGTCTGCCTGTGCTGGAGGAACTGCGCATCACCGGGCTGGGTGTCATCGACGACACCACGCTGCGGCTCACGTCGGGAATGAATGTGATCACCGGCGAGACCGGTGCCGGTAAGACGATGGTGGTCACCGGCCTCGGTCTGCTGTTCGGTGGCCGGGCCGATGCCGGCCGGGTTCGTGCCGACCCGGGCCGGGCGGTCGTCGAGGGCCGGCTGAAACTGCGCGGCAACCTGGGCGACGCGGTGCGGACCAGGATCACCGACGCCGGCGGCGCGGCCGACGACGACGGCTCGATCCTGCTGAGCCGCACCGTGACGGCCGAGGGCCGGTCCCGGGCACACGTGGGTGGCCGGAGCATGCCGGTGTCGACACTGAGCGAGCTGGGCGACCAGATCCTGGCCGTGCACGGCCAGTCCGACCAGTTGCGGCTGCTGCGTCCGGCCGAGCAGCGTTCGTCGCTGGACCGGTTCGCCGGCCCGGAGCACGAGAAGCTGATCGAGTCGTACCGTGAGGCGTTCGCCCGCTGGCGGTCCGTGGTCGACGACCTGACCGACCGGCGGCGCAACGCCCGGCAGCGCTCGCAGGAGGCAGACCTGCTCAAGCTCGGCCTGGACGAGATCACCCGGGTGGATCCGCAGCCGGGTGAGGACGACGACCTCCGTAACGAGGTGCAGCGGCTGGAGCACGCCGAGGGGCTGCGGGTCGCGGCCACCCTGGCGGCGCAGGCCCTGGCCGGCGGGGTGGAGGTGACCGACGAGACCCCGGACGCCACCCAGCTGCTCGGGTCGGCCCGGCGCACCCTGGAGGGGCAGGCGGCGGTCGACTCGTCGCTGGGTGACCTGGCGGCCCGCATCGAGGAGGCGGCGACCCTGGTCGCCGACGTCTCCTCGGAGTTGTCGGCCTATCTGAGCTCGCTGGAGGCCGATCCGGCCCGGCTGGAGGCGATCTACGAGCGGCGGGCGGCGCTGCGGGCGCTGACCCGGAAGTACGCCGACGACATCGACGGTGTGATCGTCTGGGCGGAGAAGGCCCGCACCAAGCTGGGCGAGCTGGACTCCTCCGACGAGCTGCTGGAGGAGCTGGACGCCGAGCGCCAGCGTCTCGAGGCGGCGGTCGGTGAGCTGGCCGGGCGGTTGACCGCGGCCCGCCGGGAGGCGGCCGGCCGGTTCTCCGAGGCGGTCAGTGTGGAGCTGGCCGGGCTGGCGATGCCGCATTCGCGGGTCGAGGTGGCGGTGCTGACCCGGTCCCCGTCGAAGGACGAGCCGGCGGTGACCGTCGACGGCGAGACCCTGGCCGCGGGGGCGGACGGTGCCGACGAGGTGGAGCTGCGGTTGCACGCCCATCCGGGGGCTCCGGCGCTGCCGCTGCAGAAGGGTGCGTCCGGTGGTGAGCTGTCCCGGGTGATGCTGGCGATCGAGGTGGTGTTCGCCGGTGCCGGTGGCCCGCCGACGCTCGTCTTCGACGAGGTCGACTCCGGGGTGGGCGGCACTGCCGCGGTGGAGATCGGGCGCCGGCTGGCCCGGCTGGCCCGCACCCATCAGGTGCTCGTGGTGACCCACCTGCCGCAGGTCGCGGCGTTCGCCGACCGGCATCTGGTGGTCGCCAAGGACACCGGCGGGGCGATCACGACGAGTGGTGTCCGGATCGTGGAGGAGACCGAGCGGGCTCGGGAATTGTCCAGGATGCTGGCGGGTCTGCCCGATTCCGACCTGGGTATCGCGCATGCCGAGGAGCTACTCTCCGTGGCTGCTCGGGAGAAACGCGCCTGATTAAGTGAGCTGGCGCATGTCGTGGGGGGACAGTGTGCGACGGCATGTCAGGATGGCCGGGATGCGACTTCCCATTCCCACCCTGCGCCGGACCAGGACCACCGTTCCTGGCCCGGTCTCCGGCGTGGCCCGGCTGGACCGGCGGACCAAGCGACTGACCGGTCGGCTGAGGCCCGGTGAGATCGCCGTGATCGACCACGTCGACCTCGACCGGGTGGCAGCCGACTCGCTCGTCGCCTCCGGGGTGATGGCGGTGCTCAACGCGAAGCCGTCGATCTCCGGGCGTTATCCGAACCTGGGCCCCGAGGTGCTGATCCAGGGCGGCGTGATCCTCGTCGACGACCTGGGTGAGGACGTGTTCACCGGCCTGCGCGAGGGGCAGCGGGTCGCGATCGAGGGCGACACCGTGCTGCTCGACGGTGAGCCGGTCGCGGCCGGGGTCCGGCAGGACGCGGAGACCGTCGCCAAGTCGATGGCCGACGCCCGCGAGGGCCTGTCGGTGCAGCTCGAGGCGTTCGCGGCGAACACGATGGACTACCTGAAGCAGGAGCGCGACCTGCTGCTGGACGGTGTCGGTGTGCCCGACGTGCAGACCCGGATCGGCGGGCGGCACGTGCTGATCGTGGTGCGGGGCTACGACTACAAGGAGGACCTGGAGGTTCTCCGGCCGTACATCCGGGAGTACAAGCCGGTTCTGATCGGTGTCGACGGCGGTGCCGACGCGCTGGTGGAGAACGGCTACACCCCCGATCTGATCATCGGGGACATGGACTCGGTCACCGACGACGTGCTGCGCTGTGGCGCTGAGATCGTGGTGCACGCCTACCCGGACGGGCGGGCGCCCGGCCTCAAGCGGGTGGAGAACCTGGGCGTCGACGCGGTGACCTTCCCGGCCGCGGCGACCAGCGAGGACCTGGCGATGCTGCTCGCCGACGAGAAGGGCGCGTCCCTGATCGTGGCCGTGGGCACGCACGCCAACCTGGTCGAGTTCCTCGACAAGGGCCGCGGCGGGATGGCCTCGACGTTCCTCACCCGGTTGAAGGTCGGCGGCAAACTGGTCGACGCCAAGGGGGTGAGCCGGCTCTACCGGCAGAGCATCTCCGGGTCGGCGATCCTGCTGCTGGTGCTCTCCGCGGTGGCCGCGATGGCGTCGGCGGTGGCGGTCTCCACGGCGGGAAAGGCCTACCTCACCGTCGTGTCCGAGTGGTGGGACAATTTCGTCTTCCAGCTCGGCAATCTTTTCTGAGGGCGTCGTGATCAACTTCCGGTACCACGTGGTGTCGCTCACCGCGGTCTTCCTTGCGCTGGCGATCGGCCTGGTGGTCGGCACCGCCGCGCTCAACGGCCCGGTGTCCGAGAACCTGCGCAACAACCTGGCCGAGCTCAACAAGGACAACAACGTCCGGCGTGAGCAGGTGAACAAACTGAACGACGAGGTCAACCGCAATCAGGAGTTCGCCGCCCAGATCGCGCCGATGCTGCTCGGCGGCAAACTGGCCGGCCGCAAGCTGACGGTGGTGTCGCTGCCCGGCGCGGAGGACGCGGCCACCGGTGTGGTCACGATGCTGAAGGTGGCCGGCGCGACGATCAGCTCCCGGATGACCGTCGAGGAGAAGTTCTTCGACCCGAACAACGCCAACGAACTGCTGGACCTGGCCGACCAGTCGACCCAGAACACGGTCCCGGGGGCCGGGCTGCCGCTGAACAGCGACGGCGTGGAGACGGCGAGCGCCCTGCTGGCACTAGCCCTCACCCAGAGCACCGCTCCCGTCCAGCCGTCCGCCGACGACGTGACGGCGGTGCTCGCGGCGTTCACCAAGCCCGGCTACATCAGCGTCGAGGACGGCGCGCTCGGCGGGGCCGAGGCGGTCGTGCTGGTGTCGGGCGTGCCTGCCACCGACGCGGCGGCGGACAAGAAGAGCCGGAACGCGCTGACCGTGGCCACCCAGTTCTCCGGCACCGACCGGCCTACGGTGGTCGCCGGTGACGACGTCGGCGACGGCAACCTGGTCTCCGGCATCCGTAACGACCCGACGCTCAACCCGAAGATCTCCACCCTGGACAACGTCAGCACGGTGCAGGGGCAGGTGGCGACGGCACTCGTCGTCTGGGACCGGCTCGTCCAGGGCAAGATCGGTCACTACGGGCTCGGTACCGGTGTGACAGCCATCGTGCCGTCGACCGCTCCGTAGCCCGGCCCCGATAGACTCCGCTGCCATGGCCTACCTCCGTTCCGGTGTTCTCGGTGCCCTGGCCGCGCGGGCCGTCCTCGGCTGGGTGCGACAGGATCCCCGGGCAGGTGAACTGCGGCGGACCAACTTCCGCGGGCGGTCCGTCACCCTCGCCGGCGGGCCTGCACTCGCGGCAGGCGCCACGATCGGGGCGGCCGCCGGGGCGCCGACGGCCCGGCTCGCCGCCGCCGCGGTGACGGCCGGTGCGATCAGCGGTGCCGTCGGTTTCTACGACGACGTGGCCGGCAACCGGCCGGAGCAGAAGTCCGCCAAGGGTTTCGCCGGCCATCTGGGCGCGCTGCGCGAGGGTTTCGTCACCAGCGGCCTGGTCAAGATCGTTGGAGTGGGCGGTGCCGCCCTGGCCGCGTCCGCCCTGGTCGGCAGTGCACGGACCAGCCGGTTCGGGCGGGCCGGCGACGTGCTCCTCGGCGCCGGGGTGATCGCCGGCACCGCCAACCTGATCAACCTGCTCGACCTGCGCCCCGGCCGGGCGATCAAGGCCGGCGCGGTGCTCGGCGCACCTCTCGCCGTCGGGCGGAACGCGTCGATGACCGCCGGGGCCCTCGGCGCCGGTGCCGCACTGCTCCCCGACGACCTCGGCGAGGAGATCATGCTCGGCGACGCCGGGGCCAACTCGCTCGGCGCCCTGCTCGGGCTGGCGCTCACCGCCCGCACCGGCACCACCGGCCGGGCCGTCGCGCTCACCGCCCTGGCGGCGCTCACCGCGGCCAGCGAGAAGGTCAGCTTCACCAAGGTCATCAACGACACGCCGTGGCTGCGTACCCTCGACGAGCTGGGCCGCCGCCCGCAGTGACGTCCCCGTCCGCCGCCGGCCCGCTGCCGGTCGACCCGCCCGCCTCCTCCGCACCCGCCGGACCAGGCGATTCCTCCGGTGATCCCGCTGCTTCCGGTTCGCCGGCTTCTTCACCCCTTGCCGGTACGGGTGACAAAACGGTCCCCGGTACGGGTGACAAAACGGTTCCCGGCCCGGGTGACAAAACGGTTCCCGGCCCGGGTGGCGAGTCGGTCCCCGGCCCGGATGGCGAAACGGTTTCCGGTCGTTCCGGAGTCGCCAAGCTCGCCGGGGCCGCCGCCCTCATCTCGATCCTCACCGTGCTGGCCCGCCTCGCCGGGTTCGGCCGCACCACTGTCTTCTTCTACACCGTAGGTGAGGACGGGCTGGCCTCCCTCTACCTGGCCGCCAACCTGGTACCGAACATCATCTTCGAACTGGCCGCCGGTGGCGCCCTGGCCAGCCTGGTGGTGCCGCTGCTGGCGGGTGCCGTGGCGGCCGGTGACCGGGATCGGGTCCACCGGGTCACCTCGGCCCTGCTGACCTGGGTCCTGGCCCTGGGCGTCCCGCTGGCCCTGTTGGTCCTGCCCACCGCCGGGTGGATCATCGGCTGGTTCGACATCCCGCCGGAGCATCAGGAGATCGCCGCCCGGATGCTGCGGATCTTCGCGCCACAGCTGCCGCTCTACGGTGTCGGGATCGTGCTGACCGGCGTGCTGCAGGCCCACCACCGGTTCGCCTGGCCGGTGATCGCGCCACTGCTGTCCAGCGTGACGGTGATGGGCGCCTACCTGACGTACGCCGGGATCGACGGCGCCCGCACCGGATTCGCCGGGCTGAGCCGGGCCGGTGAGCTGACCCTGGCGATCGGTACCACCCTCGGTGTCGTGGTGCTGAGTCTGTGCCTGGTGATCCCGGTGAGCCGGCTGCGCCTGCGGCTGCGGCCGTCGTTCCGGTTCCCCGGCGGCGAGGGCCGGCAGGCGGTGCGCCTGGGCTGGGCCGGTGCGGTCACCGTCGGAGCCCAGCAACTGGTGGCCGCCCTGATCCTGGTGGTGGCCGCGCAGCAGATGGGCCACTACACCGGGGCACAGACGGTGTTCCTGCTGCCGTGGGCGGTGCTCGCGGTGCCGCTGGCGACAGCTGTCTACCCGCGTCTGTCGGCAGCGGTGGAGAGCGGGGACGAAGCCGGGTACGCCACCGCCCTGTCCGGAACCGCCCGGTCGGTGGTGCTGCTCGCCGGGCTGGGCACCGCGGCCCTGGCCGGTCTGGCCGTCCCGATCACCGCGCTGATCAACGCGCGCGGGGCCGCGGCCGGGGTGGTGGGCTTCGCGCCCGGACTCATCGGTTACGCGCTGTTCGCTCTGCTCTCCCGGGCTCTCTACGCGCGGGGGGCGACCGTCGCGGCGGCTGTCGCTTCGGCGGTGGGCTGGCTCACCGCCGGTGTAGCGGTGATCGTCGCCACTCTGGTCGCCGGTGCCGATCATGCGGTGTTCGGCCTCGGCCTGGCCAATGCGATCGGCATGTCGGTGACCGGGGTGCTGCTGGTCCTCGCCGTGCACCGGCATGCCGGGGCGGCGGCGCTGGCCGGACTGGGCCGGGCTCTGCTCGCGGCGGTCGTCGCGGCGGTGCCGGCCGGTCTCGCCGGGTGGGGCACGGTCGCCTGGCTGGGGTCGGCCGTCTGGCCCACCCCGGGCGTGCTCGGCAGTCTCGTTGAGGGCATGCTGGGCGGTGTGGCGGTCGCTGTGGTGTTCGGGGTGGTGGCCGTCGTGCTCGACAAGCGTGACCTGGGTCCGTTGCTGGCCCCGGTGACCAGACGTCTGCGCAGGTGAAACCGGCGACGGCGGACATCCGCCGCTGCCGCGGCACCGGCCCGGACGAGACGGCGCCGACGGCAGCGGGACGGCTTCGGCCGGCGCGAGACGGTGCGAGACGGTGCGAGCCGGACCGGGACGGCGACGGCTGGGGCGGGACGGCGCGGGTTCGGGCCTGACGTGCGGGCCGCGCTGCCGGGTGTGTGATGCGGACGGTGGAACGAGGCCGCGCCGGGTCAGTCGATGACCGGTCGCGGGTGAGAGGGGATTACGGGTCGTGAGCAGCGACGAGGGGTGGCGCGGCTCGGTCGTGCTGGTGGTCGCGTCCAGTACCGGCGGGATCGGCCAGCACGTCGCCTCCCTGGCCCGTGGCCTGGTCGCCGCCGGTTGCCGGGTGCTGGTGTGCGGGCCGTCCGCTGTCGATCAGCATTTCGGGTTCTCGGCGTCGGGGCTGGACTTCTCGGCGGTGGAGATCCCGGCCGACCCGGGCCCGCAGGACTCCGGCGCGATCCGGCAGCTGCGCAAGGCGATCACCGGGCGGGACGCCGAGGTGATCCACGCGCACGGGTTGCGGGCCGCTTTTGTGGCCTCGGTCGCGCGGACCGGCGTACCGCTCGTGGTGACCTGGCACAACGCCGTCCTGGCCCGAGGGCTGCGAGGCCAGGCCGGCGCCCTGCTGGAGCGGATCGTGGCGCGCAACGCCGCGATCACCCTGGGCGCCTCGGACGATCTGGTGCAGCGTGCCCTGGCGCTCGGGGCGCGCAGCGCGCGGCTCGGCCCGGTGGCGGCGCCGCAGCTGGCGCCGCCGAAACGGTCCCGGGCGGCGGTGCGCGCCGAGTTCGGGCTGCGGGGCGGCACCCCGCTGATCGTGTCGGTCGGCCGGCTGCACCCGCAGAAGAACTACGACCTGCTGGTGGACGTGGCCGCCCGCTGGCGGGAGCTGACACCCGCGCCGTCGGTGGTGATCGCCGGGTCCGGCCCGAGCTACATGCCGCTGGCCCAGCGCGCGTCCCGGCTGCACGCCCCGGTGCAGTTGCTCGGGCACCGGTCGGACGTGCCGGATCTGCTGGCCGGCGCCGACCTCGCGGTGATCACCAGTGACTGGGAGGCCCGGCAGCTGTTCGCCCAGGAGGCGCTGCACGCCGGGGTGCCGCTCGTCGCCACCGCTGTCGGCGGGCTGCCCGGCCTGGTCGGGGATGCGGCGGTGCAGATCCCGCCGCGTGACCCGGACGCTCTCGACGAGGCGGTCCGCCGGCTGCTGGGCGACCCGGAGTTGCGTGCCGACTACGCCGCCCGGGGACCGCGGCAGGCCGCCACCTGGCCCGGGGAGCAGGACGTGGTCGCCGACGTGCGGTCGGCCTACGCGGAGGTCGCGGCGGTCCACCGGTGACCCGGCTCCGTCTGCTGGACCGGCTGCGGCGGGTCCGGCCTCCGGGCACGCCCCGCGGTTCGAAGGTGCCGTCCTGGGTGCCGTACCTGCTGACCGTCCTGGTGGCCGCCGCCAGCCTGGCCGGTCTGACGGTACGGCCCGGCGGGGAGGCGGTCCGTGGTGACGCCGACTTCGTGGTGGTCGCCGCCGCGGCCGGACTGCGCTGGGAGGACCTCGACCCGGTCCGCACCCCGGCCCTCTGGCAGGAGGCCGAGGCCGGTTCGGTGGGCTGGCTGTCGGTGCGGTCGGCGCACGCGGTGACGTGTCCCGCGGACGGCTGGCTGACACTCGGCGCCGGGAACTACGCGGCCTGGGACACCCGGACGGTCTCCGGCCGCTGCCCCGACTCGGCGCCCGCGCTGACCCAGCCGGACGGGATCGGTGCGAACCTCACCGACCAGCCGAGTGTGGTGCGGGCCAATCAGGACCGGTTGCCGTACGGGACCACCCCGGGCGCCCTGGCCGAGTCGGTCCGGTGCTCGGTGGCGGTCGGGCCGGGTGCCGCGATCGCCGCCGCCCGGCCGTTCGGGCGGGTCGACAGATACGTGGAGAAGCTGCCGGACGATCCGTCGACACTGCTCGACGACTGTGTGCTCAGCGTCGTGGACCTGGGCACGATCGCTGGTGAGGGCGCCGGCCGGGTGGCCGCGGTCGAGGCCGCCGACCGTACCCTCGCCAAGGTCCTGGCCGCCCGCCCGCCGAACTCGATGATGCTGATCGCCGGTCTCGCCGACACCGACACCACGTCCCGCCTGCACGTGGCGATCGCCGAGGGCCCCGGCTGGGAGGGCGGCTGGCTCACCTCGGCCGGCACCGGCCGGGAGGGCTATCTGCAACTCGTCGACCTGGCACCGACGGTGCTGTCGGTGCTGGGCCGGCCGGCCCCGGAGAAGATCTTCGCCGGGTACGCCGCCACCGCCAGCCCCGGCCGTCCCGCCGACCCGGCCGAGGCCATGCAGGGCGACCGGGACGCCGACCGGCGGGCCATCGCCCAGCGCGGGGTGGCCGAGATCTTCTTCGCCGTACTGGCGATCCTGCAACTGGTGCTCTTCGTCACGGTGATCCCGGTGCTGATCCGGGCCCGCCGGCACGCCGGGCCGCTGGGGCCGCCGCTGCCACCGCGCCGCCTGGTGGTGCTGGCCGAGCTGGCGCTGATCGCCGCCGGAATGGCCATTCCGGCGGCGCTGCTGGCCGACGTGGCGCCGTGGTGGAACAGCGACCACCCGGCCTGGCTGTTCGGTGCGGCCACCGCCGCCCTGATGGCCGCCGGGACGCTGCTGGTGCGGCTGGCGCCCCGCTTCGAGCGGACGCTGTGGCCGATGGCGGCGGTCTCCGCGGTGAGTGTGCTGGTGGTGGCGGTGGACCTGCTGACCGGGGCCCGGCTTCAGCTCAACGGGGTGGCCGGGTACTCGGCGATCCACGGTGTCCGTTATGCCGGTCTGGGCAGTGTCGGGTTCGGGGTGTTCGTGGCCGGGCTGCTCCTGCTCGCCGGTTCGCTCGCCCAGTGGGTGACCCGGCGCTGGCGCCCGTTGGTGGTGGTCACCTTCGGTGGTCTGGGGGTGGTCATGGTCGGCAGCTCCTACCTGGGTGCCGACCCGGTCGGGGCGATCGCGGTGACTGCCGGGGTGTGTGTGGCAGCGGCGATGAGCACCGGCGGCTGGCTGAGTTTCCCCCGGTTCGCCTGGGCGGCGCTGTCCGGGCTGGCGGTGATGATCGCGTTCGCCGTGGTGGACCTGCGCCGGCCGCCCCTGGAGCAGGGCGCGCTGGGCCGGATCCTGACGTCGCTCGGTGACGGCACCGCCGGGCCGGCCATGCAGCGGGCCACCGCGGCGAACGGGCAGGCGCTGGTGGACAGCCCGCTCACCCTGCTGGCGCTGCTCGGCGCGGCGATGATGATGTTCTGCCAGTTCTCCCCGTGGGGCGGTCTGAACCGGCTGTACGGCCTGCATCCGGCGGTCCGGGCCGGGGTGGCCGGGACGGTGGTGGCGACGGTGATCGCGGGCGTGCTGGGCGGTACCGCGCTGGGTGCCGCGGGTGCCGCAGCGGCCGCCGCGGTGCCGGTCGCGGTGCTCACGGCGTTGCGGGTGCTGCTGCACGCCGCGGACCGGACCCCACCTCCGGGGGAGACCGACGGACCTGGTGGGCCCCTGTTGCGCAAGGCCGGCGAGGAGTCGCTACCAGTGTCGTGACACGCAGGTCAACCGGCCCGAAGGTGGAGGCCGCGGCAATCAGTGTTACGGTGAACTCCCGTGGATGGGGCTCGCCCCGGCCGCAAGAACCGGTAAGTACGGCGACCACGGGAGCGGGCCTTGGCCTCAACAGTGCGCGACACGCGGCACATCTTCGTCACCGGGGGCGTCGCCTCCTCGCTCGGTAAAGGCCTCACCGCCTCGAGCCTCGGCAATCTACTCACCGCTCGCGGTTTGCGTGTCGTGATGCAGAAGCTGGACCCCTATCTGAACGTCGACCCCGGAACGATGAACCCGTTCCAGCACGGCGAGGTCTTCGTCACCGAGGACGGCGCCGAGACCGACCTCGACGTCGGCCACTACGAGCGCTTCCTGGACCGGGATCTCTCCGGTAAGGCGAACGTCACGACCGGCCAGGTGTATTCGGCCGTCATCGCCCGGGAGCGGCGCGGTGAATACCTCGGCGACACCGTCCAGGTGATCCCGCACATCACCAACGAGATCAAGAGCCGCATCTTCGCGATGGGCGACCCGGACGAGAACGGCAACGTTCCGGACGTGGTCATCACCGAGGTCGGCGGCACCGTCGGCGACATGGAGTCGCTGCCGTTCCTGGAGGCGATCCGGCAGGTCCGCCACGAGGTCGGCCGGGACCACGTCTTCTACCTGCACGTCTCGCTGGTGCCGTACCTGGCCCCGTCGGGTGAGCTGAAGACCAAGCCCACCCAGCACTCGGTGGCCGCGCTGCGCAACATCGGTATCCAGCCGGACGCCCTGGTCTGCCGCAGTGACCGGGAGCTCCCGGAGAAGATGAAGCACAAGCTGGCGCTCTACTGCGACGTCGACGCGGAAGCCGTCATCGCCTGCCCGGACGCGCCGAGCATCTACGACATCCCGAAGGTGCTGCACGACGAGGGACTGGACGCGTACGTCGTACGCCGCCTGGGTCTGTCGTTCCGGGATGTGAACTGGAAGACCTGGAACGATCTGCTGGAGCGGGTGCACCACCCGAAGCGCACGATCACCATCGCGCTGGTCGGCAAGTACGTCGACCTGCCGGACGCCTACCTCTCGGTCAGCGAGGCGATCCGGGCCGCCGGGTTCGGCAACACCGTGAAGATCAAGCTGCGCTGGGTGCCGAGTGACGACTGTGTCACCCCGGCCGGTGCGGCGGCCGCGCTGAAGGGCGTCGACGGCATCGTGATCCCCGGCGGCTTCGGCGTCCGCGGCATCGAGGGCAAGGTCAACACTTCGCGGTACGCCCGGGAGAACCTGATCCCGATCCTCGGCCTGTGCCTGGGTCTGCAGTGCATGACCATCGACGCGGCCCGCAACCTGGCCGGTCTCACCGGGGCCAACTCGGTCGAGTTCGACGAGAAGGCCACCTACCCGGTGATCTCGACGATGGCCGACCAGCAGGACATCGTGGCCGGCAAGGGTGACCTGGGCGGCACCATGCGGCTCGGCGCGTACCCGGCCAAGCTCGCCGAGGGTTCCATCGTCGCCGAGGTCTATGGCGCGACGGAGATCTCCGAGCGGCACCGGCACCGCTACGAGGTGAACAACGACTTCCGGGACAAGCTGGCGCAGTCCGGCCTGGTCTTCTCCGGTACGTCCCCGGACGGCCGGCTGGTCGAGTTCATCGAACTGGACCGGGAGACCCACCCGTACTTCGTGGCCACCCAGGCCCACCCGGAGCTGAAGAGCCGCCCGACCCGGCCGCACCCGCTCTTCGACGGCCTGGTCAAGGCCGCCGTCGCGTACGCCGCAGCGGACGAGCTGCCGGTCTCCCTGGAACCGGCCGAAACCGCCGAGGCCTGAGATGGGGTTCGCCCACGAGACGGTGTCCCGGGAGGAGCGCTACCACGGTGCGATCTTCTCGGTCTACACCGACCAGGTGACCATGTCCGACGGCAGCACCGCCGCCCGGGACGTGGTGGAGAACCGGGGCGCCGTCGTCGTGGTGGCCCTCGACGAGCAGGACCGGGTCGTGCTGATCCGGCAGTACCGGCACCCGGTCAAGCGGCACCTGTGGGAGCTGCCGGCCGGGTTGCGGGACGTCGTCGGCGAGGACGAGGCGCTGACCGCCGGCCGCGAGCTGGCCGAGGAGGCCGATCTGGTCGCCGGGCGGATCGAGCCGCTGATCGACCTGCACACCTCGCCCGGGTTCGCCGACGAATTCGTCCGGGTGTTCCTGGCCCGTGACCTGGCGCCGGTGTCCGATGCGGAACGGCACGTCCGGACCGCTGAGGAGGCCGACATCGAGGTGCGCCGGGTCGATCTGGACGAGGCCGTCGCCATGGTCTTCCGTGGTGAGATCACCAACGCGGCGGCGGTCTGCGGCCTGCTCGCGGCAGCCCGCGCCCGTGACACCGGCTGGGCGATCCTGCCCTCCTAGCCCCGTTCCTCCCGCGTGGTGAGTCCGGGTTCGAAGCGAACCCCGGACTCACCACGCTGTGGGTGGGGTGCACCTGAACTCACCGCACGGATGCGGCGTTCTCGACGAGTGACGCCGCGTATCCGGCGCCGCTGCCCGCCTGCAACCGCTCGCTGATCTCGGCACTGGTCCGGCGCACGTCCGGGTCACCGGTCAGCTCCAGCAGCACCCGGCGCAGCTCGTCCGCGGTGATGTCGGTGCCGATCTGCCGGGCCACGCCCAGAGCGGCCAGGATCTCGGCGTTTCCGAACTGGTCCGCTGCCTGCGGCGCCACCAGCATCGGCGTACCGCAATAGAGGCCTTCGACCGAACCACCCATCCCGCCGTGGGTGAGGAACGCGTCGGCCTGGCTCAGGATCCGCAACTGCGGCACCCAGGTCTGCACCTCCACACTGTCCGGCACGTCACCGAGCACCGCCCGGTCCACGTGTCTGCCGATCTGCAGCACCGTGTGCCAGCCGGGCAGATCACCGAACGCCGCCACGCAGGCGCGGTAGAAGTCCGGATGGTCGGTGAAGGTGGAACCCAGGGACACCAGCAGTACGTTCTCCGCCGTCGCCGGGCGGGTCCAGTCACCCTGGTCGTCGCGGGCACCGAAGACCGGCCCGGCGAACGTGAAGACGTCCGGGTCGACCCGGTCGGCGTTCGGTTGCATCTCCCGGGGGATCAGCACCAGACCCTTGTCCGGGTGTGCCATGAACGTGGGGCTGTCCGTCGTCGACGACTTCTGCTCGGTCAGCCACTCGGTGAACCGGCGGTAGTAGTCGGCACCCCGTGGGTCGGCGCGCATCTGCTCCATCATCGGTGCCATGTCCTGCTGGTAGCCGTCCCAGGCCACGAACGTGGGGGAGAGCTGCATCGACGGGATGCTCCACTGTTCGGCGAGGAGCCGGGCCGGGGCGCCGGCGATGTCGTACAGGAAGATGTCCGGTCTGTCGTTCTGGAACAGCTCTCGTAGCTGGGGGAGCATCGCGATCGCGTCGTCCAGGAACAGCGTGAGATGGTCGATCGGGTCGCCCTCCCAGTCGTTGCCCTTCGGCAGCGTCGAGTGGTAGCCGCGGAACTCGGCTCCGGTGGCCTGGATCTGATCTCGCCACGACGGGTCGTTGGCGTAGGTGACCCGGTGGCCGCGGGCGACCAGTTCCCGGATGACCTCGATGCTCGGGTTGACGTGTCCGGGGAACGGGATGCTGACCATGGCGACGTGCATTGCTGACTCCTCTGTCACTTGCTTGGCGAGACGAGACGTAGCGTCTCGCCTTTCGACGTCACTGTCAAGACGAGACGTTGCGTCTCGTCTTGGGTTAGGCTCTGCGGCGTGCCGAAGACACCTGACCCCGCCCGTCGCAGCGAACGCTCCCGCCAGGCGATCCTGGACGCAGCCCTCGCCCTGATCACCGAGTCCGGCTACACCGCCCTGACCATCGAAGCCGTCGCGGCCCGGGCCGGCGTCGGCAAACAGACCATCTACCGCTGGTGGAAGGGCCGCGGGGAGATCGTCCTGGACGCCCTCGCCGACCAGCTCGCCGCCGCCGGCCCGCAGGCGCTCCCGGACACCGGTGACCTCGAGACCGACCTGCGGCTCGTCATTCGGGCCACCGTCGCCGAACTCGCCGACCCGAAACTCTCCGAGATCACCCGCGCCCTCACCGTCGAATCGCTGAACAGCGAAGACTTCGCCGACCAGGTGCGCGACCGGATCCTGCGCCCGCAACTCGACACGATCAAGGAACGGTTGTGGGGGCACATCCGGGCCGACGTGGACCCGGATCTCGCCGTCGAACTGTTCGTCGGGCCGATGTACCACCGGTGGATGCTGCGGACCGGCCCGCTCACCGGCGAATACGCGGACAGCATCGTCGATCTGGCCCTTGCGGCCCTACGGCCCGCGCCGAAACCCCGGTGATCAGCCGGCTTGACGAATCGCCTCGACCAGAGCCTCCGGCGCGGGCATCGCGGCGATCTCGGCACGCACCTCGCGGTTTATCACCGCCAGCAGCGGATCGGTGATCAGACGGTTCAGCAGAGCGGCGGAGATGTCCCGTTCGTCGACGGCGATACCCGCGCCCCGGGCCGCCACCAGCTCGGCGTTGAACCGGCGGTCCCCGGCACCCCGGACGATCAGTTGCGGTGCGCCCGCGTGCAGCGCCGTCAACGTCGTCCCGGCGCCACCGTGATGGACGATCGACGCCCCGGCGGCCAGCGCGGCCGGGATCGGCACCCAGCCGACGGTGCGGACATTCGACGGTAGCTTCCGGTCACCCGCCGGGCGGATCAGTACCACGTCGGCGTCCACCCCGGCGGCCGCCTCCAGCAGGCGCGGTGTCGTCCGGTCCGGCCCCGGCTGCGGCACCGTGCTGCGGCTCACCAGGATCCGGGGGCGCGACGGCGGCCCGGCCAGCCAGTCCGGAAGCTCGCCCTCACCGCCGTACGGGACGAACCGCATCGGCAGGTGGGTGCCGCGCCCGGCCACACTCGCCGGCGCGATCCGGATCACCGCGGCCGGTGCAACAAGCTCGGGACGGCCCCGCATGCGGGTCGCGGCGAGCAGCTCCGGTCCGTCGTACAGCGAATTCTCGTGCAGGATGCCCGGCACGCCGAGCCGGGCCGCGACCACCGCACCCGCCGCGGCGAGCGGCTCGAACACGATCCGGTCCGGCCGCCACTCGCGCCCCACCGCCAGAACCCCGCCGGCGATCGTGTCGTTCACCGCCCCGAACAGGTGCCCCACCATCCGGACACCCGCCGTCCCGGCCAGCTCGGCACGGATCAGAAACGGACGCCGCAGTACGGCCCGCATCGCCGCCCGGCCGAACCGGAACCCCGGCGCCACATCCCGCACCGGCAGTCCCGCCGCCGCCACCCGCAACCCGTCACCCGCTGTCGCGACAAGCACCTCGTGCCCCGCCGCGAGCAGCGCCCGGGCCAGCGGCACCAGCGGGAAAACGTGCCCGATCAGCGGCGCGGCGACAACGAGGACACGCATCGATCCACTGTAGGCGGGTACCGGAACGTCATGACAGTGCCGATCCTTCGCTCGTTCGTGCTCGACACCACCGACGCCCGCCGGCTCGCCGAGTTCTACCGGGAGCTGCTGGGGCTGGAATACCGCGACGGCGACGAGCCGCCACCGGCCGGCGCCGACGACCCGAAAGGCCGGGACTGGCTGGTCCTGCGCCCGGCGGACGGCTCCTGGCAGCTGGCGTTCCAGCAGACCACCGGGGTACGCCCGACCAGCTGGCCGTCCGAGGAGGTCCCCCAGCAGATGCACCTGGACACCGGCGTCGACTCGTTCGAGGAACTGAACCGGCAACACGATCGGGTGCTCGCCCTGGGCGGAACGCTCCGCCTGGACCGCAGCGAGGACCCGCAGGAACCACTACGGGTGTACGCCGACCCCGACGGTCACACCTTCTGCATCTTCGTGTCCGGCTGATTCCGGAAGGTCCCGGTCCGGGGAACCGCGGCGCAGGGCTGTCGGCGACGACTTGTACGGTTGGGCGAGTGGAGAAGACGACGTGACCGTGATCCGTGGGATCGACAACGTGCTGTTCACCGTCGGTGACCTGGACGCTGCCGTGGAGTTCTACGCCGAGCGGCTGGGGTTTCCGGTGGCGTTCCGTCGGGACGAGTCCGGGATCGCGCTGTTCCGGCTCGGTGATCAGACGCCCGGGCTGCTGGTGCGCCGGACCGGGGAGGAGCCGCGGAACGTGACCGGCCCACGGCTGTGGCTGGCGGTGGCGGACGCCCGGGCCACGGCCGAGGAGTTGACCGAGTCGGGGGTGACGTTGCTGGCCGAGCCGTTCCCGGTGGCGACCGGCTGGACCGTGGAGATCGCCGACCCGTGGGGGAACGTGGTCGGCTTCACCGATTACAGCGAAACGGATCACAGCGAAACGGATCACCCGGAGAAGGTCACCGTTTGACGGCCACCCCGCCGGACATCTGGACGTGGAAGTCGTCGGGTACCGGGCCGTCCGGCCGCCAGCGGCTGACCAGGGTGATGCCCGGCTCGACGATCTCCAGGCCGCGGAAGAGGGCCCGGACCTCGTCGTCGGTCCGCGGTTTGGCCGGGATACCGCGGGCGGTGTAGGCCTTCGCCCCCTGGACGGCCTGCTCGTTGTGGGCGGTCACGGTGGAGATGGCGAGGGCGCTGCCGGGGGCGAGCCGGTCGAGCAGCGTGTCGATCACCGCGTACGCCTCCGCCTCGTCGACGACGAACTGCAGGATGGCCAGGAGGCTGATCGCGATCGGACGGCTGAAGTCGAGCGCCCGCACCTCGGGGGAGTCCAGGATGTGCTGGACGTCGCGCAGGTCGGCGTCCAGGTAGGCGGTCGAGCCGGCCCCGGCGGAGGTGAGCAGCGCGCGGGCGTGCACCAGGACTATCGGGTCGTTGTCCACGTAGACGATCGTCGAGGCCGGGTCGACGTCCTGGACCACCTGGTGCAGGTTGGGCGTGGTGGGCAGTCCGGTGCCGATGTCCAGGAACTGGCGGATGCCGAGGTCGGCGGCGAGGAAACGGCCGGCCCGGGCCAGGTAGTCCCGGTTGGCGCGCATCGAGACCGGGAGACTGGGGGCGTGCTTCACGATCTCCGCGGCGGCCGTGCGGTCAGCCTCGAAGTTGTCCTTGCCGCCCAGCAGGAAGTCGTAGATCCGTGCCGAGTGCGGAACGGACGCATTGAGATCGACCGACATGGCGGCAACCTACCGGGTCCATGGTGATCTCGGCAAAACCCTAACGGAGCTCCACTTCGACCCCCGAGTCGGCGAGGTAACCGAGCAGATCGTCCATCGTGACAGCGGGTGCCCACCAGCGTTTGTCGTACCCGCCGGTGAGGTGTTCCCGGGCCACCGCCGAGTCGTGCCAGACCAGCCGGAACGCCGGTGCCGCACCCCAGCCGCCGTTGGCGCAGTCGTGCAGGGCGCCGAGGTTCCAGCCGAAGTAGCCACCCGGCCCGTTCACCGCCTCACCGATCGCGCAGAAGAAGCCCTCCACGTCGGTGATGTTCACCCCGGCCAGGTGGTAGGTGGCACCGGACGGCCGGTCGGGCCGGTGCTCGTGATGTGCCAGGGCCACCCCGGACCATTCGTGGCGCAGGTCGGCGTCGTGTTCGGCCCATTCGCCGAGCACGTCGGGGCGGCTGGCCCGCCACTGCTGCCACACGGTGCGGGCGCCGGCCGGGCGCGGGCCGCCGATCGCGTCGCCGTACGTCGGCTGGACCGTCACGTCGACCAGGCCGTCACCGAGACGTGACGGGCGTACCTCGGCCACCTCGGCCCCCAGCGCCGCGCCGACCATGCCGACGGCGGTGCCGTCCCGGTCCACGCTGAAGATCGAGCCCTGCACCCAGCGCCGGCGCCGGGCCCCGCCGCGGGCCAGGGCGTCCAGGGCCCGTTGCAGCGGCGGTTCGGGGCGGCAGCCGATCAGGGTGGCGCCGCGGGGAGCGGGGGCGGGCCGGCCGCGGAAGACACCGTCGACGTCCCGGCAGGCCCCGAAGTCCTCGTCGCCGTGCCCGGTGACGCCGACCAGCCGGTAGCCGTCGGCGTCCGGGGCCTTGTCCGCACCGCGGGCGAACCGGGCCAGCTCCTCGTTGCGGAGCCGCCCCTCCAGGGTGACGTCGAGCAGGCCGGGCCCGAGCAGCGACGGCCGGGAGTCGAGCACGGTGATGTCGAGCAGTTCCTCGGCGCAGTGCCAGCAGTGCGCCGGATGGTCGGAGCCCGGCGGGTGGACGGCGTCCAGGCCGACGTTGCCGAGCCAGGCCGGGCCGAATCCGGCGCAGGCGTCCCGCAGGCGGCCGGCCGGGTCGCAGCCGAGCAGGGAGTACCGCTCGACCGGCGGCTGGGGCGGGTCGACGAACAGTCCGTCGATGTCCGAGCAGGCGGCGATCACGAGTTCACCGTCGTCGGTGTTCTGGTCCACCAGAAGCCAGGGAAAGCCGCTCATCGGGTGGAACCGTACAGCCCGGACCGCCGGCGGGCCGATGCCGGTCCGTGGATCCGGGAAGATCGGCAGGTCAGACGTAAGCTTGCAAAAACGGAGGTGACGCTCTGAGTCTGGACCGGGTGATCAGGACCTATCTCGACCACCTGACCGTGGAACGTGGACTGTCCGGTAACACCCTCGCCTCATATCGACGTGACCTGCATCGATACGCCCAGTGGCTGGCGGCGGCCGGGATCACCGAGCTGGCCGGGGTCCGGGCCGCCGACGTGGCCGGGCACCTGGCGGCGCTGCGGGAGGAGGGCCTGGCGTCGTCGTCGGCGGCGCGGGCCGTCTCCGCGGTCCGTGGGCTGCACCGGTTCGCGGTCCGGGAGCGGCTGGTCCCGCACGACGCGGCTGCCGAGGTGCGGCCACCGGCCCCGCCGAAACGCCTGCCCAAGGCTCTCGACGTGGAGCAGGTGGGCCGGTTGCTGGCGGTGCCGGACCCGGCGACCCCGCTCGGGCTGCGGGATCGGGCGTTGCTGGAGTTCCTGTACGGCACCGGCGCCCGGATCTCCGAGGCGGTCGGCGCCGACATCGACGACCTGGAACTCGACGTGGACCCGGCGGTGGTGCTGCGCGGCAAGGGTGGCAAGGCCCGGCTGGTCCCGGTCGGTGACTACGCACGGTCCGCGGTGCAGGCCTATCTGGTGCGCGCCCGGCCCGGACTGGCCGAGTCCGGCCGCGGTACTCCGGCGGTGTTCCTGAACGCTCGCGGCGGCCGGTTGTCCCGGCAGAGCGCCTGGACCGTGCTGCACCGGTGCGCCCTCGCGACGGGTCTCCCGGTGGACGGTCCGTACGCCGTCAGCCCGCACACGCTGCGTCACTCCTACGCGACGCATCTGCTCGACGGCGGGGCTGACGTACGGGTGGTGCAAGAACTGCTGGGACACGCCTCGGTGACGACGACACAGGTGTATACCCTGGTAACCGTCGAACGTCTCCGTGAGGTGTACGCGACCGCACACCCTCGCGCTCGTTGAGAGCTGGGGATGTGTGGATGCGACACGCCGACCGGCTGACCCCGTGCTAGCGGCACGGTTGGCGTACAGTCGGGCATCGGCTCCGGTTGTGAGTCGAAAGGGGGCGAAGGTCATGTCAGGGAACGGCAATCGTATGGATGCCTGGACCTCGACGCTCCGCGAACAGCAGAACTCCCTGGATCTCGGCGCGGATCTGGGCCCCGCCGACCCCACGGCGTACACGATGCGCCGCCCGATTCCCGAGCCGATGCCGACCGACCGGCACGGTCCGGCCCGGATCATCGCCCTCGCGAATCAGAAGGGCGGCGTCGGCAAGACCACGAGCACCATCAATCTCGGTGCGGCCCTCGCGGAGTACGGGCGCAAGGTCCTGCTCGTCGACTTCGACCCGCAGGGCGCCTGCTCGGTCGGCCTCGGAGTGAACCCGCACAACCTCGACCTGAGCATCTACAACCTGCTCATGCAGGACGACGTCGCCACCGAGGACGTCATCATCAAGACCGATGTGGCCGGCCTGCACGTGCTGCCCGCCAACATCGACCTCTCCGCCGCCGAGATCCAGCTGGTCAACGAGGTGGCCCGGGAGATGGCCCTGGCCCGGGCGCTGCGCTCGGTCCGCAAGGAGTACGACTTCATCCTGATCGACTGCCAGCCCTCGCTGGGCCTGCTGGCGATCAACGCGCTGACCATCGCGCACGGCGTGCTGATCCCCCTGGAGTGTGAGTTCTTCTCCCTCCGTGGAGTGGCGCTGCTCCTCGACACCATCGACAAGGTGCGCGAGCGGCTCAACTTCGACCTCGAGCTCGAGGGCATCCTGGCCACCATGTACGACTCCCGCACCACCCACTGCCGTCAGGTGCTGCAGCGGGTGGTCGAGGCGTTCGGCGACAAGGTGTACCAGACGGTCATCACCAAGACGGTGAAGTTCCCGGAGTCGACCGTGGCGGGCGCTCCGATCACTACGCTGGACCCGGCGTCGTCCGGCGCCCGCAACTACCGTCAGCTCGCTCGCGAGGTCATCGCCGCCCAGGCAGAACGAGGCTAGGTTCCGCACCCGTGCTCTTCGCGCTCGGCGAGCCGGTGGCTTTCGTCGCCCTGGTCATCGCCTTCCTTCTCGGCATCACACTGCGTTCGGTGGCGATGCGGTTCACCGCACGTGTCGTCGGCCTCAACGACGGCCGCCCGGCGGCGCGGTTCAGTCTCCGTCAGGAGCTCGATCCGTTCGGCGCGGTCTGCGCCGCCATCGGGGGCACCGGCTGGGGCCGGCAGATCACCGTCGACGAGGTGCCGCGCTGGCGTGGCCGGGGCCGGGCGGCAGCCGTGTTCGCCGCCGGCCCGGTCGCCAACATCCTCGCGGGTCTGCTGTTCATCGCCGGTTACGCCTTGGTCTACGGCGGTGAGATCCTGGCCTTCGTGCAGCCCGGCACGCTGCTGCGCGGCGGGCTGCCGCTCGCCTTCGACCAGCAGGTGATCCTCTCGCTGGGCGGTGGCCTGCTCGGGTTCGGCCTGCTGGCGCTGATCCCGATCCCGCCGCTCGACGGTTTCGGCATCCTGTGGCACGCGCTGCGCCGCCCCGGCCCGAGTATGGCCTGGATGCGGCTCTGGTTCGAGGACAAGAACGTCGGCTCCCTGCTGCTGTTGATCTTCGCGTTCTTCCCACTCGGCTACCCGCTGCTGCTGTGGACGATCGACATCCTGGGTGTGCTCTTCCTCCGCATCTGGGCGTAGGCCCGACCTGTTCATCACGGTTATCGTGATGAACGATGTCGATGTCTCTGGTAGTTGCCGTGGTGATGCTCGGTGTCGCCGACGCGATGGTCGGCTCGTATTTTGTCCTCTACGTCACCGAGGTGGCCGGTTTCGGCCCGTGGGAGACGGGCGTCTTCGTCTCGGTCCACGGCATCGGCGGCATCCTGACGAGCTGGCTGGCCGGCCGGGCCTTCGACCGCAGCCCGTCCCGCCGGTACGCCGCCGCGGCGATGTTCTCCGGCGCCACCGCTCTGGCTCTGATGACCGTGATCACGTCGTTCCCGCTGCTGATCCTGCTGGCGTTCACCCTGCTGGGCGCCCTGGTGGCGGCGTTCCCGCAGTTGTTCGCCCTGGCCCGGGTGCTGCTCGGCGACGGCCCGGCCGGCCGGCGTTCGGCCCCGCTGCTGCGGTCGGCCTGGTCCCTGGCGTGGGCGGTCGGCCCCCTGCTCGGCGCGACGACCCTGGCCACCGCCGGTTTCCGGGCGATCCCCCGGGCCGCGGCGGTCCTGATCGCGCTGGCCGCCGTCTGGATCCTGGTGGCCGTACCCACCCCGGAGAACCGCCCGCCCGCACCGGCCCCCGACGCCGGTGAGCCGCCCGTCACCCTGCCCGCCGCCACCCTGACACTGCTGACCGGCGGCATGACCCTGTTCTTCGCCGCGATGTTCGCCGGTTCGGTGGTCCTGCCCCTCTACGTGACCAGCGAGTTGCACCATCCGACAGCCACGGTGGGCATCCTGTTCAGCGTCTGCGCGGTGGTGGAGGTGCTGGCCGCCCTGGCGTTGATGGTGATCCCGCCCGAGGTGAGCCAGCGCCTGATCATCCTGGCCGGAATGGCGTTCTTCGTACTCTTCTTCGCGGTGACCATCCTGGCCCGCGGCATCCCCCTGCTGATCGCCGGCCAGGCCGCCCGGGGCGTCGGCATAGCCCTGGTCGGAGCCGCCGGCATCCGCTGGTTCCAGGACGCCCTGGCTCCCGCGACAGGCCGCGCCACCACCCTGTTCGCCAACGCCACCACCGCCGGCATGGTCGTCTCCGGCATCATCGCCGGTGGCGCCCTCTCCCTGCTCGGCTACACCGGAACCCTGCTCCTGTGCGCCGCCCTCACCCTCGCCGCCGCAGCAGCCTTCGCCGCCGGTTCCACCAACCCCACCCCCAAAATCAAGATCAACCCCATGCGCGGGTACGACTGACACCTCCCGCCGAACCCGCCCGTCCCGTTCCATCACGCGAGGTGGTCCCCACTCCAGGCCGTCCCGCGCCCACCGGGCCGAATGCGATGGTCACCGCCGGCGGAACCGCGGCACCACGAACCGGAAGTCCGCCTTCTTCCGGCGGTGAGCCCTCGTCTGGTCACACGATCGCGGTTCGCGTGCTCTGGTCGGGTACCCAGCACCGGCACGGACACACACAGTCCCGACCGCGCCGCCGAGCCGAGGAGCCCTTCTCTCGACCGCACCCCACAGCGGGCGCATTCCTCAGACCGGCTGACCACTCCCGCTGACCACTCCCGGCTCGGATCTTGGTCGATCGACCACCGATTCCGGTAGCCGCTCGACCAAGATCGGCAGCTCCACCCCGACCGCCCCGGATTTTGGTCGATCGACCACCGCAATCGGTGGCCGGCCCACCAAGATCCGAGCCCAGCAGGCACACAGGAGGCGCATGGCGTCCTGCAACTCTGTCAACTCGTCGAAATGGATACGAGGAGAGACCCGGATCGCTGATCCGGGTCTCTCCTCGGGAAACCTGCGGCCGTGGGCCTGTCGAAGGGTCAGACGGTGGTGGCCAGGGTGGCCGGGGTGGGCACGCCGCGGAGGGTGGCGTCGGCCGACGTGTCGTCGGGCTGGGTCTGGGCGGACAGTTCGGCGATCACGTGGGTCTCGTAGACCGCCGCTTCGCGTTCCGCCTCGGCCGGGGACCAGCCCAGGACCGGGGCGATCAGGGTGGCGGCCGCCCGGGCGGCGGTGACGCCGCGGTCGGGGGTCTCGAACGCCACCCGGGTGCGGCGGGTCAGGACGTCCTCCAGGTGGCGGGCGCCCTCGTGGCTGACCGCGTAGACGATCTCGGCGCGCAGCAGGTCGGGGGCGCCGTCCAGGGGCAGGCCCAGCGACGGGTCGGCTTCGATCAGGGTGAGCACCTCGTCGATCAGGGTGCCGTAGCGGCGCAGCAGGTGTTCGATGCGGGAGACCGACAGGCCGGACGACCGGGCCAGGGCGGTGCGGCGGTTCCAGGCGGCGCGGTAGCCGTCGGCGCCGAGCAGCGGGACCTCGTCGGTGCAGGACGGCGGGACCCGGGTGGACATGTCGCGGGCTGCGGCGTCGACGGCGTCCTTGGCCATCACCCGGTAGGTGGTGTACTTGCCGCCGGCCACCACGATCATGCCGGGGACCGGGTTGCCGACCGCGTGTTCGCGGGACAGTTTGGCCGTGCTGGCGGCTTCCGCGGAGAGCAACGGGCGGAGTCCGGCGTACACACCCTGCACGTCGTCTCTGGTGATCGGGGTGGCGAGAGCCTTGTTGACCTCGTCGAGGAGATAGTCGACGTCCTTGCCGGAGGCGGCCGGGTCGGCTTTGTCGAGGTCCCACTTGGTGTCGGTGGTGCCGATGATCCAGTGCTGGTCCCACGGGATGACGAACAGGACGCTGGTGGCCGTACGCAGGATCATGCCGGTGTGGCCGGCGATCCGGTCGCGCGGGACCACCAGGTGGATGCCCTTGCTCGCGGTGACGGTGAACTCGCCGCGCTCGCCGGCCAGCATGGCCTGGCTGTCGCCGGTCCACACCCCGGTCGCGTTGATCACGGTGCGGGCCTTGATCTCGAACTCGGCACCGGTGGCCAGGTCACGGGCGCGGACGCCGGTGACGCGACGGCCGTCGCGCAGGAAACCGATCACCTCGGTACGGGACGCGACGTGTGCCCCGTGCGCGGCGGCGGTCCGGACCAGGAACATGGTGTGCCGGGCGTCGTCGACCTGGGCGTCGTAGTAGCGGATCGCGCCGACCAGGGTCTCCGGGCGCAGCGACGGGAACGCCTTGAGCGCCTCGACCCGGCTCAGGTGCCGGTGCATGGGGACGCCGGCGCCGTGGCCGGAGAGCGCGAGCAGGTCGTACAGGGCCAGGCCGGCACCCATGTAGAGGCGTTCCCAGGCACGCTTCTGCAGCGGGTAGAGGAACGGGATGGGCCGGACCAGGTGCGGGGCCAGTTTCTGGATCAGCAGGCCGCGTTCCCGCAGCGCTTCCCGGACCAGGCTGAAGTCGAGCATCTCCAGGTAGCGCAGGCCGCCGTGGATGAGTTTGCTGGATCGGCTGGAGGTGCCGCTGGCGAAGTCGCGGGCCTCGACGAGACCGACGGAGAGGCCTCGGGTGGCGGCGTCGAGGGCCGAGCCGGCCCCGACCACGCCCGCGCCGACGACGAGCACGTCCAGTTCCTCGCCGGACGACAGCGCGGCGATGGCCTTCTCGCGGGCCTGGGGTGAGATCACTCCGGTCTTCATTTCACGTTCCTCTTTTCCAGGAGCCCGGTCAGCTGACGCTGACCCAGTCGAGGGTGCGGTCGATGGCGGCCCGCCACCGGGTGATGCCTTCGGTGCGGCGCTGTGCCGACCAGGACGGCTGCCAGCGCCGGTCCTCGTGCCGGTTGGCGCGCAGCTCGTCGAGGGACTTCCAGAAACCGATGGACAGACCTGCGGCGTACGCGGCACCGAGCGCGGTGGTCTCGGCGACGACCGGCCGGCTGACCGGGACGCCGAGGATGTCGGACTGGAGTTGCATGCAGAGCGCGTTGGCGGTGACGCCGCCGTCGACCTGGAGACAGTCGAGGGAGGTGCCGGTGTCCTGGGCCATCGCCTCGACCACGTCACGGGTCTGGTAGCTGATGGCTTCCAGTGCGGCTCTGGTGATGTGGGCGGCGGTGTGGAAGCGGGACAGGCCGACGATGGCGCCGCGGGCGTCGGGACGCCAGTAGGGCGCGTACAGGCCGGAGAACGCCGGTACGAAGCAGACGCCGTCGCTGTCCTCGACAGACGACGCGAGGGTCTCGCTGTCGGCCGAGGTCTCGAACATGCCGACCTGGTCGCGCAGCCACTGGATGGCGGAGCCGCACGCGGCGATCGAGCCTTCCAGGGCGAAGACGGGCTGCTCGGTGCCGAATCGGTAGGCGACGGTGGTGATCAGGCCGTGGCTGGACCGGACCGGCGTGGTGCCGGTGTTCATCAGCAGGAAGCCGCCGGTGCCGTACGTGCACTTGGCCTCGCCGGGCTCGAAACAGGTCTGCCCGAACAGGGCGGCCTGTTGGTCACCGAGGGTGGCGGCGATCGGTACCCCGGGCAGGGCGGCGTCGGCGGTTCCGTAGTTCTCTCCGGACGAACGGATCTCCGGCAGCATCGCGCGCGGCACCCCGAAGATCGCCAGCAGTTCGTCGTCCCAGTCCAGGGTGTCGAGGTTCATCAGCATGGTGCGGCTGGCGTTGGTGACGTCGGTCAGGTGCCGGCCGCCGGTGAGGTTCCAGATCAGCCACGAGTCGACGGTGCCGAACAGCACCTCGCCCTTCTCCGCGCGTTCCTTCAGGCCGGGCGTCTGCTCCAGCAGCCATTGGATCTTGGTGGCCGAGAAGTAGGTGGCCGGCGGCAGCCCGGTGCGGGCCTGCACGAACGCGGCGTCGACCCGGGCCACCAGGTAGTCGGTGCGGGTGTCCTGCCAGACGATCGCGGGAGCCACCGGCTCACCCGTCGCCCGGTCCCACAGCACCGCTGTCTCGCGCTGGTTGGTGATCCCGATCGCGGCCAGGTCCTCCGGCGCCAGCCCGGTGTCGGCGAGCGCCACCGCGATGGTCTTGAGGGTGTTCTCCCAGATCTCCGCGGGATCGTGCTCGACCCAGCCGGGGCGCTGCTGGATCTGGCGGTGTTCCAGCTGGTGCCGCCCGATCTCGTGACCGGCCCGGTCGAAGATCATGAACCGCGTGCTGGTGGTGCCCTGATCGAGCGCTCCGATGTAGTGCGCCACAAGTGCCTCCCGTCCTCGACCAGCGCGACGTTAGGAACCGTTCGGGCGTGCGGCAACGCGGTGCGTGCGACAATGTCGCACGTGCCCGGCCTGATCCAGTCCATCGAGCGGTCCTCGGCGGTGTTACGCCTGCTCGCGGCGGGGGAGGACCGGCTGCGGGTGAAAGAGATCGCCGACGCGCTCGGCTGGCCGAAATCCACCGCACACGGCATCCTGCGCACCCTGGAACACGTCGGGTTCGTCGAACAGGACCCGCGCACCGCCCGCTACCGCCTCGGCCGGGGCCTGCTCGACCTGGCGTCCACCGGCATCGACGACAACGAACTGCGCGGCCGTGCCCTGAACTGGGCGGACGCCCTCGCGGCCCGCAGCGGCGAGGAGGCCCGGCTCGGTGTCCTCCGCGACGGTCAGGTGCTCGTGGTGCACCACGTGTTCCGTCCCGACGACTCCGCCCAGAACCTGGACACCGGAGTACGCCTCCCCGCGCACGCCACCGCCCTCGGCAAGGTCCTGCTGGCGTACCACGCGGTGGCCGCCGCCTCGGTCGTGTCGGGCCGGCTGGACGCGTACACCAGGAGAACGGTGACCGGCCGGGACGCCCTGCGCGACGAGCTGACCGTGACCCGTGCCCGCGGCTGGGGTCTCTCCGTCGAGGAGTGGCGTCCCGGGCTCGCCGCTGTCGCCGCGCCGGTGCGCACCTCCGGCGGGCTGGTCGTCGGCACGATCGGCATCGCCGGCCCGGTCGAGCGGGTCACCGACACCCGCCGCCAGCCCCGCCCGCACCTGGTCGACCAGGTCGTCGCCGCGGCCCGGTCGATCTCCCGCGAGGTGCAGTCATGAGCTATGTCCTGGCGGTTGATCAGGGGACCACGTCGACGCGGTGCATTCTGTTCGATCGGCGGGCCACGGTGGTGGCGGTGGTGCGGGCCGAGCATCCGCAGTCCTATCCGCGGCCCGGCTGGGTCGAGCACGACGCCGCCCGAATCTGGCGTGACCTGCAGAAACTGATCCGGAAGGCGCTGCGTGAGGCGGGTATCGACGCGTCGCAGGTGGCGGCGATCGGGATCGCGAACCAGCGCGAGACGACGGTGCTGTGGGACCGGGCGACGGGTGTCCCGGTGGCACCGGCGATCGTCTGGCAGGACACCCGCACCGACGTGTCGCATCTCGACGCGGAGTTCGTGCAGGCCCGCACCGGGCTGCCGCCGGCCACCTACTTCTCCGCCCCGAAGATCCAATGGCTGCTGGAGAACACTCCCGGGCTGCTCGACCGGGCCGCGCGCGGGGAGGTGCTGTTCGGCACGATGGACAGCTGGCTGATCTGGAACCTGACCGGTGGGCTGCACATCACTGACGTGACCAACGCCAGCCGTACCATGCTGATGGGTCTGGAAAGCCTGGACTGGGACGACGAGCTCCTGGCGATCTTCGGGATCCCGCGGGCCATGCTGCCGGAGATCCGGTCGTCGTCCGAGGTGTACGGCACGGCCGAGGCGGTGCTGCCCGGGGTGCCGATCGCCGCCGCCATCGGGGACCAGCAGGCCGCCCTGTTCGGGCAGACGTGTTTCGAGCCCGGCGAGGCGAAGTGCACGTACGGCACCGGCGGTTTCCTGCTGTTGAACACCGGCACCACGCCGGTCCGGTCCAGCCATGGCCTGATCACCACCGTCGGTTACCGGATCGGTGCCGAGAAACCGGTCTTCGCGCTGGAGGGTTCGATCGCGATCGCCGGTTCGCTGGTGCAGTGGGTGCGCGACGGCCTGGGACTCATCGGCACCGCCTCGGAGATCGAAACCCTCGCCGGTACGGTCGGTGACAACGGTGGTTGTTATATAGTCCCGGCCTTCTCCGGTCTGTACGCCCCCTACTGGCACAGCGAGGCCCGTGGCGTGATCGTGGGCCTCACCTCGTACATCACCAAGGGTCATATCGCCCGGGCGGTCCTGGAGGCCACCGGCTGGCAGACCCGGGACGTGGTGGACGCCATGAACGCCGACTCCGGGCTGGCGCTGACCGGCCTCAACGTCGACGGTGGAATGACGGCGGACAACCTGCTGATGCAGATCGTCGCCGACTTCCTGCAGGTGCCGGTGGTCCGGCCGATGGTCGCCGAGACGGTGTCGCTGGGTGCCGCCTACGCGGCCGGGCTGGCGGTCGGGTACTGGTCGGATCTGCGGGACCTGCGGGCCAACCGGCACCGGGCGGGCAGTTGGCGGCCGGTGCTGGACGTCCGTCGCCGGGAACGGGAGTACGCCGACTGGCGCCGGGCCGTGGAGTGTGCGGTCTTCTTCAGCAACGGCAGGTCCACCCCGGAGACATAGGTCCGGCGGGGGTATCCGGCGGAGAACGGGATGGTGAACATCTCACTTCGCCATGCTGAATGCCAGATTTTGCGAGAGGGTCTACAGTCGCCGTCACCACGCGTGCACGGTCGGTGGCGCGGGACTGCGACGAAGGGAGGCTGACATGGCGAAGACCAAGGAAGCCGTCAAGGCCAAGGCGAAGAAGGCCGTCGAGGCCGTAGAGGCTCCGGTCAAGGAGAAGAAGGCCAAGAAGGCCGTCGTCGTGGTCGAGGCTCCCAAGGCCAAGAAGGCGCCGAAGGCGATCAAGCCCGTCAAGGCCGAGAAGCCCGCCAAGGTGGCGAAGGTCGCCAAGGTGGAGAAGCCGGTCAAGGCCAAGAAGGTCGCCAAGAAGAAGTGATGTGCCGGGCCGCCGCGCCGGACGGGCGGCGGCCCGCTCATCTCTCGTTCGTGAACAGCTCGCACGTCATGTTGTAGTAGCGGTCGGTCTGCCCCACATGGCGCATGCCGAGCCGCCGGCACACCGCCTGCGAGGCCTCGTTCTCCGGCCAGGTCACGGCGAACACCGGCGCGATGCCGGACCGGGCCGCGTACGCCATCACCGCGTTCGCCGCCTCGGTGGCGTACCCCCTGCCCCACGCGGTCGGGTGCAGATGCCAGCCGATCTCGGTCTCCTCGGCGGGCGTCAGTTTCTCGCCGGACAGCATCAGCGGCACCAGCAGCGCGGTGCCCAGCAGATGACCGGTCGCCCGGTCCTGGATCGCCCAGATGGTGTGCACGTCGTCCTGCCGGTCCCGCCAGCGGGACAGCGTCGCGACCGCGTCGTCCAGGCCGTCCAGAACCCGTGGGGACGAGCCGAGGAAACGGGCCACCTCCCAGCGCGAGTACATGTCGAGGAGGAAGTCGACATCCTTCTCCTCCCACTCGCGCAGAAGCAGCCGGGGTGAGATCAGTGACCGCATCGCCGCAGCGTAACCGGGATCGCGTGGAAACGTAACCGGCCGGTAACTCGGGTGCGGAGCAACCAGGTACGGCCGGTGCCGTTGAATGAGCGTGCACCAGGATCAACTCGTCACCGGCATGGTCTACGGTCGGCACGTGCTTGCAGAGCCCGACCAGCCACCACCCGAGACCGGGGACACCACCGGCTTCACCGTGCGGCTGGACAACTTCACCGGCCCGTTCGACCTGCTGCTGCAACTCATCGGCAAACACAAACTGGACGTCACCGAGATCGCGCTGCACCAGGTCACCGACGACTTCATCGCCTACATCCGGGCCATGGGCGACGACTGGGACCTCGGCGAGACCAGCGAGTTCCTGCTCGTCGCGGCCACCCTGCTCGACCTCAAAGCGGCCCGGCTGCTGCCCGCCGCCGAGGTCGAGGACGAGGAGGACCTGGCCCTACTGGAAGCGCGCGACCTGCTCTTCGCCCGGCTGCTGCAGTACAAGGCCTTCAAGGAAGCCGCCGCGCACATCTCCGAACTCGAGGCGGTCGGGGCGCGCCGCTGGCCGCGGCAGGTCTCTCTGGAGCAGCAGTACGCCGACGCACTCCCCGAACTGGTGCTCGGAGTCGGCCCGGCACGCCTGCTGAAACTCGCGCTCCGGTCGTTCCTGCCGAAGCCGGGGCCGCCGCAGGTCTCCATCGCGCACATCCACCAGGTGCGGGTCAGTGTCCGGGAACACGCCGGGCTGCTGCGGGACCGGCTGCGGCGGGCCGGAACCGCCACGTTCAGCCTGCTCGTCGCGGACTGCGAGAACACCCTCGAGGTGGTGGCCCGGTTCCTGGCCCTGCTGGAGCTCTACCGGGAGGGGCTCGTCGACTTCGAGCAGCCGGTGTCCCTCGACGAACTGGTCGTCCGATGGATCGGAACCGGCGACGCGGTTGATGCCGAACTCGACATCGACGACTACGAGGGCAGCAAACCGGTCGAGGAGACCACCGGTTCGGACGAACCTGCGGCGGCGGCGCTTGACTCGGGCGCTTCCTCTCACGATCTTGACGAGGATGACGATGAGGGCCCGGCGGATCAGCCGGAGCCGGTGGAGGAGCGATCGTGAGCAGCGAGGAACGTCCGGAGAGCCTGGCCGCCCAGGCAGCGGCCTGGGTCCCACCATGGGAACGCCGCCGCGACCCGGACCCCGGCTATCCGGCCTCCGTCGAGGAGCCCACCGAGCCTGCTCCCGAGCCTTCCGTCGCGGAACCCGTGCCGGAGCCCGTTGCCGTCGATCCGGAGCCCGTCCCCGTCGTGCCCGAGCCCGTTGCCGTCGTGCCGGAGCCTGTCGCCGTCGTGCCGGAGGCCGAGCCGGTGCCCGAGGTTGTGCCGGAGCCGGTTGCCGCGGTGCCGGTTCAGCCTCGGCGGCCTCGGGCGAGTGCTGCCGCTGCGGTGGAGAGTGCCGTTCGTACCCAAGCGCCGGTTTTGATGGATGACGCCGACCTCACGGCCGCGCTGGAATCGATCATGCTGGTGGTGGATGAACCGGTCGGGGAGTTGCAGCTGGCTCAGGTGCTGGAGCAGCCGGTGGAGCGGATCGCGCGGGCGCTCGAGGGCGTATCGGCGCGGTACACGGCGGCGGGGCACGGCATCGACCTGCGGCGGGTGGCCGGTGGGTGGCGGCTTTACACCCGGCCGGAGTACGCGGCCTACGTCGAACGGTTCGTCCTGGACGGCCAGTCGGTGCGGCTCACCCAGGCCGCCCTGGAGACACTCGCCGTGGTCGCCTACAAACAGCCGGTGACCCGCTCGCGCATCTCGGCCATCCGCGGTGTGAACTGTGACGGGGTAATGCGTACGCTGGTCACTCGCGGCCTGATCGAGGAGTGCGGCACCGAACCGGAAACCGGGGCATACCTGTACCGGACGACGCCGTTGTTCCTCGAGAAGCTTGGCCTCAACTCGGTCGATCAGTTGCCGCCGCTCGCTCCATTCCTGCCCGACGATGTGGAAGAAGTGCTCGATGCCTCAGGCTGACACCGCCGAACGCCTCCAGAAAGTCCTGGCCCTTGCCGGTGTCGGATCCCGCCGCGCCTGTGAGGACCTGATCTTCCGGCGGCGTGTCACCGTCAACGGCCGGGTCGCCCGGCTCGGCGACAAGGTCGACCCGGCCACCGTGGAGATCCACGTCGACGGGCAGCGGGTGATCACCAACACCAAGCTGGTCTACGTGGCGCTGAACAAGCCGCGCGGCGTGGTCTCCAGCCTCGACGACGAGAAGGGCCGCACCGAGCTGGCCGACTTCCTCGGCGCCAACTTCGAGCAGCGGCTGTTCCACGTGGGCCGGCTCGACGCCGAGTCCGAGGGGCTGCTGCTGTTCACCAACGACGGCGGGCTGGCGCACAAGCTGATGCACCCGTCGTACGAGATCAACAAGACGTACCTGGCCGAGGTGATCGGGCCACTGCCGCGCACCGTCGGCCGGGCCTTGCAGAAGGGTGTCGTGCTGGAGGACGGCCCGGCGAAGGTGGACTCGTTCCGTCTGGTCGACGCGATCGGCAAGACGGCCCAGGTGGAGATCGTGCTCCACGAGGGCCGTAAGCACATCGTGCGCCGGATGATGGACGAGGTCGGGCACCCGGTGACCCGGCTGATCCGGACCGCTGTCGGCCCGATCCGTCTCGGCGATCTGCGTCCCGGCGGGTTCCGGCACCTTTCCAACGCCGAGGTGGCCGCCCTTTTCAAGGCCGTCGGCGACTGATTCTCCCAGGGCGGCCGTCTCAGTACGGGCGGTCGCCCAGCACGTCCTTGGCGGAAATGGCGTCGAAGACGTTTTTCTCCGACGAGATGCGTTTCTCCACCCGGGTGCCGAGGAAGATCGCGACGACGACGCTCATCAACTGTTCGCCGATCATCGGGCTGCACTCGACGACGTAGTTCAGTTTGCCGTCGATCAGTCCCTGAAGCCCTTTCTTGGTGGCGTCGACGGTGACCAGCCGTACCTCGGTGCCGGGTTTCTTCCCCGCTGCCTCCAGGGCTTTCACCGCGCCCAGGCCCATGTCGTCGTTCTGGGCGAATACCGCGTCGATCCGCGGCACCTTGCGCAGCAGCCGGCGCATCGCCGCCTCGCCGCCGTCGACCGTCCAGTTCCCGGTGTCGCTCGCGACGATCTTCAGTTTGCCGCCGCGGGCCGCCGCGGTGGCGGTGAATCCCTCGGAGCGCAGTTTGGTGGGGGTGGCGCCGCTGGTGCCGAGGATCTGTGCCACGTTCACCGTCTGCTGGGCGCTGGTGTAGAGGTTCTCCAGGTAGATGGCGGCCAGGTTGCCCTCCGAGGTGAACTCGGCGCCGATCGAGCTGACGTAGAGCGACGGGTCGGCGGTCTCGATCAGCCGGTCGGTGAGGATCACCGGGATCTTCGCATCACGGGCCTCGCGCAGCACCTGGTCGTAGCCTTTCTCCACCACCGGGGAGAAGGCGATCGCGGTGACCTTGGCATCGATGAACGAACGGATGTCGGCGATCTGCCGGTTCTGGTCGCCGTCGGCGTTCTTGAAGATCAGGTCGACCCGGTTGCGTTCGGCGGCCTTCTTGATCGAGGCGGTGTTCGCCAGTCGCCAGCCGCTCTCCGAGCCGACCTGGGAGAAGCCGAGGACCACCGGGCCGCTCGGCAGGGTGCGGACCGGGACGAGGCCGCTGTCCGGGCGGCCGCATCCGGTCAGCGCCAGTCCCAGGCCGGCGGCGGCCGCGGTCATCAAGGAACGTCTGTGCATCAAAGCCGACCCCCGTCGACGGAAAATGATCTCAATCGATTCCTGAACAGGGGTGGACGATAACAACGTCATACGCGGAGATCTACCCCGCTAAATGGATTGTCGGACTTCTGTCGGAGTGTGGGAACGACGATTCCCCCGGATACCAGGGGTACCCGGGGGAATGTCGGGAATATCAGGCGCGCATGACCGTGGCGATCGGAATACCGGCCGCCCGGATCGCCGGGATCAGGCCGCCCAGCACGCCGGCGATCAGACCGGCGATCACCCCGGCCACCCCGGCGTCCCAGGGGAACACCACACCCTGCAGGAACGGTGTGGAACTTCCCGCCACCATGACGATCACCTTCAGAGCGCCCGCACTGGCGGCGATCGCCAGCCCGGCGGTGAGCATCCCGGTGATCAGCGTCTCGGCCAGCACGATGCCGGCCAGCAGTGCCCGGGGTGTGCCGACCGCCCGCCGGAGCGCGAACTCCTCGACCCGCTCGCCGACGGTGGCCAGGCCCACGTTCAGGATTCCGGCCACACCGATCAGCAGGACCAGGCCCGCCATCGCCAGGAAGATCATCCGCATCAGGGCCAGCTGCTCCTGCTGGGCCTCCCGCGAGTTGACCACGTGCACGCTCGGCTCGATGTTGATCGCCTTGAGCTTCGACGTGAGCACCTGCTCGACCGGGGTCGGCGTGGTCATCAGGACCCGGACCTCGGTCCAGTTCGGGTCGACCAGTTTGCTGACCGGCACCCAGTGGGTCAGCTCGTCCATCCGCACATAGGCGCGCGGCTGCGAGTCGGCGTCGTCCACCACCCCGATGATCTGCGGTGTCAGGTTCGACGACGAGCCGGGGATCCGCATCTCGGCCGGCACCCTGTACCTGTCGAAGCCCTTCGCCGCCTCCCGGTTCAGCACCAGTTTCGGTGCCAGTGACGGCATCGAGCTGAAGTCCAGCCACTGTCCGGACTGCGGGCGGTACGGCCGGAACTGCCGGATGTCACCGGTCAGCGCGGTCAGCCGGACCTCGATCGCCTGCCCCTGCGGGGCCAGCTCCGACGCCGGGATCTCGTAGCAGCCGGTGTTGTCACAGTTCATCGGCGGACCGCCGCCACCGTAGCTGTCGTCGAACGGCGAGGCGCCCTCGTTCACCGGCCGGACCCCGGGCTCGCCGATGATCGCCGACATGCCGGTCATGGCGACCGCGTCGTCCCGGCCGGTGACGGTGTCCACCACGATCGGCCCGATCTTCGCCGAACCGCCGCCCATGTCCATCACGGTGGTGCCGTCGAGGCCTTCGTAGAGTTCCAGGTCGGAGAGCATCGCCCGTTCGGCGATGCTTGCGCCGGCCTGCACCACCACGACGGCCAGCACCCCGAGGAACAGGCTCACCATGGAGAGCAGGGTGCGTGTCTTGCGGGACCGGATCCCCTGGATCCCGATGATCAGAGCCGACCGGAACCTGCCCGAGAGCCGCATCAGACAGTGCCTCCGAAATCCCGTTTACGCTCGCTGCGCTCGGTCATACCGCCACCTGCTCGGTCAGTACGCCGGCTTCCAGGTGCACGACGCGGCTCATCCGGGCGGCGTGGTCCCGGTCGTGGGTGACCAGGATCAGCGAGCAGCCGCGCGCGGTCACCGCGGTCAGCGCGTCGATCACCAGCGCGCCGGTCTCGGTGTCCAGGGCGCCGGTCGGCTCGTCGGCGAGGAGGATCTTCGGTTCGCGGACCAGGGCCCGGGCGATCGCCACCCGCTGCTGTTCACCACCGGACATCCGGGACGGGCGGTTCTTGGCCAGGTGCGCGATGCCGACCTCGTCGAGGGCCTGCATCACCTTCGCCCGGCGCTGCCGCCGGGGCAGCCAGCCCTGACCGTTGACCAGGGCCATCGACACGTTCTGGGCCGCGGTCAGGTGCTTGAGCAGGAAGAACCGCTGGAACACGAAACCGTAGTGGGAACTGCGCAGTTTAGCCGCCCGGCGTTCCGGCAGCCGGCTGATGTCGGTGCCGTCCAGCAGGTAGCTGCCCTGGTCCGGCCGGTCGAACAGGCCGAGGATGCTGAGCAGGGTGCTCTTGCCGGAACCGGACCGGCCGACGATGGCGAGACTCTCCCCGGCGTACACGTCCAGGCCGACACCGTCGAGGATCGTCCTCGGCTGCTCCTGGCCTTTGAGGACCTTGGTGATGCCGGAGAGCTGGATCAGGGCCGTCACCCGGTCACCTCGTCCGGCGCCGGAGTCGGCAGGTTCGGGCCGGGGACCGCGATGGTCTCGTTGCCGACCAGGCCCTTCTTGATCTGGACCACCTTGCCGTCCGAGATGCCCAGTTCCACGTCGATGGTCTTGCGCCGCTTGTCGTCGCCGATCACCAGGTCGACCTTGCCCTTGCCGGACAGGCCGGCCACCGCCTCGACCGGCAGGACCAGCGCGTTCTTCGCCCGGCCGGTGATCACGTCGAGGGTCACCTCGGAGCCGTTGATCAGCCGGGTCTTCTTCGGGGCGACACAGACCAGTTGCAGGCCGGTCGGCTCGGAACCCTCGGCGCCACCGGTCGCGCCCGGGTCCTGCTCCTCGACCGGTGCCGGCTGCCCGGACGGGTTCGCCTGCGGGTTCTTGGTAGTGGTCGGCTCCGGCTCGGGGAGGGTTCCGGCCGGCAGCGCCGCGATGGTGCCCACCGGCTCACACTCGAACGGGCCGGGACCGTTCTTGATCTGCGCCTTGATCGACTCGACGGACCCGGAGATCCGGTACGCCTGGGCGCTGTCGATGTCGGCGACGATGCCGTAGCCGATGTGCTTGGCCGACACCACCGGCATGCCCTTGGAGACCTGGGAGCGGTCGTCCATCAGCCGGCCGGCCATCACCGACCCGATCGGGATCTCCACCCGCCGCGGTGAACCGTTCGCCCAGACCGTGGCCACCCAGGTCCGCTGCGAGACGGCTGTGGTGCTCGGCTTGCGGGTGACGTACCGCACCTCGCCAGCGGCGGGCGAGACCAGCCCGAAGATCGGGTTGATCGTCACCTTTCCGGTCAGGCTGATCTGGTTCGTCAGGTCCTGCCGGGCCGGCTGCACGGTGGTGAGGACGGTTCCCCTGGCTTCGAGGCCCGGCGTCTGTACCGCATCGGACTCCGACGAACAGCCACTCAGGACAACGGTGGCGGCCAGCGCCGTCACGCCCACACGTCTCTTCACTAGTTCCCCGTTCGGAGTCTGCTCGGACAGCCGGCTATCGACGATGGTGTCTGCGTGCCGGCGCGCCGAAACGGTACCGTACGGTCGCAACGCCTGTATCGCTAACCTGTGCCAAAACTGTGGACCGGACGGGTCGTGAAGTCAGTCCTCCGAGTAGCCGTGGGCGGCCAGTACGGTCAGTAGCTGCTCGTCCCAGACGGCCTCGTCGGCGTCCCGCCAGCGGTGACCGTTCGGGCACTGCCAGTTCGGCGGTTCCGTGGGCATCAGGCAGCCACCGAGTGCCAGCTCCCCGAGCGCGGCGGCCTCCTGGGCCTCCCGCACCGGATAGCCGAAGATCAGCGGTACCCCGGCGGTCCCGCAGTCGGGACACGAACAGCTCATCACCGCACCGTACCCAGCTCCGCCATCAGGATGCGACCACCCTCGAAAACGCCGCCGTCGATCGCCAGGACCCGGTCGCCGCTGTACCGGTGCGGCTCCCGGACCGTCTCCGGGGTGTAGCCGAACTGGCTGATCAGGGTGCTGTGGCCGTGCACGATCACCGATCCGCCGTACGACCCGAGCAGGGCGTCGACATTCGCCGGGGAGGACAGTTCGCCCCGTCCGCTCATCCGGCTGACGAAGTACAGGAACGCGCCCGGATCGGTGCCGGTGATCTCCTCGGCCACCGTCGTGTTCACCTCGTCCAGGTCGTCACCGAAGTCCAGGTAGCGGGTGCTGTCGCAGTGCATCAGCAGGTGCCCGCCGACCAGGGCGAGGGCCGGCAGCGCGCTCAGCCAGGCGAGGTGTTCGCGGGTCAGCCCGTCCAGGTCGTCGTCCTGGCCGCCGTACGCCAGCCAGGCCCCGTAGTAGCCGTCGGTGCGTGCCTCCCAGCCCGGGATGGTCGCCGCGCCGAACCGGTGCGCGGCGATCAGCTGCACCTCGTGGTTGCCGAGCAATGCACCCACCTCGCCGCCGGCCGCCGCGGCCTGACCGGTCAGCCGGCGGATGTCGTCGATCACGCCGAGCCCGTCCGGTCCGCGGTCGAAGTAGTCGCCGAGCAGCCACAGCCGGGCGTCGGCACCGGTCCAGTCACCGGCGGCGTCGGTCAGCCCGGCGTCGCGGAGCGCGTCCCGGAACTCGTCCCGGTGGCCGTGGATGTCGCTGGCTGCGAAGAGAGGAGGCACGAACGGGCACTCTAACCAGGGAATGTGTCGATCGGGTCATCAATTTCTTGACAACGTACAACCAGTTGGTTGTATATTAAATCCTGTGAACGACGAAGCAGCGGACCGGGTGGACGCCCTGTTCCACGCGCTCGCCGACCGCACCCGGCGCGACATCCTGCGCCGGGTGCTGGCCCGGGAGCACTCGGTGTCCGCGCTGGCGGCGAAGTACGACATGAGCTTCGCCGCCGTGCAGAAACACGTCGCCGTGCTGGAGAAGGCCGGCCTGCTGACCAAACGGCGCTCCGGCCGCGAGCAGCTGGCCGGCGGCGACGTGGAGGCGGTCCGGTCGGTGGCGTCACTGCTGACCGAACTCGAACAGGTCTGGCGCGGCCGGATCAGCCGCATCGACGAACTACTCGCATCCGAACTCGACCCGAAGGACTGACCATGCCCGTCACCGACGTCCAGCACGACCTCGACAAACTGACCCTGACCATCACCGCGGACTTCGCGGCCTCCGTCGAGCGGATCTGGCAGGTGTACGCCGACCCGCGCCAGCTCGAGAAGATCTGGGGACCGCCCACCTACCCGGCGACGTTCGTCGACCACGACCTCACCCCGGGTAGCCGCATCACCTACTTCATGACCGCGCCGGACGGCACCAAGCACGCCGGCTACTGGGTGATCGCCACCGTGGACGAGCCGCACTCCTTCACCTTCGAGGACGGGTTCGCCGACCTCGACTTCAACCCGGTGCCGGGAATGCCGCAGGCCAAGTGCACCTACACCTTCAGTGCACACGACGGCGGGACCCGGGCGGTCTACGTCAGTGAGTACGAGTCCGTCGACGCCCTCAAGCAGGTCCTCGAGATGGGCATCGTGGAAGGCGCTTCGGGCGCGATCAACCAGATCGACGACCTTCTCGCCGCCTGACCGCCGTCCGCAACCCCGCCCTGTCCGCAACTCCGCCCGCCCCGTCCGCTCCGTCCGCCCCGTCAGTGACCCTCGCGTTTCCGTGACCCTCGCGTTTCCGTGACCCTCGCGTTTCCGCGAACCTGCGCAGCGCAACCCCCGCTCATTCGCGATCTTGGTGGACGGACCACCGAATACGGTTGCCTATCCACCAAGATTTGCAAAGCCGGGACCGCGCCTCCCCGTTCTTGGTCGATAAGTCCCTGGAAACGGTGGCCGGTCCACCAAGATCGCGGAGCGGGGCTGGGCGGAGCGGGGCTGGGCGGGCCGGGCCGGGTAACGGGGGCAGTCAGGGCGGAGCTGGCCGGGCGGTCAGTCAGGGCGGGTAGTCAGGGCGGAGCGGGACGGGGCGGGACTGGGCCGGGCGGAGCAGGCGGAGCGGGACTGGGCGGAGCGGGACTGGGC
>DATMVU010000495.1:0-5599 GCA_035562875.1 Actinoplanes sp. | reverse complement strand
AGTGGCTGGAGAAGAAGTGCTACGACGGCGTCACCGAGATCGAATCGCTACGCTGCCTCCGGCGTGACGTCTACGAGAGGCTCGGCGGGCACGACGAGCGGATGGTCTTCTCCGAGGACAAGGATCTGGACCTGCGGGTCCGGGCGGCCGGGTTCCGGATCGGCCGGACCCGGGACTTCATCCACCACGACGAGGGCCCGCTCCGTCTCACCGGCACGCTGCGCAAGAAGCTCGGTTACACGCACACCGCGGACGTCTTCGCCCGCGAGCATCCCGAGGCGTTCCGCTGGCAGGCCAACATCCTGCACCGGTTCGCGATCTACCTCCGCAACATCCGGTATCTGCGGACACACCCGCTGCTGTACGCCGGGATGTGGGTGATGAAGATCGGCGAGTTCGGGTTCGCGGCGCTCGGCCGGCTACTGCGGTACCTCCCCGCCGCACCCCGGACGGCCCCCGCATGACCAGGATCGCCCACCTCATCGCCGAGTTCTCGGCCCGGGAGGCGATGGGCCGGACGGTCACCGAGATCACCCGCCGGGTGCCGGGCGAGCACCACCTGATCACCAGCCGGGTCGTGGACGGCGGACAGGCGTTCACCGGCGTCCACGAGCTGGGCGGCGCCCTGGAGTCGTTCCCGGTGGGCCGGGCGGCGCCGCTCGCCGCCGCACTGGCCGGGATCCGGCCCGGCCTGGTCCACGTGCACGCCGGAGCGCTCGGTCCTCTCCTGGCGTTGTTCCCGGTGCTGCGCCCCTACCCCAAACTGCTGACCGTGTACGCCTGGCCGGCGCTGCCCGCTCCACGGGCCTGGCTGCGCGGGACCCCGGCCGAGATGTGGTCCTCCAACGTGCTGCGCCCCCGGGTCGCGGCGACCACGCTGCTGCCGGCTCGGCTGGCGATCGCGGCGCTGCGCCGGGCCGGCGTCACCACCGTTCTCACCCCGGACCCCCGGGTCTCCGAACGGCTGGGCGTTCCGGGCGGGCCGCATGTGGTCCGCTACGCCTGCGGTGCTCCGGAGGACGACCGCCGCGCCCGGTTCGACCCGGTCTCCCCGGTCATCGTCTTCGCCGGCCGGGCCGAGACGGTCCGCGGCCTGGACACCCTGCTCGACGCGTTCCGCACGGTCCGGCGCCGGGTGCCCGGCGCCCGGCTCCGGCTGCTGCTCATCCCCCGGCCCGAGCTGCCCGCGCTGCTGGCCCGGGCCGGAGCGGCGGGCGAGGCGATCGAGGTGGTCACCGAGCCGGTCCCGGATCTGCTCGGTGAGTTCGCCGCGGCTCAGGTGGGGACGTGGCCGTTCAAGTTCGACTACACCACCTCGCCGCCGGCGATGGCGCTGGTCGAGGCGATGGCGATCGGTCTCCCGGTGGTCGGCACCGACGTGGCCTGCATCCGGTCCGTTCTCGAACCGGGCCGCAACGGGCTGTCCATCCCCCCGGCCGATCCGCCCGCCCTGGCCCGGGCCCTGGTGGAGCTGATCACCGACGAGCAGGTCTGGCAGCGGTACGCCGACGCGGGTCACCGGTCCGCCCACAGCCGGATGAGCTGGGCGCGGGCGGCGGAGGTCACCGAGGCCGCCTACCGGGCTTGCTCCCGGCTTGACGCCGGGCTGAGCCTCGGTTGAGGTCGTTCCCGCAGACTTTCCCCATGACGATCTCACCGCTCACCACCGCCATCGTTCCCGGCCCGGCCCGGACCGGCATCGACCTGACCCTGGTGCTGGCCCTGGACGGCAACGCCCCCGCATGGCGCTACGTCGTGGACCGGCTCGTCGAGGCGCTCTACGCCCAGTGCATCACCTTCGAGATGGTGGCGGTCGCCAGCGTGGACGGGGTGCCCGCGGCGGAGCTGACCGACCTGCCGCTGTCCCGCTACATCCGGACCGACCGGCTGGACCGGGACTCGTCGATCACGACCGGTCTGGAGATGGGGTCCGGCCGGTGGGTCGGGGTCCTGGACATCGAGGACGGCGTCGAACCGTACGACTTCATCGAGATGCTGCACCAGGCCCGTGAGCGTTGCGCACTGGTGAAGTGACGGCGGCCACCGGACCCTACGATCCACGGCCGCGCTGCCGATCATGCGGCTGCCACATTCCGCCCGCACCGGAGGTACCGGTTCATGCCGAGAGCGCTCGTTGTCGAGGACTCCCCCGAATTCATGATGATCTGCCGTCATCTGCTGGAGAAGGAGGGCTTCGAGGTCGTCGCTGCGGGGGGCGGGCAGGAGGCTGTGGAACAGGCCCAGGCCCATCGCCCCGACCTTGCCATCCTCGACCTCGGACTACCCGACGTGGACGGCATCGAGGTGTGCCGGGAGATCCGCCGGTTCACCGACGCCTACATCATCATGGTCACCGGCCGGAACGAAGAGATGGACAAGGTGGTCGGCCTGTCGGTCGGCGCCGACGACTACGTCACCAAGCCGTTCTCCCCCCGGGAACTGTCCGCCCGGATCCAGGCCATGCGCCGGCGCCCCCGCACCACCCACCAGACCCGGCGCTCGTCCACCCGGGAGCACGGCGCGCTGCACATCGACCTCGACGTCCGTGAGGTCGCGCTGGCCGGTGCGATCGTCGAGCTGACGAAGATCGAGTTCGACATCCTCGACCTGCTGTCCTCCTCACCCCGGCGCACCTTCACCCGGCATCAGATGCTGGAACACGTCTGGGGCGACAACTTCTTCGGCGACGACCACATCATCGACGTGCACGTCGGCAACCTGCGGCGCAAGCTGGGCGAGTCGGCGTCGGCACCCCGGCACATCCGGACCCTGCGCGGGGTCGGCTACCGGTTCGAGCCCTGACCACCGGGGCCACGCAGCCGCCCGGGCGGGGTGTGCGCCGCTCTGATCACCGCCGCCACCAATGCCGTCACCTGACCGTCCGCCGGGCCCGAGGTGTCCACCACCACCTCGGCACAGCGGGCCGGCTTCTCGGCGAGCAACCGGTGGAAGCGTTCCTGTTGCGCCCGCTGCTCGGACTCGGACCGTTCGGGTTTCCGGCGATGGATCACCTCGGCCGGTGCGTCCGGTAGCACCAGCAGGTCCGGTGCGGGCACCAGCCACTCGGCGACACGTGCCGCCGGGGAGCCGGGCCACGGTGAGTCCCGGAGGTCGTACACCCATCGGTCGGCTATCACCACCCGGCCCCGGACCAGCGACGGGACGACCGCACGCAGGTAGCGCCAGCCGTACTCACCGGCGTAGTACCAGGCGGCGAGCCGACGCAACGTGCCGTGATCGAGATGCCCCGGCCGCCCCGTGTCCGGGCCGGTCGCCGGGCCGGTTCCGCCGACGCCGAGCACCCGGCGGGCCAGCGCCACCCCCGGCAGGTTGCCCCGCGCCATGCCGAAGTACGCCGTCGCGGTCGTCAGCCCGCAGTGCCGCAGCCGTTCGTCCAGCTCGGCGGCGACAGTGGATTTCCCCGAGCCGTCGGTGCCCACCAGCGCCACCACCACGCCACGGCTGAGCGGGCCGAACGGCCGCCGCTCCCGGCGGGCCGGCCGGATGTGCCGCCGCTGCGCCCACGTCCCGATGACCGCCCCCGGCACGAGACTGCACGCCGCCAGCCGCACCCGCGCCCGGCGGGGCAGACCCGGATCCGGGACGGCCCCCTCCAGAATGCCGATCAGGTCCGCGGTGACAGCGGCGCCGAGCTGCCGGGTCAGCCGCCCGGCCAGGGCGCGCCGGTGCTCCGGGACGGCAGCCACCCAGGCGGTGCGCGCCTCGGCGATCCGCCCGGCCACCGGGATCCGGCCCCGGAGCACCGGGCGGACCAGCAGATCGGCGACCGCGGCGGCCCCGGTCAGGCGATGTCGTGCCGGATCGACCGTCACCTCCGCGACCGGAACCATCAGGACCGGGCCGACCCGGAGATCGCTGTGGGTGACGTCGACGATCCCGGGGCTCCCGCGGGTCAGGACGGCGATGACGGTGTGCCGCAGCCGGCCCGGATCGGTGGTCTCGGCGATCACCACGCAGGGATGCCGGCCGGCCAGCCCGGACACGACGCCGGAGTCCTCCGGACCGGCCGCGCACCAGACGTCGAGGTCGGCCGGGCCGGTGTCGTCCACCCACCGGCCGGGCGCGCCGGTGTCGCCCTGCCAGGCCCACGGCGTCCCGTCGGCGCTCAGTACGGCGGCCAGCGAATCCCGCACCTCGCCGCGGCTGCGCGCCGGAGCCTCTGCGATCATCTCGTGTCCAGACATGTCCCCCGAATTATGGCTGCCGAGCGGGGTCGTGGCCGGTCATCGCCCGGATCCGGCGGCAGCCACGATCAGCGGCGGCGCCGACCGGCCGATACGGATCATGTGCGGTTCGATCTCCGGCGGGCAGCCGGCACGCTACTCCGGGCCGGCGGGCCGATCGCCGTCGCCGTCGCTGTGCAGAGCGCCGGAAACCTGCTCTTCCACGCCCTGGCCGGGCGGTTCCTCGACCCGGAGGAGTACGGGGCCCTGGGCACCCTGCTCGCCGCGATGGTGATGCTCGGCATCCCCCTGGGCGCGTTGCAGACCGCCGCCTCGGCTCACGCGGCGGCCCACGGAACGGACCGGTCGTCGTCGGCGCGAACGCTGCGCTCGGTCACCCTCTGGAGTCTGCCGGCGGCCCTCGTCACCCTGCTCTGCACCCCGCTCATCAGCTCCTACTTCCATCTCGACGGCATCGGCGAGGCCGCCCAGCTGGCGCCGTACCTGATCGTCGCGGCCCTGCTGGCCACCGCGCGCGGGCTGCTGCTCGGGTCACGCCGGCTCCCGGTGGTGGCCTTCTCCTACGTGGTGGCCACCGGCGTACGCCTGATCGGTGGTCTGGGTCTGGTCCTGCTCCTCGGCGCCGCCGGAGCGCTGGCCGCCACCCTGCTCAGCGAGGTCGCCGCCCTGGCGGTGGCGGTCCGCAGCCTGCTCCGGGACCCGGCGGGCGGGCCCGGCGGCGCTGCTCTGCGGCTGCGGTCGGTCGGTGGTGCGGCGGTCGCGGTGACCGGTCTGTTCGTGTTCTCCACCGTCGACCTGCTCCTCGCCCGGCACCATCTGCCCCCGGACGCCTCCGGCGCTTACGTCGCCGCCGCGACGGTGGCCAAGACCGTGCTCGCCCTGCCCGCCGCGATCATGGCCGCGGTGTTCCCCCGTCTGGTGGCGGCACATCGGCAGGCCGGCCGGGGCCGGGTGCTCGGCCGGGCGCTGGTGGCGGTCACCGGCCCGGCCCTGCTCGGCGCGGCGGTCGTGATTGCCGTGCCGATACTCGTGCTGCGCCTGCTCTACGGCGACCAGTACGCCGGCAGCGCCGTCCTGGTCCAGCTCCTCACCGGGGTCGCCGGCCTCACCTCGGTGGTGACCGTCCTGACGAACGCGGCCCTGGCCCGCCGATCGTGGGTGACACTGATCCCCTGGGGTGGAGCGATCCTGGAAGTGGCCCTGATCGAGGCATGGAACGACTCGGCCGGTCAGATCGCCTCCTGCTCGGCCGCTGCGCTGCTGCCGACCATGCTGGTGATCGCCGTCGCCGAGGGACGCGCCTGGACCGGCAGGGCGGCAGCACGCGACGACCGGTCGCGGCAGGCGGACCCGCAAGCCCGTACGGAAGGACTCCGATGAGTTTCGCAGCCCGG
>DATMVU010000494.1:0-8210 GCA_035562875.1 Actinoplanes sp. | reverse complement strand
CCGGAGACGGCGTCCCTGTTCGGCCTGCTCAGCGGGATCGCCGATGTGCTCGGTACCCCACGGGCCGAGCTGGCCGATCAGATGCCGCTGGCTCCGGAGGTGGCCGACGCGTTGCGCGGTGACGACCGGAGCCCGCTGTCGCGGGTGTTGCGGGCGGTGGAGGCATACGAGGCGGGCGATCCGCAGGCCGGCGTGCGACTGGACAATCTCGGTCCCGCATACCTGGAGCTGCTGCGCTGGTCGAACCAGCTCATCGCGGCGGTTTAACCAGCGGGAAAGGGCTTGCCTGCATCGATATTCGTTGATTAGATGCGGCATGGAGATTCGACGGAGAACGTTGCTCCGCGCCGGTGCTCTCGCCGCCGTCCCCGTCCCCGGCCTCGGCGGCCGCCATCGCCGTCGGCAGATCTTTGTGGCCGGCGACTCGACAGCCGCCACCTACGCCACCGCCGACCATCCCCGGGCCGGCTGGGGACAGGCCCTGCACGTCTTCCTCCACGACGACGTGCGGGTCGTCAACGAGGCACTGTCCGGGGCCAGTTCCAAGAGCTTCCACGACCTGGGCCGGCTGGACCGGATCCTGGCCGCGATCAAGCCCGGTGACACGCTGCTGGTGTCGTTCGGCCACAACGACGAGAAGATCACCGACCCGGCCCGCGGCACCGACCCGTGGACCACCTTCCAGGACTACCTGCGGCTCTACCTCGACGGGGCCCGGGCGAAGCGGGCCACCCCGATCCTGGTCACCCCGGTCGAACGGCGGCGATTCACCAGCGCCGGTACGCCGTACCTGTCGCACGGTGAGTATCCGGCAGCGATGACGGCCCTCGCCGCCGAGACCGGCACCCCGCTGATCGACCTGACCGCCCTGTCCTTCGCGCTGTGGACCGAACTGGGCCCCGAAGCGACGAAGGACCACCTGCTGTGGCTGGAACCCGGCGAGTCACCCAACTACCCGGACGGCGTGCAGGACAACACCCACTTCCAGGCACACGGCGCGATCGAGGTGGCCCGCCTGGTGGTGGCGAACGGCCGCGCCATCGGTGGCCGGGACCGTCGCGCCCTGCACAGCGACATCCCCGACACCGCACTGACCTGGCCCCCGACCCGGCCGGCGGAGAGTATAGAGGTGGTATGACTCAGACTCTCGACGCTCCCGGTGCGGTCATCGCCTACGACCTCCGGGAGCCGGCCGAGCCCGCCACCACCACACCGCTGATGCTGATCGGCTCGCCGATGGACGCGAGCGGCTTCGTCACCCTGGCCGGCCACTTCACCGACCGGCGGGTGATCACCTACGACCCGCGGGGCACCGGCCGCAGCACCCGCACCGACAGCGAGCCCGAGAGCAGTCCGGAACAACACGCCGATGACGTACGACGGGTGATCGAGGCATCCGGGGGCGGGCCGGTCGACCTCTTCGCCAGCAGTGGCGGGGCCGTCAACGCGCTCGCCCTGGTGGCCGCCCATCCGGCGCTCGTTCATACCCTCGTCGCGCACGAGCCGCCGACCGTCCGGCTGCTGCCCGACGCCGGCACCGCCGAGGACGCGGTCCGGGGCATCCGCGCCCTGTACGACCGGTTCGGCACCGGCCCCGCGATGGTCAAATTCATCGAGATCGTCTCGTTCCAGGGCCCGATCCCGCCCGGTTTCGCCGACGAGCCGGGCGCCGACCCGGCCACCTTCGGTCTGCCCAGCACCGACGACGGCAGCCGCGACGACGCGCTGCTCGGCCAGAACCTGCTCACCTGCTGCCTGTTCGAACCCGACTTCGAAGCCCTGAAGTACGCCGCCACCCGGATCGTGGTCGGCGTCGGCGCCGAATCCACCGACGAACTCGCCCACCGGGCCGGCCGCGCGGTCGCCGCCCACCTGGGCGTCGAGCCGACCGTCTTCCCCAGCAACCACTCCGGCTTCCTGGGCGGCGAGTACGGCCAGCACGGCGACCCGATCCCGTTCGCCGCCAAACTCCGCGAGATCCTGGACTGACGACCCGTCAGACGGCGGTGGCGGTGTAGCCCCAGGCGAAGAGGGCCACCGCCGGGAGCAGGCTGAGGAGCCACCCACCGGCGGCGGCCAGGCGGGCCTTGGGGAAACGCCACAGCATCGCGCCCAGGAACAGCAGCAGCAGGACCGCCCACATGCCGGCCACCGCCAGGACGGTGCCGGTGCCGTTGGTGGCCAGTTTCTCCATCCAGTCGACCTCGGTGGCGTAGACCATGAAGCCGTACGGGACGGCCGCCCCGATCACCCAGAGGGTGCGGCCGAACACCGACGCCGTCACCCGTACACCCTGATCTTGCTCTCGCATGTGCCGCATCCAAACACACGCCCGCAAGGAATAGCGATGTCCCGGCCGGGATTGCCAGGGGTATGACCGATGCCGAGTTCGATCCGCGTGAATTGCTGGCCGGAAGCAAGATCGGGGTGCTGGCGACCATCAAGGCCAACGGGTTGCCGCAGCTGTCGCCGGTGACGCCGTACTACGACCGGGACGCCGGGGTGATCCTGGTGTCGATGACCGAGGGGCGGGCCAAGACCGTGAACCTGCGCCGGGACCCGCGGGCCGCCCTCGAGGTGACCAGCGCCGACGGCTGGTCGTGGGCGACCGCCGAGGGCGACGTGACGCTGACCGGGCCGAGTACCGACCCGGAGTCGCCGGAGGTGGAGGCGCTCGTCGACTACTACCGCCGGGCGGCCGGTGAGCACCCGGACTGGGCCGAGTACCGGCAGGTGATGGTCGACGACCGGCGGGTGCTGATGACGCTGACGGTCGGCAAGGTGTACGGGGCGAGCATCCGGCGGTAAGTGCCGAGCGACTCCTCAAGCGGACGGGGGCGCGACCGATCTTGCCGGTCGCGTCACATCCCGTTCGACTGCGGAGGTAGTTCCATGCGTCTCGTATCGCTGCTGCGCCGGCGTCGTATCGCCTTCGCGGCCGGCGCCGTCGGCCTGGTCGCCGCGGTCACTGCGGCCCTGCTGTTGAACACCGGGCCGGCGGCGGCCACCTGGCAGACCATGTCCGGCACCCCGACCTGTGACTGTGTGGTCAAGAACAGCAGCACCGGCAAGTACCGGGCGGTCTTCGGCTACGTCAGCACCAGCAGCCGGTCCGGGCAGATCAAGGCCGGCGACAACAACAAGCTGGTGTTCACCGGTGGCGGTACGCCGGCCGAGGGCGCGGTCACCGAGATCTTCGCCCCGGGCACTCACAAGGCGTCGTTCGCGACCGGCTGGGTCGGCAAGGGCACCGAGGTCACCTGGTCGGTCGGCGGCAAGAACGTGGCAGCCAACTGGAACCGCCCGACCTGTGGCAACGACGTGAGCCTGCCGGCCGGCGGCAACGGTCTCGGCCCGATCATCGCGCTCGTCGGCGCCGGTCTGGTGTTCGTGCTGGCCACGCTGGTCCGCCGGCGCCGGGCGGCCCGACTGTCATGATGCGCAGCGTGCTGGCGGTCGGGGCGCATCCCGACGACATCGAGCTCGGCTGCGGCGGCACTCTCGCCGCGCACCGGGCCGCCGGGGACGCGGTGACGATGCTGGTGGTCACCGGTGGCCAGAAGGGTCCCGGTGACATCGGCGGACGGCGCCGGGAGGCCGAGGCGGCGGCCCGCAGCCTGGACTGTCTGCTGGTCTGGGGCAGTCTGCAGGACTGCGAGGTGGCCGCGGACGCGGCGACCATCGCCCTCGTCGAGCGGGCGATCGCCGGTTGCGGGGCGGACGTGGTCTACGTGCACGCCCCGGACGACTCGCATCAGGATCACCGGGCGGTGGCCGCGGCGACCGCGAGCGCGGCCCGGCACACCAGCCGGATCCTGCACTACCGCAGCCCGTCGACGACCCGGTTCGAGCCGACCGTGTTCGTCGACATCTCCGCCCACCTGGACCGCAAGATCGGGGCGCTGTCGTGTCATCGCAGCCAGGTGGAGAGTTCGGCGATGGTCGACCCGGAGGTGGTGGCCGCGTCGGCACGGCACTTCGGGGCCCAGGCCCGGGTGCGGTTCGCGGAGGCGTTCGTACCCGGCCGGTTCGTCTGGGATCTGACCCCGCCGCCACGGCTGCCGCAGCTCATGGAGGTTCCGGCGTTCATAGAAGCGGCGGCGTGAGCGGGCACCGCCTCGGACTGCTGCTGCACCTGCTCGTCTTCGTGCTGGTCGTGGCCGTGTTCGGGCTGGACAGCACACTCGGCTGGATCGCCACCGTACTCAATGTGGTGTTCCTGATGTTCTTCTTCCGGCATCTCGGGTTCGCGGTGGCGGCCGCCCGGTGGACCGAACGGGACCTGGACGCGCCGCTGGTCGGCACCGAGGCGTTCACCCCGCCGGTGGCCGTGCTCGTCGCCTGCAAGGACGAGGAGCTGGTGGTGGACGGGATGGTGGCGGCGCTGCTGGCGCTGGACTATCCGAAGTCGGCGCTGACCGTGGTGGTGGTGAACGACGCCTCCACCGACGGCACCGGGGCTCGCCTGGACGCGTGGGCGGCTGCCGATCCGCGGCTGCGGGTGCTGCACCGGGAGCCGGGGGCCGGCGGCGGCAAGTCGGGGGCGCTCAACGACGCGCTCGCGCTTGTCGACGCCCAGGTGGCGGTGATCTTCGACGCCGATCACCAGCCGGAACCGGACGTGCTGCGGCGGCTGGTCCGGCACTTCCGGGATCCCCGGGTCGGTGCCGTGATGGGCCGGTGCGTGGTCCGCAACGGTGTCGAGTCGGGGCTCGCGTCGACGATCTTCATCGACTACCTGTCCGGCTATCTGGTGAACGAATACGGACGCCAGGCCCTTTTTGAGCTTCCCGCGTACGGGGGTGCGAACTGTGCCGTGCGGACCGATCTGATCCGTTCGCTGGGTGGCTGGAACCCGCACACCGTCACCGAGGACACCGACCTCACGCTGCGACTGCTACTCGACGGGTGGCGGGTGCGGTACGACCCGTCGGCTGTCGACTTCGAGGAGGCGGTGCTGTCGTCGCAGCGGTTCTGGAAACAGCGGTACCGGTGGGCACGCGGGCATCAGAAGTGCCTGCGGGACTACTGGCGGCCGATCCTCCGTACCCGGCATCTGTCGGTGATGGAGAAGGTCGAGACGATGCTGTTCCTGTGGGTGTACCACGTACCCGTACTGTGCGGCCTGGGTCTGATCCTGATCGTGCTCCGGGCCTTCGGGATCGGTGATCAGTCGGCGGTCTCGATGGTGGCGCTGTCGGCGCTGCTGTTCGCCGGGCCGTTCACCGAACTCGCTGTCGGGCTGGTCCTCGGCCGGGTCGAACGGCGTGCGGTGTGGATGCTGATCGGGTTCATCCCGGCGTTCGGCATGTCGATCCTGACCGCCACCAAAGCCTACTTCGACGGTATGTGGGGCACCTCCTACACCTGGTCGAAGACGGCCCGGTCGGGGGTGACGTGAGCCTCGTCGCCCGGCGTCTGGGGCGGACGCTGGAAGCGCAGATCACCAGCGGACGAGCGACCGCGACGGTACGCCGGCGCAGGCTCGTCATGCTGGAGATGATCGGCGCGGTGATCTTCTGCGTCGGTGGCTACCTGCTCTACATCGACCCGGTCCGCCGGTTCGAGGTGCGGCTCGCCTCGAAGATCATCGACCTGCTCGGGGTGGACCGGATCTCCGGTGCCCTCGGGGACGGGTTCGTGGTCTTCGGGCCGAACCTGGAACCGGTGGTCGCCGAGATGACCGGCTCCTGTTCGATCCTGAGCAGTGTGCTGGCCCTGGCCGCGCTGGCCGCCGTCGCTCTGCGCCAGCGCCCGCAGGCGGCGCTCGGTTTCCTCGCCGCCAGCGCCTTCGTGATGGCCGCCAACCAGGTGCGCCTGCTCGGTTCGCTGCTGGCCGGCCGCTACCTGGCGGTCGACGCGCTGGTCTTCTTCCACGACTGGATCGGCGCGGTCCTCAACTTCGCCTACACCCTCATCGGGCTCCTGATCATGATCGGACTGACCATGTACGACGCTGAGCGTGCCGAACAGGACCGGACCGGCCGGCACACCGCCGACCGTCCCGCCGCGTGGGCCCGTCCCGGTCTCGGCCATCGGGTGCCCGTCGAACCGCCCGCCGACGGCGACACCCCCAAGCTGCAGATCGCCGCGGTCATCCACCGGCGGATCCTGCCCAAGGCACTGTCCCGCAAGCTGGCCCAGCGCCGGGAGCAGCGCCGCATCGACTACCGGGTCGGTCACGAGAGCCCGGCCCGGCGCGCCGAGATCGTCCGTGACCTGGCCGCCAAAGGTCTCGGGGTGCACACCGCCACCCTGCTCGCGGTGGCGTCCTACGAGACCGACCCGCTGGTCCTGGACGCGCTCGCCGGTGCGATCGCGCAACGCCAGTGGGAACCGGTGGCCGGTGGCGACGTGCTCGCGCTGCGGCTGTGGGCGCGGGCCTGGCTGATGCGGGCGCCACAGGAGCGGACCGCCGCCGAGACCGGCCGGCTGATCGCCGTCACCGGGGCGGGCGGGCCGGCCGGGGTCGCCGTCATCCGGGCCCTGCAGGCGGCCGGCGAGCACGTGCTCGCCCTGGACGCCAACCCGGACGCGGTCGGCCTGCGGCTGGCCGGCCGGTCCGCGGTCCTCCCCCGGGCGGATCATCCGGCCTACGCGGAGACCCTGATCGCGGTGCTCACCGAGCACCGCCCGGTGGCGCTGATCGGCACCGTCGCCGAGGAGTACCACGCTCTCGCCCCGCTCGCCGGCACCCTCGCCGGGCTGGGCACCCGCACCTGGCTGCCGGACCCGGACACCGCCGACCTGTGCCTGGACAAGGTGGCGTTCGCGACCACCATGCACGCCGCCGGGATCCCGCATCCGGCGACCGCGTGGACCGCCGCCACCGCCGGCCGGGTGCCCGGCCCGTGGGTGGTCAAACCGGCCCGTGGGCGCGGCAGCCGCGACGTGCTCCTGGTCGACGATCCGGCCGAACTCGATCACGCGTTCGCCACGGTTCCGGACGCGATAGTGCAGACCCGGCTCAGCGGCCGGGAGTTCACCGCCGACGCGCTGGTCGCCCGGGACGGGACCCTGATCGCCTGCGTGCCGCGCTGGCGTGACGAGACCCGGGGCGGGATCTCGGTGCGGGGCACGACCTTCACCTCACTCGCGGTCACCGAGCTGGTCGGTGCGACACTCGCCGCGGTACACCACACCGGTCCCGCCAACGTGCAGGGTTTCGTCGACGAATACGGGCAGGCCACCGTCGTCGAGGTCAACCCGCGGTTCTCCGGCGGCCTGCCGTTGACCCTGGCGGCCGGAGCCGACGTGGTCGGCACCTATCTGACCGGGATCCTCGACCCGTTCGCGCCGCTGGGATCACTCGGTTTCCAGCCCGGGGTGCGGATGGCCAGGCACTTCGCCGAGGTCTACTACACCGCCGACGGCGACTCCGTCCCCGATCCCCTCGAACCCGTATCGGTCTCGGTCCCGAACTTCACCCTGGTGGGAGCTCAGTGAACCGGCATGTCCTCGTCCCGTTCGGAACCCGGCCGGAGGTCATCAAACTCGCCCCCGTGGTGCTGGCGCTGCGCGCGGCCGGGCACCGGGTCACCACCGTCGACACCGGACAGCATCAGGACGCGGTGATGAGCGGCGACGTCCAGCGAGATCTGGGACTGATTGCCGACGTACGGTTGACGAAGCCTCTCGGACTAGGGGGTCTGGTCACCGGAGCCCTGGAATTCCTCGCCACCTCCACCGCGGACATGGTCCTCGCGCTCGGTGACACACACACGGTGCCGGCCTGGGCGCTCGCCGCCCGCAACGCCGGGATCCCGTTCGCACACCTGGAAGCCGGGCTGCGCAGTTTCAACCCGCGCAGTGCCGAGGAGGTGAACCGGCGGGTGGCGGCGGCCACCGCCCAGCTCCACTTCGCACCGACCGAACGGGCCGCCACGTTCCTCGCGTCCGAAGGAGTGCCCCCGGAACGGATCTTCGTGGTCGGCAATCCCGTCATCGACACTCTGCGGACCAAGGGCGTGTCCCCCGTACCGCCGCAGTCCCGGTCCGGGGTCCTGGTCACCGCCCACCGGGCCTCCAACGTCGACGACCCCGGCCGTCTCGCCCGGCTCGTCGACATCGTCGGCCGGCTCGCCGCGATCGGCCCGGTCCGCTTTCCGGTGCACCCGCGCACCCGGGCCAGGCTGGAGGAGTTCGGGCTGGCCGAACGGCTCGCCGCGCTGCCCCGGGTGACCTGCGGACAGCCGCTGCCGTACGACGAG
>DATMVU010000493.1:0-38581 GCA_035562875.1 Actinoplanes sp. | reverse complement strand
AGCGACTGGCTCTGACGAACTCCTGGTAGGCCCGCCGGGTGCGGGTGATGTCCCGTGCCGGTGCCTTCGACGTCCGGCCCGCTCACGCTCGTCATATCAAGCAACATGGATGAGTTTGTGCGATCGTTCCAACGCTAGTATTCCGGCGTGGACGACGGACGCGGAAGCCGGATCCTGGATGCCGTCCTGGCGCTGCTGGCCGAGCAGGGCATCTCCGGGGTGAGCATCCGGGCCGTGGCGGGCCGGGCCGAAGTGGCCCAGGGGCTGGTCGACTACTACTACGGCGACAAGGTCGGTCTGATCCGGGCCGCGCTCGAACGCATCGAGGCCCAGGACCTCGCGCTGGTCACCGCCGACCCGGACCTGCCGCCGGAGGAGCGCCTGCGGGCCGCGCTGCGCCGGGTCGCCGCCCCCGAGTACCTGACCCCGGCCTACCTGTCGCTGCGCCTGCAACTGTGGGCGCTGGCCTCCGCGCACCCCGACTACGCCGAGATCAACACCCGGGCGCAGTTCCGCTACCGGGCCGAGTTGGCGGTCCTGATCCGGGCCGCCCGCCCCACCCTGCCGATCGCCGAGGCGAACCGGCGCGCCGCCGACGTGGACGTCACCCAGAATGGTCTGTGGCTGACCGCCCTGCTCGGTCTCGACGAGCCGTCCATCCAGCGCACCGTCACCCGCAGCGAACAGATCGCCCTGGCCGGTGCCTGACGCCCTTTGCCCGGCGCCTTGTACAGGTCCTTGTCCAGCTCCTTGTTCAGGCCCTTGTTCAGGCCCTTGTTCAGGCCACGCAGAACTCGTTGCCCTCCGGGTCGTGCAGGGTCACGCCGTAGTGGTCGGCGCCCGGAGTGGACAGCACCCGGGCCACCGTCGCTCCTAGCCCGGTCAGCCGGTTGACCTCGGTGTCCACCTGTTGCCGGCGGGTCTCCAGGGGAGCGGCCCGGTCGGCGATCCGGATGTCCAGGTGCAGCCGGTTCTTGCCGGTCTTGGTCTCGGGCACCGGCTGGAACCAGATCCGTGGCCCGGCGCCGTCCGGGTCGACGAGGGAGTCCGCGTCGTTGTCGGTCATGTCGCCCAGCTCGTCCTCGGGGACGCCGAGGGCGAGGTAGTACGCCCTCCAACTCGGATGACCGCCGGGCGGCGGCTCCGGCACGTAGCCGAGCGCCTCCTTCCAGAAGGCGGCGAGCCGGGCCGGGTCTTCGCAGTCGATGACAAGCTGAAAGCGGGTCCTCACCGGCGGACCGTAGCGTGAATCCGGCACCCGCGGAGGGCCGGTCGGGCCGAGTAGGGGCATGGACGAGAGCTGGGACCTGCTGGAGGGCTGGGACCCGGTCGTCGTCCTGGCGATCCGGGTGATCGTCTTCCTGGTCAAGGTCGCGATCGTCGGCGCGGTCCTCTACGAGGTCATCAAGCAGGCGGTGTGTGCCGGTATCAAGCTCGCCGCGAGTGACCCCCGGACCTTCGGGCGCGATCCCGGGGAGTCATGAGCGGGGCCGGGGCACCGCCGACGGGGTGATCACCTCGACGCCGGCCGCGTCCAGGGCCTCCTGCAGGGCGGTCGGCGGGGCCGCGTCGGTGATCAGGTAGTCGGCCGCGTTCAGTTCGGAGACCTGGGCGAACAGCCGGCGGTCGAACTTCGAGGAGTCGGCCAGTATCGCCACCCGGGCGGCCCGGGAGATCATCTCCTGCATCATGGCGGCTTCGGCGATGTTGCTGGTGGTGAAGCCGGCGTCGGCGGCGACCGCGCCGACGCCGATCAGTGCCAGGTCGCAGGTGATGTCCAGGTCGGCGCCGCCGGCGGTGCGGAAGCTGACCGGCCCGACGGTGGCCAGGGTGAGCTGCCGGACGGCGCCGCCGAAGACGTAGATGTCGCGGATCGCGGTGACCGGGAGCGCGCCGGGGATCAGCAGGTTGTTGGTGGCGATGGTGAGGTCGCGGTGCTGGCCGAGCCGGCGGGCGGTGGCGAGCGTTGTCGTCCCGCCGTTGATCATGATGGTCGAGGCGTCCTGGACCAGATCCGCGGCGAGGGTTGCGATCTTGTCCTTCTCCTGCTCCATGAACGCGAGCCGCTGGTCGACGGCGCGATCGGTGCGGGAGGCGGTGGCGACGCTGACCGCGCCACCGTACGTCCGCACGAGGGCGCCGTCCGCGGCCAGTTGATCGAGGTCGCGCCGCACCGTGTCGATCGAGACCTTGAAGCGTTCGGCCAGCTCAGCCACGGTCACCTGGCCGGCTTCGGCGACGAACGCGGCCAACTGGGCCTTGCGTCCGGCGGGCAGGTGACGCTGACGCTCGTCTTTATCGACGGCCACTGTTCCCTCCTTCGTCAGTGCGGCAGTATGCCACAACTTCGCACACGATATGCACACTACCCGCACAAAGCTGCAAAGAACCGCAACCTCCGGCAAGTGCCTGCTAGGTGCCGGTGCGGAGGGCACATTTTGCAGCATGATGACCCCGTGGGGAACCCTTGCTCAGAGCGCTCGCGCCACAGTTTGCCGTACTCCGCAGTTTCTTGCAGTTCTTCTCTTGTTTCTTTCTGTAACACGCTGCTAACGTGGCGGACAACACAGCAAAGAACAGAAAGACTTCGATATAGAAGGAGCTGGCCATGGCAGTTCGTTCCACCCGGCTGAAGCGGCTGATGGCGGCGCTGGCAGCGACGACTCTGGTCGGATCGATCGCCGCGTGCGGCGGATCCAGCGACGAGAGCTCCGACGGAACCGTCACCCTCGAATTCGCCCAGTGGTGGGGGGCGGAGCTCCCAGCCGGAGATTTCGACAAGATAATCAACGACTTCACCACCGCGAACCCCAACATCAAGATCAAACTGCTGAGTGCGCCGTACGCGTCGACGAAGCAGCAACTCGTCACCGGAGCCGCCTCCAAGACCCTGCCCGACGTGGTGGGACTGGACGGCGCCTGGGTCAACGACTTCGCCAAACAGGGCGCCATCGCTGACATGTCCGCGCTGATGACCGAGGCCGGCTACGACCAGAGCCAGCTCGCCAGCCAGATCCAGCTCGACGGCAAGACCTACATGATCCCCGTCGTCAACTTCGTCTACCCGCTGTTCGTCAACAAGGACCTGCTGACGAAAGCGGGAGTCGCCGAGGTGCCCACCACCCGCACCGAGTTCGCCGACGCCGCCCAGAAGATCACCGCGACCGGTGGGGACGTGAAGGGCTGGGCCCTCCCCCTCGACACCGCGGTCCCGAACGGTATCCAGAACGACGTGATGTCCTGGCTGTGGGCATCGGGCGGCAGCATGCTGAAGGGCGGCAAGCCGAACCTGACCAGTCCCGAGGTCAAGGCCGTCGTCGAGTACGTGAAGAGCCTCAACGACGCGGGAGTCATCGCCCCCGGCGCGCTCACCATGAAGGAACAGGACAAGGTCGAGAAGTTCACCAACGGGCAGGTCGGCATGATGATCGACTCGCTGGCGCACATCAACCTGATCAAGGAGGGCAAGCCCGACCTGAACTTCGAGGTCGCGGCACTGCCGGCGGTGGACGGCTACACCGGCAAGCGCGGGATCCCGTACGCCTCCTGGGGTATCGGTATCTCCGACTCGACCGAGCACAAGGCCGAGGCCTTCAAGTTCGTGTCGTACCTGATGGGCCAGGAGACCAACGCGAACCTGGCCACCATCGCGAACGGTTTCCCCGGCAACAAGAACGCCAAGCCGGACTTCAGCAACTCCGACCCGCTGTTCGAGAAGGCCTTCGAGATCTACCAGGCGGGCACCCCGGCGAACGAGTTCGTCGGCCTGCCGAAGTCCGAGGACCTGATGCGCAGCTTCGACGAGCAGCTGCAACTGGTCCTGACCGGTAAGACCACCGTCGACGAGGCGCTGACCAAGTCCCAGGCGAGCTGGTCCGAGGTCATCCAGTAGGTAGGTGTTCGGTAGGGCGCCGCACTGCCGAGAACGGTGCGGCGCCCGATCAAGGAGACAGTGATGACGACGAAGGCCGCCCCCGCCGGGCCCCGTTCCGCCCGGCTCCGGAGCCTGATCCCCTTCGGTTACCTGTCGCCGACGCTGCTGCTGATCTTCGTCCTGATGGTCATCCCCATCGTCATGGTGATCAGCTACTCGCTGCGCGACAACGTGATCGTCAACGCGAACCCGGTCTTCACCGGTCTCGCCAACTACACCAAGGTCCTCACCGACCCCGACTTCATCGCCGCACTGCAGAACACCGCGATCTTCATCTCGGTCAGCACCGTGGCCCACCTGGTCCTCGGCCTCAGCTTCGCGATGATGCTGAACACCAAACTGCTCAGCGGAGTCACCAAGGCGATCTTCCGGATCGTCTACATCCTCCCGTGGCTGTTCACCATCGCGGTCATCGCGGTCATCTGGCGGCTGCTGCTCGACCCGTCCGGCGTCGTCAACTACGTCCTGCAGAGCATCGGCCTGATCCAGGAGGGTGTGGGCTGGTTCTCCGACCCGGACATCGCACTCTGGGCGGTCACCTTCGTGAACGTCTGGTCCGGCTACCCGTTCTTCATGATCAGCCTGCTGGCCGGTCTGCAGGGCATCCCCGCCGACCTGTACGAGGCCGCCTCGGTGGACGGCACCACCTGGTGGCAGCGGTTCCGGCACGTGACCCTGCCGCAGCTCAAGCCGGTGATCATCAGCATGGCGGTGCTCGACCTGATCTGGACGTCCCAGCAGTTCGCGCTGATCTGGATGACGACCGGCGGCGGCCCGCTGAACACCACCGAGATGCTCAGCACCTACGTCTACAAACAGGCTTTCAGTGAGTACGAGTTCGCGACCGCCAGCGCCGCCGCGGTGATCGTCCTGCTCCTCACCATGATCCTGGCCTTCTTCTACGTTCGTTCACAACGGGAGCGGTGAGACATGACCTCCGTCAAGACCCGCCGAACTCTCGCCAAGACCGGAGTCGTCATCGGGCTCGTGCTGGGTGGCCTGTTCGCCGCCCTGCCGGTGGTGTGGATGCTCTCCACCTCGCTGAAGAGCAACGGCGAGGTGTTCCAGAACCCGCCGCAGCTGATCACCGACAGCTTCTCGTTCGACGCGTACACCGCGATCCTGACCGATCCCGCCCAGCTCCGGTTCTTCATGAACAGCTACATCGTCGCCGGCTCGGTCACCGTGCTGACCCTGCTGGTGGCGATCCTGGCCGGGTACGCGTTCAGCCGGTTCACCTTCCCCGGCGCGAAGACCATCAACGCGATCATCGTCAGCGTCCAGGCGGTGCCGCCGATCACCCTGGTCATCCCGTACTTCGGGCTCGTCGTCGCGCTCGGCCTGTACGACACCTACCCCGGACTGATCCTCACCCACATGGTGTTCACGCTGCCGTACGCGATCATCATGATCACCGCCTATCTGAACACCCTGCCGAAGGAACTCGACGAGTCCGTCAAGGTCGACGGCGGCAACGGCTGGACCGCGCTGTGGCGGATCCTCGTGCCGATCTCGGTTCCCGGCCTGATCGCGGTCGGCGTCTACACCTTCATGATCTCGTGGAACGAGTACCTGTTCGCCCTCTCGCTGACCCGGACCGACGAGATGCGCACCGTCCCGATCGGTATCCAGCTCCTGATGGGCCAGCACTCGTACGAGTGGAACCAGATGATGGCGATGAGCATCCTCGGATCGATCCCCGTCCTGGTCCTGTTCCTCATCTTCCAGCGGCGATTCATCGGCGGCCTGACCGCCGGCGCCGTCAAGGCCTGACCTCTCCCACCCCTTTCAGTTCCAAGGAGAAACAACGATGCTGACCACCGGCAAGGCGATCCTCGACGTCGCCAACGAGCACGGTTTCGCCGTGCCCGCCTTCAACATCAGCGACTGGGCGATGTTCAAGGGCATCGTGGAGATCAGCGAGGAGACGAACGCTCCGCTGCTCGTCGCGATCCACCCGGACGAGGTCTCGCACATCGGCCGTGACCTGATCAAGGCGATCGCCGAGCGCGCCCACCGCTCGTCCGTGCCGATCGCGATCCACTGGGACCACGGCGCCACCTACGAGCAGATGCTGGAGGCGTTCCAGTTCGGTTTCACCTCGGTGATGATCGACGCTTCGATGAAGCCGTTCGACGAGAACGTGGCGATCTCCAAGAAGGTCGTCGACTCGGCACACGTGCTGGGTGTCTCGGTCGAAGGCGAGCTGGGCACCATCGGCGCCAACGACAGCTACGCCGAGGGCGGTTCCGCCACGATCATCTACACCGACCCGGACGACGCCGTCACCTTCGTCGAGCAGACCGGCGTGGACAGCCTGGCCATCGCGATCGGCACCTTCCACGGCTTCTACCCGGCGCACCTCAAGCCGGAGCTGAAGCTCGACCTGCTCAAGGAGATCAAGAGCCGGGTGCAGATCCCGCTGGTGCTGCACGGCGGCTCGAACAACCCGGACGACGAGATCCGGGAGGCCGCCCGGATCGGCATCAACAAGATCAACATCTCGACGGACATCAAGGTCGCCTACCACCAGAAGATGCGCGAGATCCTCGGCGACGACCCGAAGACCCGCGAGCCCAACGCCATCCAGCCGGCCTGCATCGAGGCGATGAACGTGGTCGCCGCGCACAAGATCGAGCTGTTCGGCGCCGCCGGCAAGGCATCCCTCTACTGACATGACTGACGCGTCCCGTGTAGTCCTGGGCCTCGGCGGCTGTGTCGACTACGAACTGAAACTGACCGCCGGCGTCCTGGAACAGTTGGTCACCGACTACGGCGTCACCGCCGCGGAGCTGTCGTCGCCGGCCGCGGTGACCAGTGAACGGGACCTCGTGGTGTCGATCCTCTCCTACGTGGCCCGGGGTGGCGGCGGCGAACACTACGTCGCCTCCGCCCCGGCCCTGGAGGGATTCGCCGGCCGTCACCCGCACCGCGTGACACTCGGGGGCACGTCGGTGCGGGCCGGAATCCTGATGAACCGCCTCGGCGTACCGTCGACGTTGCACCTGGTCAGCGTCAACGACACGATCCGCCGGCTGCTCCCGGCCGGCACCGAGTGGATCAACAGCGGCACCGAGGACACCATCTACCCGCACCTGATCGTCCAGTACGACCAGGGACTCACGATCCGGGCCGGGGACCTCGACATCGTCGCGCCCTTCCCGAACCGGCTGATCTACGTCAACGACCCGGCCAACAGCGCCATGCTGCTCACCGGTGAACTCGGCCCGCGGCTCGCCGGTGCTCACGTCTTCCTGATCTCCGGCTTCAACGCCATGCGCGACCGGGTCGAACTCGACGAGCGGATGGCCGCACTCCGGGCCCACATGCTGCACCTGCCACCCCAGGCGGTCACCTACTTCGAGGACGCCGCCTACCACGAGCCCGCGTTCAGCAGCCGGGTCCGGGAGGCGCTGCTGGACACCATCGACCTCTACGGGCTCAACGAGGACGAGATGCAGAACCACCTCGGCCGTACGGTCGACCTGCTCTCGCCGTCTGAAGTGGCCGGCGCGCTCACCGAACTGGCCACGCTCATCCCGGCGCCGACTCTGGTACTGCACACCAAATACTGGGCCTTGGCGTACGGGGACCACGCCGTCACCTGGGCTCTCGCCCTCGACCTGGGCACCGTGATGGCCGCCGTCCGCTACGGCCACGGCGACGACTTCACCGACGACGACGTGACCGCCCTGCGCCGCCTGCCGCGCCGTGCCGAATCGGTCACCTTCGCCGGTGAGCTGGCCGATCTGATGGGTAACACGGTCCACTGTGTCCCCGCGTTCGCGCTCGACGTACCGGACCCGACCACGGTCGGCCTGGGTGACACGTTCGTCGGCGGTTTCCTGACCGCCCTGGCCCGCTCGACGGAGGACACCCCGTGACCATCCGGAGACTACCGGCCAACCAGCCCGAGACGTTCTACCGGGGCGCCGGCCGGATCACCGGTTTCCGTCGTGTGGCGGGGCCGGACGACCGGCCCGAGGACTGGGTCGGCTCGACCACCGCCCGGCACGGCCTGCACCCGTCCGGGCTGACCACCCTGCCGGACGGCACCCTGCTAGCCGAGGCGATCGCCGCCGAACCCGCCCGCTGGCTGGGTCCCGGCCGCACCGACACCGGGGTGCTGGTCAAACTCCTCGACGCCGGTCAGCGCCTGCCGTTGCACGTGCACCCGGACCGGCGCTTCGCCACCGATCACCTGGCCAGCCCGTACGGCAAGACCGAAGCCTGGGTGATCGTCGACGCCCGCCCGGACGCGTACGTCCATCTCGGATTCTCCCGCGACGTCGACCCGGAGGAACTCGCCGGCTGGGTGACCGCCCAGCAGACCACCGCGATGCTCGCCGCCACCAACCGCATCCCGGTGGCCGCCGGCGACGCCATCCTGTGTCCCGCCGGACTCCCGCACGCCATCGGCGACGGCATCCTGCTCGTCGAGGTCCAGGAACCCACCGACTTCTCGATCCTGCTCGAACACCGGAACTTCGGACTCCCCGCCGGCCACCTCGGCCTCGGCTACGACCTGGCCCTGCAATGCGTCGACCGCAGCGCCTGGAGCCCCGCCCGCCTGCAGACCTTGCGCGGCGCCGACCACCTCCTGCCACCGGCCGCCGACCCGTTCTTCCGTGCCCACCGCTTCCACGGTGGCGACCGCATCCCGCAGGGTTTCGCCGTCGCGGTGGCGGTCTCCGGCGCCGGCCACCTGACCGGCCCCCACGACAACCTCAAGGTCAAGGCCGGGGAGACACTGCTCATCCCGTACGAGTCAGGCCCGCTCCACGTCTACGGCGACCTGACCCTGATCCACCTGTCCCACGCCGCCTGACCGGTCCGGCCTTCAGCCTGTTTCGTCCGGCCTTCAGGCCACGGGCCGGGCCGCCCTGCCGAAACGACTGTTGTGACCTCTCCGGCGCGACGCCGTCTCCAACGAGCGGCCCTGATCGCAAGCCTCGGTTCCGCCGGATTCTCCCCGGCCACCGGCCGCCGGAGCATCCCCCACCCCGCCCGTGGGCCGGATCAGCGGGTGCACGCAGGCGGCGACACTCCCGTGCAAGGCCGACGAACTGGAGGTGACACAGGTGACTGCCTCCCCGGAGGAGTCATCCGCATCCCGGCCGAGGTCAGCTCTCCACCGGCCAGAGATCCAGCCGCACGTCGGCCCGGTCGCCGATCGCGTCCTGCAGCAGGCGGTGCAGTTCCCGCCCCTCCCGGGCATAGGCCGCGGCGTCCTCCGGGGTCTTCCACTCGTGCTCGTAGTGGAACCGTTGCTCGAAATGCTCCTGCCACGCACTGATCCGGCCGCTCAGTTCCGCGGGCAGCGCGAAGTCCTCCGGGTCCATCGCTCCGAGTTCGTCCCACAGCGGCCACCCGACGCTGTAGTCACTCATCAACCGAATCCGCCGCCGCTCTCTCACCCGGCCAGGCTATCCGTCCTGCTTCGGCTCATCGCCTCCGCGGCGCGGCACGCTCCCACCAGTCCGCCGGCGGCTGTTCCCGCAGGATCCAGGCCACGATCTCCGCCTGGGTCTGATGGCAGAACTTCCACAGCTCCTTCGCCGCCCGTGAGTACCGGAACAGCACCTCGTCTACCTCGAACGCGTCGAGTTCACCGGCCCGGTGCGCGTCCACCGCCCCGCCCACGTGGGCGACGAGCTTCGCCAGCTCCGCTTCGTGATAGGCCGCCACCGCAGCCCGGGCCGCATGTCGTTCCGCTTTCTCGCCCATGATCGAAAGCCTACGAGGGGCCCGTGACCAGGCGGGCGCTCGAACCGGAACCCCTGGCAGGATGTGTCCATGCCGGACCTGGCTCAACGATGTTCCCGTCACGACCGGGTAGCCGCGTTGCTGGCGGCCTGTTCGGACGGGCAGCTGGCCACGCCGTCGACCACGGTGGGGGTCGGCGGCGGCTCGTCGGTCCTCGACGTGGACGGGGTGCCGGTGTTCGTCAAACGGATCCCGATCACCGGCCGGGAACTGGCGAGCCCGCACGGCACGGCCAACCTGTTCGGCCTGCCTGCCCACTGGCAGTACGGCATGTACCGCCTGCCCGGCCCCGGCTTCAACACCTGGCGTGAACTGGCCGCCAACCAGATCGTCACCGACGGTGTCCTCGCCGGGGAGACCGCCGCGTTCCCGCTGCTGCACCACTGGCGGATCCTGCCCGGCCGTCCACCGGCGGCCGCCGAACACCACGACCTCGAGCCGGTGATCGCCCAGTTCGGCGGGCACCCGGCGGTCCGTGCCCGCTTCGAAGCGCTCGCCGGGGCCTCCGCGAGCCTGGTGCTGTTCCTGGAACACCTGCCGGAACTGTTGCCCGAATGGCTCGCCGACCCGATCGGCCGGGCGGAGGCGGTCGAGCGGCAACTGTTCGAGATCACGGCCTTCCTCCGTGACCGGGAGTTGCTGCACCTCGACGGCCACTTCGGCAACATCCGGGCCGACAGCGACCGGCTGTATCTGGTCGACTTCGGGCTCGCCACCTCACCCCGCTTCGACCTGTCCCCGGCCGAACGCGACTTCGCCGCCCACAACCTCGGCCACGACGCCGACTACGCCGCGATGCGCCTGGTGAACTGGCTGGTCAGCACCGCGTGCGGCATCCCGTTCCCGGCACGCGACCAGTTCGTGCGCCGCTGCGCCACCGGCGACCTCGACCCTGACGTGCCGCAACACCTGTCCCGGATCATCACCCGGCACGCCCCGGCAGCCGCCCGCATGAACACCTTCTGCACCCGCCTCCACGACGGCGACCTCGACGCCGGCTACCCCGGTTCTCCGCTCACACGGTGAGCCCGGTCCGTCTTCAGCCCCGGCTCACCACTGTCACCGACCGCCGACGCCGTGGTGGGTCCGGGCCTGACTCGTGCCTTATGTCGCCGCGTCCCCGACCGCCGCGGTCCGCGCGGCGAGCCCGGCCGGATTCGTGCTGGATGTCGCCACATCCCCGGTCGTCACGGTCCGCGTGGTGGGTCTGGGTCGGATGCGTGCCCGATGTCGCCGACCGCCGTGGTCAGCGTGGTGGGTCTGGGTCGGATGCGTGCTCGATGTCGTCGGTCGTCGTGGCCCGCGTGGTGAGCTCGGAGCCGGTTGGCCGCCTCATTTTCGCTATCGGGAGGCGAGCCCTGCCCGGTCACACGATCCCGGATCGCCTTCTCCGGAACCGGCGCGGCAGCACAGGCTCCCGACCGCGCCATACACCGGGAGCCGTGTTGTGATCGCCGCCCACAGCGGACGCATTCCCCGACCTGGCGACCCCTCCTTGCCCGGATCTTGGTTACCCGCCCGTCGGTAGAGCGTCCTTCCTGATGGCGGCGTCGCGGTAGCGCAACCTCTGGCCAGGGTGAAGTCCCGTTGTCTGGTGCGGGGCCGGGTGGCTGTGGATCCTTCTGGGTAGGCCCGGCTGGACTCAGTACCGGTCAGCGCGCACGGTCGCGGATCGGGTGTGCCGACAGAGCTCGGAATGCCGATGCGGCGGCCCGGTCGATGAATCGTGAGGATCCGTCGGTGGCCGCCCAACCGAGATCGGCAGGCCTGCCTCCAACCACATCGATCATGGTCGGTTGGCAACCGCAATCGGTGGCCGGTCCACCAAGATCGGCAAGGGCCGGAGTTGGTGGTGTGGATCGTGGTCGGTTGGCCACCGCATTCGGTGGTTGGTCCACCAAGATCGGTGGCGGCCCGCTGGGGATCGGTATCCGCCTGCCGGGTCACCCGGCAGGCGGATACCGGGCCTCGGTCAGGGTGTGAAAGGGGCCGGGTGGTGGCAGACGGCTTCGAGGTTGATGCCGTGCGGGTCGAGGACGAAGGCGCCGTAGTAGTCGTCGTGGTATTCGGGGTGGACGGCCGGCGGGAGCAGGGGAGTGGCTCCGGCCTTCAGGGCTGCCCGGTGGAAGTCGGCCACCGCCTGGCGGGTGTCGACGGTGAAGGCCAGGTGCATGTTGCTGCCGACGGTGCCGCCGTCGATCAGCCAGAAGTACGGCTTGACGTCGGCCAGACCGAACCCGGTCATCGCGGTCGGCTGGTTCGGGGTGGCGTCCGGCGGGATCTGCAGCATCTTGGTGATCCCGATGGCGGCCAGCACCGGTTCGTAGAAGGCCACCGCGGCGGCCAGGTCGGGGACGGCGACGTTGAGGTGGTCGATGCGGGAACCCGAGCGGTCGAGAGTCATGTGGACCAGGGTTCCCGCAATTGCGGCCAGTTTCCGCGGGCGGGGACGGACTGCCGATGGAGGCCGGGTTCCCGGCGGCGGGCACGATCAGCGGCGGATGTGGTCCAGGTGGAGCATCTTCCGGCGGCGCCACGCCACGACACCCAGAACAGCCAGAACAGCGAGAACAGCCAGAACACCGAGCATGGCGAGTACGGCCGTCTGCCACCCCGGCCACGCGGACCGGCCGCTGGTGGTGGCGGTGACCCAGCCGGCCAGGGTGTCGACCCGGGCGCTGAAGTCCGGGCCGGGGTGCGGGCAGCCGGGCCCGGTGCTGACCACCGCCACCAGGACCGGGGTGCCGTCCTCTTCCCGGAAGTAGGGGCCGCCGGAGTCGTGCGGGCAGGGGCTGGTGTCCGGCCGGGGCGCGTGTCCGGACGCGTCGATCAGGGTGTCGCCGACCGCGTCGACGGTGAACAGACCGGTCTGCATCCGGGTCGGGGCGGTGTACCCGGAATCGCCGGTGATCAGCCCGAACCCGGTCAGCCGCAGCACCTCGCCGCGGGCCGGTGCGGTGGTGGCCAGCCGGATCGGGGTGATCCCGGTGATCGCCGTGCCGAGTTCGGCGAGGGCCACGTCGGTGTCCTCGGCCTGGTGGACGGCGATCACCTCGGCCTGGTAGCCGTCGTCGCCGGTCAGGTCGGCCCGGCCGATCACGGCGGTGGTCCGTTCGGCGACGGTGCGGCTCACCTTGCGGCCGTCGGCGTCCCGGAAGCAGTGCCCGGCGGTGATCACCCATCGGGGTGCGACGAGCGCCCCGGAGCAGGAGCTGTCCCGGGTGCCGCCGTCCTCGGCGGGCAGGCCGGTCATGGTCAGCATGACCGAGAACCGGTAGTCGCCGGGGGCGGCGTCCTGTCCGTTGGCGATGGCCGCGGCGGGCCGGGCGCCCCAGCCGGTGGCCGTCGCCATGACGAGTAGCAGGACGGTGAGACGGTTCCGCATCGTGGTGAGCACGGTTCCAGGGTTTCCGGCGACCCGTCCGGGGACCGTCATCGGCGTCCTTATCCACCGTTGACCAATGGTGTGCGAGTCTGTCCGGCGGCAGGGGACCGAACAGCCGACGGGGGTGCCACGACGATGCGTGTGCTGGTCGCGGACGACGAACGACTGTTGGCCGATACGGTGGCCACCGGCTTGCGCCGTCTGTCGATGGCCGTCGACGTCACGTACGACGGCGAAGCAGCCTTTGATCGTCTCGGGGTGAACCGCTACGACGTGGCCGTGCTGGACCGGGACATGCCGGGCCGCACCGGTGACGAGTTGTGCCGGTGGATCGTCGACTCCGGCGCCACCACCAAGATCCTGCTGCTGACCGCCGCCGCCGGCATCCGGGACCGGGTCGAGGGGCTGAGCCTGGGCGCCGACGACTACTTGACGAAACCGTTCGCTTTCGCCGAGCTGGCGGCCCGGGTGCTGGCGCTGTCCCGGCGCAGCGCCCCGGCGCTGCCACCGATCCTGGAGCAGGACGGCATCGTGCTGGACAGCACCCGGCACACGGTGTCCCGGGACGGGCAGGTCCTGTCGCTGTCGTCGAAGGAGTTCGCCGTGCTGCACGTGCTGATGCGGGCCGGTGGCCGGGTGGTCAGTTCGGAGGAGCTGCTCGAACAGGCCTGGGACGAGAACGCCGACCCCTTCACCAACACGGTACGGATGGCGGTGATGACGTTGCGTCGTAAGCTCGGCGATCCACCGCTGCTGCACACGGTGCGCCGGGCCGGTTACCGGCTGGGCGCATGAGACGGCGGGCCCTGGTGCTGTGCGCGATCATCCTGGTCGGGGCGCAGGCCGTGCCGTGGGCCGCGGATCTGCTGCTCGGCTTGATCCTGCAGTACATGCCGTTGTCCTGCCCGGGCGCGAACCGGGCGCCGGACGTGGACACCTCGCTGCTGTGCACGATCGCCTACCGGCTGCCGAGCCTTCCCGGCCTGGTCGCGACGTCGGCGGTGCTCGTGGCCGCGCTGGTGTGCTGCCATCCGGTGGTCCGCTGGTGTCTGCTCCCGCTGCGCGACCTGGTCCCGGTGATCTCCGCGGCCGGCCCGCAGAACCTGGGCCACCGGCTGCGTCCCGGCCCGGGCCGCGACGAGCTGGCCGTTCTGGGCCGCACGATCGACGAGATGATGGACCGGCTCGCTGTCGGTTACGAGGCCCAGCGCCGGTTCGCCGCGGACGCCTCGCACGAACTGCGCACCCCGCTCGCGGTGCAGCGCACGCTCATCGAAGTGAGCATGGCCGGGGAGCTGACCACCGACCAGCTCGACCTGCTGACCGCGCAGCTGCTGGACACCAACCTGCGCAACGAGCGTCTGATCGAGGGCCTGCTGGTGCTCAGCGAGAGTGATCGCGGCCTGGTCGCCCGGACACCGCTGCGGCTGGACGAGATCGCCGCCGGGGTGCTCGCGGCGCACCGGGCCCGGGCCGCCGACGCGGGCGTGACCATCACCAGCACGCTCGAACCGCGTACCGTGCTCGGCGAGCGGGTCCTGCTGGAGCGGCTGATCACCAATCTGGTGCAGAACGCGATCAAGTACAACCGGCCGGACGGCACCATCGACGTGCGGGTCGGCGCCGATCCGGCAGTGGTCGTGGTGAACACCGGCGAGGACGTGCCGCCGGAGGAGGTGACCGCCCTGTTCGAGCCGTTCCGGCGCCGGTCGGCGGCCCGGATCGACCACAGTGGCGGGGCCGGGCTGGGGCTGTCCATCGCCCGGTCGATCACCCAGGCCCATGACGGCTTGATCACCGCCACCTCCACCGGCAGGGACGGTCTGACGGTGGAGGTGGCGTTGCCGCGGATCTGATCGATCAGCGGTGGATGTGGTCCAGGTGGAGCATCTTCTTGAGGACGCTGTCCAGCTCGTCGTCGTTGAAGATGGACTTCCAGTCGTCCTTGATGATCTTGTCGCGGCCGTAGTCCATGGCGATCAGGCAGGCGTCCGAGAACGGGTTGTCGCCGCGCAGGCCGTTGGCGAGCGCCACCTGCACGTGGCCCATCAGCATGGCGCGGGCGGCCGGCTCGGGCACACCGACGGTGTCGACGGTCTCCCGCAGGGCCTCGTTGAGCAGCGAGCCGATCATGCAGGCGACGACCTCGACGAGGGTCGGCTCCAGGTAGGCGAGCTGCTTGACGGTCACCCAGTGCACGTCCAGGACCGGCGCGTACATCAGCTTGATGACCGCCTCGGCCTTCTCCCGGACTTCCAAGGAGCCGGACTCCAGGGCGGCGACCACGTCCTGCGGCGCGGCGATGCCACCGAAGGTGTCCTCCAGCTCCTCCTTGGTCTTGCGCTGCAGGAACACCGACGGGTGACACGGGTGGGCCACCGCGTACTCGATGTCCTCACGCTGGAAGAGCAGATTGGCGTACGCCGCGGCGGGGTCCAGGGTGAGCAGGACGGTGCCGGGCTTGAGCTGCGGGACGACGGCGGCCGAGACCGGGCCGAGTGCGATGTCCGGCACGGCCAGGATGACCACGTCGGCGTCCTTGACCGCCTCGTCGGTCCCGGTGACGACCCGGCCGGCGTCGACGGTGCGCTGCTGGCCGGCGGGGGAGTTCTCCGCGTAGAAGACGGTGTGCTCACTGCGCATCAGGTTGTTCGAGACGCGCATGCCCATCTTGCCGCCGGCGCCCACTACAGCGATGGTCAGTTTCATTTCCGGCTCCTCAGGTAGTCCAGGTTGTGGTCGGTCCAGTCGTTCTCGAGCCGACTCGTGGTCTCCGGGTCGCCCTGCCAGGGCACCCAGTGCTCGATGATCTGGTTGACACCGTCCGCCGGGCGCACGGTGCCGATCATGTAGTCGTAGTCGAGGAGGCCCTCACCGAGCGGGCAGCCGGCCAGCGTGAAGCCGACCCAGCCGTCCTTGCGGGTGAAGGAGAAGTCCTTGACGTGGATGTTCTTGACGTAGGGGGCGGTGCTGTCGATCGTCTGCCGGGGGTGCTCCAGCGCGGCGACACTGTTCGCCGGGTCCAGGCAGATGCCCAGGTTCGGCGACCCGACGGCTTCGACGGCGGCCACCACGGTGCTGGTCGGCACCTGTTCGTAGGTCTCCAGAGCCAGATTCACCCCGGCCTTCTCGTACGCCGGAATCCCCGTTCCGAGGAGGCTGATCGCCTCGTCGAGACCCGGCTGGTGGGTGGCCGTGTTGAACATGCTCCGGACCACCTTCGCGTCCAGCGCGACAGCCATCGCCAGGTACTTCGCGAGATGGTCCACCGAGAGACCCCGCGTCCCCAGCTCCAGCGTGATGCCGAGCCGGTCCGCCGTCGCCTTGACCTCGGCCAGGTCCAGCTCCTCGATCAGCGGGTAGTCACAGATCTGGAACAGGGTCACCCCGTGCTCGGCGGTCCGCTCCAGCATCGTGGTGAGACTGATCGGCGCGGGCGCTGCCGGATGCCACTGCCAGAAGAAGGCGTACGTGCTGAGCCCGATCGTCATCCCAGGGCCGCCGTCTCGTCCACGATCGTGACCAGCGCGTCCGGGTCGTGCGCGAACCGGCCCAGGAACAGTCCGTCGACACCAGAGCCCAGCCGGGTGGCCAGGCCCGGTCCGGCGCTGCCGCCGTAGATGACCGAGCTGTCCGGATGCGCCGGCTCCTGCCCGACCGCGTCCCGCAGAGCCGTGCACACCCCCGTGATGTGCCCGTCCGAAGCGGGTTCGGCGGCGCCGATCGCCCAGAACGGTTCGTAGGCGAGGATCAGCGAGCCGCCCAGCCCGTACCGGCGGCTGGTCTGCAAGGCATCGGTCAGCTGCCGGCGGCACTCGGTGACCGCGTCCGGCACCGGCATCCGGTCCTTCTCGCCCAGGCAGAGCACCGGGACCAGCCCGGCCCGCAGCGCGGCGGCCGTCTTGTCGGCGACCACCGTCTCGGTCTCACCGAAGTGGGTACGCCGCTCGGCGTGCCCCACCTCGACGTACCGGGCGCCCGCCTCGCGCAGGAACACGCCGCTGACCTCACCGGTCCACGCGCCGCTGTCGGCGGCGGCCAGGTTCTGTGCGCCCGCCGTGATCGGCGTGCCCCGCAGCACCTCGGCGACACCGGGCAGCGCCGGGAACGACGGGAGCAGGAACAGCCGGACGTCACCCGAGCGCAGGGCCGGGTGGTCGCCGAGCCGGTCGGCGACCGTCCGGGCCCAGTTCAGGGTCTGGTCGTACCCGAAGTACATCTTCAGGCTGACACCGAGGGTGCGGGTCATGCGCACTCGTACTGCTCGATGAGCGCGACCTTGCCGGCCGAGGCCGACGATGTGTCGAAGGTGTAGGTCAGCCACTCCTTCGCCAGGCGGCGGGCCAGCTCCAGGCCGATCACGCGCTGGCCGAACGTCAGGACCTGCGCGTTGTTCGACATGATGGACCGCTCGACGGAGAAGCTGTCGTGTGCGGTGACCGCCCGGATGCCGTTCACCTTGTTGGCCGCGATGGCCACCCCCAGGCCGGTGCCGCAGACCAGCAGGGCCCGGTCGGCCTTGCCGGCGGCGACCAGTTCGGCGGCGGCGATCGCCACATCGGGGTACGGGTGGTCCGGGGTGTCCGCCACGTCGACCACGGTCTCGACCAGGTCGCTGGCGGCCAGATCGGCCTTGAGGGCCTCCTTGTAGGCGAAACCGGCCTCGTCGGCGCCGACTACGATGCGCAGCTTGCTCATGGGGGTGTTCACTCTCCGGTCTGTGTAGCAGGGGTGCTGAGCACGGTGTGCACCGTGCGGGCGATGAGACTCATCGAGACCGCGCCGGCGTCCGGGGTGCCCAGGCTCTTCTCCGCGTGCGGCCGGGCCCGGCCCATCCGCGGAAGCAGGTTCTTCGTGGCCTCGGCGGCGCTTTCGGCGGCGTCCGCTGCGACGCCCCACGCGCCGGTCACTGACGCGCCGCCGGCGACCGCCGCGGCGAACGATTCGTCGAGCGGGATCAGCACGTCGACCATGGTCTTGTCGCCGAGCTGAGCACCGCCGGTGTCACAGATGCCGGCGCGGGCCGCGCGCACGGCGCCGGCCATCACCTCGGGGGTGGGCCGCTCCTCGTCGCCGAGGGCCTGGCCGATACGCCGCAGGGCGATGCCCCAGAGCGCACCGGAGGTGCCACCGGCCCGGTCCGACCAGGCATCGGCCGCCTCGGTCAGTACGGTTCCGGCGCCGGCACCCCGCTGCTGGGCGTCGGCGGCGGCGTCCACCGCGGCCTTGATACCGCGCTGCATGCCGATGCCGTGGTCACCGTCGCCGGCGACCGCGTCGATCCGGCCGAGCTCGTCCACGTTGGTGTCGATGACGTCGCGAGCCGCGGCCAGCACCGCCACCACCCGGACGGCCGCCGCCTGGGAGACGGGACTGCCCTGGCGTACGACATCAATCGTCTCGTTCCGGGTCTCGGTGGTCTCGGCGGCGGCCGTGGTGTGGACGGTGCCCCGATGGAAGGCCGGGCTGTCCGCGGGTGCGGTCCAGAGGCGTTCCAGGTCGTCGTCCAGCCAGGTCAGGGTCAGCGAGACGCCGGCCATGTCGAAGCTGGTGCACAGCTCGCCGACCTCGGGCAGCACCACGGTCAGGCCGGCCTCGGCGAGCAGGTGGCCGACGCGGCGGTAGACCACGAACAGCTCCTCCTGCTTGACCGAGCCGAGCCCGTTGAGCAGTACCGCGACCTTCTGGCCGGCCGGTGCGGCGACGCCGTCCGGCAGTTCCTGGAGCAGCCGCTCGACGAGCAGGGTGGCCAGCTCGTCGGCGGTCGGCAGGTCGGCCTCGGCGAACCCGGGCTCGCCGTGGATGCCCAGGCCGATCGCCATCCTGCCCTCGGGCACGGTGAACAGCGGAGTGCCGGCGCCGGGAAGTGTGCACCCGGAGAACGCGACACCCATGCTGCGGGTACGGTCGTTGGCCCGGTTCGCCAGGGCGTGTACCACCTCCAGGGGCAGGCCCTCGGCGGCGGCCGCTCCGGCGACCTTGAAGACGACCAGGTCACCGGCGATTCCCCGGCGTTTGTGCCGTTCGGTGTCGGGGGCGCTGAAGATGTCGTCGGTGACCCGGACGGTCTCCACCCGGATCCCGGCGCCGCGCAGACGTTCCTGCGCGGCGTCGAAGTTGAGGCAGTCACCGGCGTAGTTGCCGTACGCCAGCAGGACGCCACCCCCGTGGTGGGCGGCCTTGCTGACCGCGGTGACCTGCTGCGTGGACGGGGAGGCGAACACGTTGCCGATCACCGCCGCGTCGGCCAGACCGTGGCCGACCAGCCCCGCGAAGGCCGGGTAGTGGCCGGACCCGCCGCCCACGACCACCGCGACGGAGCCGGGCGGGGTGGCCGTGCTGCGGACCACACCACCGGGGGTGTGCCGCACCCAGCGGCCGTTGGCGGCCACGAAGCCTTCGGTCATCTCGTCGGCGAACGCCGCGGGGTCGTTGAACAGACGGGTCATTACGGTCCTTCCAGGGGGATGTCGCTGCTCAGTGCCCGGCCGGAACCGGGGCCTGGTCGTCGGTGGCGACCCGGCCCTGACGGCTCAGGGCCACCATCAGCACCGAGCTGAGCAGCATGAACGCGCCGACGACGAAGAACGCGACCTTGTAGTCGCCGCCGTTGAGGTCGGCCAGTGCACCGGTGATGTACGGCGCGGCGAAACCGGCCAGGTTGCCCATCGTGTTGATCAGGGCGATCCCGGCCGCGGCTGCGGCACCCGCCAGGAACTGCGTGGGCACGGTCCAGAAGTTGGGCAGAGCCGCGAAGATCGAGCAGGCGGTCACCGCGAGAACCGCGATGGTCAGGGTCGGCGAGCCGGCGAACAGGGCGAGCGGGATGCTCACCGCGCCGACGGCCGCCGGGATGGCGATGTGGCCGGGCTTGACACCGTGCTTGGTGGCGTGCCGGGTGGCCAGGTAGAGCACGATCGCCGCCGGGACGTACGGGATGGCGGTGATCAGGCCCTTGTCGATCAGGTCGAACTTGACGCCGAACTGCTCCTGGAAGTCCGCGATGATCGTCGGCAGGAAGAAGGCGAGGGTGTAGAGGCCGTAGATGAAGCCGAAGTAGATGAAGCTGAGCGTCCAGACCCGGCCGCTGCTGAAGGCGACCTTGAGCCCGGCCAGGCCGTGCCCACTGCTCTCACCGGTGTCCTTGCCGGTGTCCTTGGCCTTGTTCTCGGCGGCCAGCGCGCCGGTCAGCCACTCCTGCTCGGCGCTGGTCAGCCACTTGGCCTGCTTGGGCGAGTCGGCCAGGTAGAACCAGGCGATCACACCGACGACGATGGCCGGGAAGCCGACGCCGAGGAACATGAAGCGCCAGCCCTCGAGGCCGAAGAAGACACCGTTGTGGGTCATCAGCCAGCCGGCCAGGGGAGCGCCGATGACGCTGGTGAGCGGCTGGGCCAGGTAGAACAGGCCGAGGATCCGGCTGCGGTAGCGGGCCGGGACCCAGAGGCTGAGGAACAGGATCGCGCCGGGGAAGAAGCCGGCCTCGGCCACACCGAGCAGGAACCGCAGCCAGCTCAGCTGGGTGTAGGAACCCACCCAGGTGAAGAGTACGGCGACGATGCCCCAGGTGACCATGATGCGGGCCAGCCAGCGGCGGGCCCCGAACTTGTGCAGCGCCATGTTGCTGGGCACTTCGAGCAGGATGTAGCCGATGAAGAAGACACCCGAGGCGAATCCGTACTGAGCTGCCGTGAGGGCCAGGTCGTCGTTCATCCCATTGGGTGCTGCGAACCCGATCGCGGTGCGGTCGAGGTAGTTGATGAAGAACATGAGTGCCACGAAGGGCACAAGACGAACAGCGACCTTGCGTATCGCTGACTTCTCGACTGCGGACGGCGCCGATGAGGCGATCGACGTGCTGGTCAAGACAGTCTCCTTACATGACAGGACTCCCGGTGGAACGAAGCGGTAACGCCATCGTCATGATTTACATCGCACCTGTCAACCGGTTGACCAATTTTTTGGTTGACCAATTGGTATGGTCTGGGGATGGTTACGCCCCCGGCATCCGATGCCGAGCTGAGTGCCGCCCTGGGCGGTGCGATCAAGAGCCCGACCGCGATGGCCGAGGTGGCCCGCCGTCTGCTCGACTACGTACACAGCGGCGCCGTCGCCGAGGGTGACCGGCTGCCCGCCGAACGTCAGCTCGCCACCCTGATGGGAGTCGGCCGGTCGGCGGTCCGGGAGGCTCTCGCCGCCCTGGAGATCCTCGGCATCGTCGAGGTCCGGCCCGGCTCCGGCACCTACCTGCGGGGCGGCACCTCCGAACTGCTGCCGCAGACCCTCTCCTGGGGCATCCTGCTGCACGCCGACAAGACCCGCGAACTGATCGAGGTCCGGCACGGCCTGGAGACCCAGGCCGCCCGCCTCGCCGCCGGGAGCGTCACCGACGTGTCACTGCGACGGCTCGCCGACCATCTGGACACGATGGAGAACAGCCTCGGCGACATGCACCACTTCGTCACCGCGGACATGCTGTTCCACCAGGAACTGGCCGTCATCGCGGGCAACGAGCTGCTGCGCGACATGCTCCAGAGTGTCCGCTCGCTGATCCGGGTCTGGGTGGAACGCGCTCTCAACGACGGTGACCACGCCAGACTCACCATCGCCGAACATCGGGCCATCCTCGAGGGTGTCCGGGCCCGCGACCCGGAAGCGGCATCGAAGGCGATGAGCCGGCACATGGACAGCGCCGGTACACGACTGCGGCCCACCCTCCCGTGATCTGCCCCTGCACCGTGGTGCAGGGCTCACGACACCGGCATGAGCATCGATTTCCGGGGGCGAGCCGGCGGACGCTGGGATCTCGACATCACCGCGCCGTTCGCCACCCCTCCCGGGTGCGGTGGTGGTGTACGTTGCCGCGTGATCGAGAGTCCGTCCATTTAGGGGGAACCTTGTCCACCAGCATGTCCCGTCGCGCCGCCCTCGGGCTCGGCGCCGTCGCCGCTGCAGCCGGAGCCGGTGTGAGCAGTCCCGCCCAGGCCGCGCCCTCCGGGAACGCCGCCATCCGCAAGGTCTACAAGCGGGAGAAGACCAAGGCCGGCGGCGTGTGGCACACCCACATCGCCGGCCTCGACGCGACCGGCGCGATCACGCCGATCATCGAGGACGACGCCGACCACGTCACCTACGGCTACAGCGTGCAGAAACTGTTCGTCGCCACCGCGGTCCTCGACAAGATCGACCGGGGTGAGCTGACCCTCGGCACCAGACTCGACCTGCCCGCTGGCATCATCCTCGGCGGCTCCGGCATCTACCACCTGCACCGGGTGTGGGGTGACGACATCACCGTCGCCAACTTCCTCACCGCGATGCTGCTGGTCTCCGACAACACGGCGGTACGGATGTGCGGGCGTGTCGTGCCCGCCCTGGAGGTCAACGAGATCCTGGCGGCCAAAGGCTGGACCCACACCCGGGTCGAGCCGGTCGCCAACCCGAACCGGTTCTTCCTCGGCACCACCACCCCGCGCGAGACCCACGACATGCTGTGGCGGCTCGCCAACAAGACCCTGCTCAGCCCGTCGTCCTGCGACTTCCTGCTGAGCATCACCCGCTGGCTCAACGGCTACCACGACGGCGTGCGCCGGGTGATGTCCTCGAAGGAGCGCGAACGGGTCGCCACCAAGTACGGCGCGGACTTCAACACCCTCGGCGAATCCCGCCACGAAGCCGGCATCATGTTCAGCGCCGACGGGCTGCCGCTGCTCACCTACGCGATGTTCGCCGAAGGCCTCGGCGAACCGGAGAACTACGGCGCCACCCACCCCGCCGTCGAAGCCCACGCCAAGATCGGCCGCACCCTCTTCGACAACCTGCCCGCCGTCCCGGCCACCCCGTCGACGGCCCGCAGCGGTTCCCTCCCCCGAACCCTCCCGAAGCCGTTCACCCCGGTCAACGGCGGCTGACCAGCGGATGCGGGCGGCGGGCTTCGGCCCGCCGCCCGCATCCGGCCCGTGGGGTCAGGCGGGCTGGGTGGCCGGGCGGGAGCGCAGGTTGTCGCGGCGGCGGGCCAGGCGGAGGAAGTACCCGAAGGCGGCCAGGTTGATCAGGACGGCGAGCAGGCTGGCTTCGGGGCCGAAAGCACCGCCGGTCACCAGGGCCGGGCCGTCGAAGACGCCGTTGAGCAGGCCGAAGACGGCTGCGGAGACGCCCAGCAGGCGCCGCAGCTCGGTGAGCGCCTCCCGCCCGGCCCCGCTCACCGCGGCGACCGCCTCCCCGGCCCGCTCCGGCTGCGGCCCGATCAGGAGACCCGCCGTGTCGGCCTGCACCACCATCGCCGTGACGTGATGGGTGACGACGTCGTGCAACTCCCGGGCGATCCGGGCCCGCTCGGCGATGATCGCCGCGCCCACACCGGCCTGCCGCCGGTGCTGCTCCCCGGCCTGTACGCGCCGCTCGTCTAGGCGGAGGCGGGCCAGATGTCCGGCTGGTAGCGGCGGACCGTGCCCTTGCCCGCGGCCTTCGCGGCGTACATCGCGGTGTCGGCCCGGCGGAGCAGGCCGGTCAGGTCGCCGGGCTCATCCGGGGCGGCGGTGGCCAGGCCGATGCTGCCGCCGACGGTGACGGTGTGGCCGTGCACCCGCATGGGTTCGCTGATCCGGCGCAGCAGCCGCCCGGCCACCTTCTCCGCGGACTGTTCCTCCGTGGCCACCTCCTCCGCGCGCTGCTCCTCCGCGGGCTCCGGCTCGCCGGAGGTCAGCAGGATCGCGAACTCGTCGCCGCCGATCCGGCTGACCAGGTCGTCGGCCCGGAGTTCGGCGGCGAGCCGGCGGGCCACCACGATCAGCACGTCGTCGCCGGCCGCGTGCCCGTGGGTGTCGTTCACCGGTTTGAACCCGTCCAGGTCCAGGATCATCGCGGTCACGCCGTGGTGCGGGCCGGACAGGACGCCGGCGGCCCGGGTGTCGAACGCGGCCCGGTTCAGCAGCCCGGTCAGCGCGTCGTGGCTGGCCTGGTGTTCCAGGGCGTCCCGCTGCACCTGCAGGGTCTCGGTCATCCCGGCCAGCGACGCCAGGGTCAGGAACTGCCGGATCAGCACCAGCGAGAAGGTGGCCAGCAACGTCCAGACCAGCACCGAGTCGAGCCGCCCGGTCCCGGCCTGGTGGGCGGCGGCGGTCGCGACGGCGAAGACCACCGGGACGTACGGCAGCAGCGCCCAGCCCCGGAACACCAGCGACCGCGCGCCGACGTCACCGGGCCGGGAGGTGGCCAGCCGGCTGGACGCGGCCATCACCAGGGCGGCCAGGATGTAGCCGCCGCCGACACCCCCGTAGTGCCAGACGTTCCCCTCCAGGTCGTTGCGGGTGGCGGCGAGCAGGGTGACCGCCTGGACCAGGGCGGCCGCCGCCAGCAGTTGCTGGGCGCTGCCGCTCTGCCCGGGTTCGGCGGACGCCAGGGTGACCAGGGCGATCACCGCACCGAGCACCAGCAACCCGACGATGGTGACCCGGTAGCCCTCGCCGCCGACCTCGCCGGCCACGTCGGCGCCGGACAGCACGAACTCCCAGGCCAGCGCGAACATCGCCCCGAAGACCGCGGCGACGTCGATGAGCAGGCGGACCGCGGCGAGGCCACGGGGGCGGGGCGCGGCCAGGATCAGGGCGATGGGTACGAACCCCGCCGCCAGCGTGGACAGCAGCCCGCCCACCCCTGCGAGCGGGGCCGTGCTGAGCGTGGAGATCAGCAGGACCACGTTGCCCAGCGACCAGACGGTGCACGCGACGGCACCGCACCCGAAGGCCAGCCGCATCCGCCGGACGGTGTCCGGGTCACGGGCCCGCCGATGGTAGTGAACCGCCGCGTATCCGCTGGCCACCGCAATCACCGTGTCGGAGATCGCGAACTGCCCCCAAACGGGCAGGAAGGGGTAGAGAACCTGCATCGCCGCAGCGACGGCCAGGCCCGCCAGCAACGCCGTCCGTAACCGCATGCCCACTCCGGATTTCCAGCACCGCGGCACTCGATCAAGAGGGCGAGTATGGCACAGTGATCACCCCTCGCGGTTGTTTCGCCACGCTGTGATTTCGGCTGTCGCGTCCCGCAGCGCCGCGGCGGTCACCGATCCCGCCCGGCCCGCTCGCGGTGCTGAAAGCGGGCACCCTCGGGTCCTATCGTTGACGGGTCCGTGAAAGGGGACCCATCATGTGCCGGAGCATCCACCAGTTGCACAACTTCGAGCCGCCGGCGACGGAGGACGAGGTGCACGCCGCCGCCCTGCAGTACGTCCGGAAGATCGCCGGGACGGCCCGGCCGTCGCAGGCCAACCAGGAGGCGTTCGACCGGGCGGTGGCGGCGGTGACCGCGGCGACCGCGGAGCTGCTGGCCGCACTGGTTACCACCGCCGCCCCGAAGAACCGGGAGGAGGAGGCGGCGAAGGCGCGGGCCCGCGCGGAGAAGCGTTACGGGTGACAACCGGCGGTAACCGGCCCCGGCGCCCGCCGGATGCAGCACGGTTCCGCTCATGGGGTCACGAGGGTTTCCGGTCCGCCGCACGCTCACCGGCTACGCGTTTCTCGCGCCGAGCCTGATCGGGGTCGGCGGCTTCCTGTTGGTACCGGTGCTCGTGGTGATCGTTCTCAGCCTGCACCGGTGGGACCTGGTGAGCCCGGCCCGCTGGGTGGGCCTGGACAACTACGCCGGGCTGCTCGACGATCTCGCGTTCTGGCAGTCGATGCTGATCACCGGCATGTTCGTGGCGATCGTGGTGCCGCTGCAGGTGGTCCTCGGGCTGCTGGCGGCGGTGCTGCTGGACCGTCGTCTGCCGGGTTCGGTGGTGTTCCGGACGATCTTCGTGCTGCCGTGGATCAGCGCCCCACTGGCTCTCGGCGTGGTCTGGCGGTGGATCTTCGACCCGTCGGACGGCGCGGTGAACCGGCTGACCGGGGTCCGGATCGAGTGGCTGTCCGATCCTGATCTGGCGCTGCCGGCGGTGGCCGCGGTGACCGTCTGGCACTACACCGGCTACGTCGCCCTGTTCTTCCTGGCCGGGCTGGCCGGGGTCCCGGCGCAGTACCACGAGGCGGCCCGGATCGACGGCGCGAACGCCCTGCAGACGTTCCGGCTGATCACCCTTCCGCTGTTTCGCCCGACCACCTTCTTCGTCGTGGTGACGAGTCTGCTCACCACGTTCCAGACATTCGACCTGGTCTACGCGATGACACGGGGTGGGCCGGCCGGGGCCACCGACGTGATCGCCTCGCTGATCCACCGGGAGGGGTTCGTCGAGTTCCGGATGGGCCGGGCCGCGGCCATGTCGGTCGTCCTGCTCCTGCTGTTGATCACGGTGACGGTGGGGCAGCAGCTCCACTTCCGCAGGCGTACGACGTACGAGGTGAGCTGATGTGGTCCCGCACGGTCGCGAACACGGTCACCTACCTGCTACTCGGCCTCGGCGCGCTGATCACCCTCGCGCCCTGTCTGCTGAGCGTGCAGACGTCCCTGAAGACCCCGCAACAGTTCGCCGCCGCCTCTCCGTTCGCCCCGCCGGCCCCGCCGAGCACCGGCTCCTACGCGGCACTGACCGTCGGTGAGCACACCCTGTTCCCGCCCCTGGTGATCACGATGCAGGTGGTGATCGTGGTGGTGCTCGGCCAGCTGACCTGCTCGGTGCTGGCGGCCTACGCGTTCGCCTGCCTCGACCTCCCTGGCCGCGAGTGGCTGTTCCGGGTCTACCTCGGCACCCTGACGGTCCCCCTGACGGCCACTCTCGTACCCCGGTTCGTGCTGGTCAGCGGCCTCGGACTACGGGACACGTTCGCCGGGATCGTGCTGCCCACCCTGTTCGGCTCGCCGTACGCGATCTTCCTGCTCCGCCAGTTCTTCCGCGGCATCCCGGCCGACCTCCTGGACGCGGCACGCATCGACGGCGCCGGTCACCTGCGGGTGTTACGGCACGTGGTCCTGCCGTTGAGCCGCCCGGTCCTGGCCACCCTGCTGATCATCACGGTGGTGACGCACTGGAACGAGTTCCTCTGGCCGCTGATCATCACCAGCGGTGAACGCTGGCGGGTGCTGACGGTGGCCGTGTCGGCGCTGCAGAGCCAGCACAACGGCGACTGGACCCTGGTCATGGCCGCCACCACACTCGCCACCTGTCCGCTTCTGATCCTTTTCGTGCTGTTCCAGAAGCACATCGTCAGGTCCATCACGATCACCGGGCTGAAATGAGGACACCGATGCGCGTACTCGCCGCGTTCCTGCTTCTGCTGCTCACCGGCTGTTCGGTGGCCGGTGGCAGCGCGAGCGGCCGGACCACCGTCACGTTCCGGCTCTGGGACCAGCAGGTGGCCGGAGCCTACGAGGAGTCGTTCGCCGCCTTCGAGAAGCAGCACCGCGACATCGACGTGGTGGTGCAGGTGGTGCCGTGGGCCGACTACTGGACCAAACTCCCGGCCGACATCGCCGCGGGCACCGCCGCCGACATCTTCTGGACCAACACCAGCAACTTCGGGTTGTACGCCGACAACGGCCACCTGTCGCCGATCACCGACGGACAGCAGGCCGGCTGGACGAGATCGGTCATCGGCCTCTACACCCGCAACGGGAAGCTGTGGGGCGTACCGCAACTGTGGGATTCGATCGCCCTCTTCTACCACAAGGACCTGGTCGCGAAGGCGGGTGTCGACCCGGCCACCCTGGTCTGGAACCCGTCCGGCATCGGCGACACCTTCCTGCCCGCCGCCCGGAAGCTGACCGTCGACGAGGCCGGCAGGAGCGCGGACCGGAAGGACTTCGACCCGAAGGCGATCGCCCGGTACGGGTTCAACGCCGCCCTGGACCATCAGGCGATCGGCGGGGACTTCGTCGGTTCCAACGGCGGCACCTGGCAGGACGGCGACCGTTTCGACTTCGCCGGCGAACCGGAGACCGTCGCGGCGATCCAGTACGTCGTCGACCTGATCAACAAACATCACGTGGCCCCGTCCGCCGCCGACACCAACACCGACGGCGACAAGACCCTGCGACTGTTCACCCAGGGGCGGCTCGCGCTGTTCCAGTCCGGCCCTTACCACCTGAAGAGTGTGCAGGAGGGTGCCGCCTTCGACTGGGGACTCGCGCCGCTGCTCACCGGCCCGGCCGGGCGGGTCAGCGTGGTCCACGGGGTGGCCGCCGTGGCGTCCGCGAAGACCCCGCACCCGGACGCCACCGCGAAGGTGCTGTCCTGGATCGGCTCCGCCGAGGGCGTCCGGCCGATCGCGGCCGGCGGATACGGATTCCCCGGGGTGGTCGCCGCCGAACCCGAGTTCACCGCCTACTGGCAGCGGCAGGGTGTCGACGTGCGCCCGTTCCTGGACGCCGCGAACGGCACCACCTTCCCGGCCCCGGCCGGCCCGCGTGTCCAGGCCGGAACCACCGCCGCCCTCCCGATCCTGCAGGAGGTGTTCCTCGGCCGCCTGGGCGTCCCGGAAGGCCTGCGCCGCGCCCAGGACGCCGCCAACCAGGCTGTCGCCGAGTAGCGGGACGGCCGAGGAGAGCGCGAGCGCTACATCGTTTCCTTGACAAGAAAACCCAGAGAAGGAAGCGCTCGCATGGCCTCGGCCGTCACGTCACTCGGGGAGCAGCTCCACGAGCCGGTCCAGAGTGTAGATCTGCGACCCCTCCGGCAGACCGTCCGGAGCCTCGATGCCGACGAATGTGACCGGCTGCTCCGGTATCGTGCCGTCCCACACCGTCACCCCGGACCGCTCCCGCCACCGCTCCACCAGGTAGGACACCGTCAGATAGTGCCGTTCCAGCAGGGCCCGCACCCGGTCGGCGGTGTTCAGCGTGTTGCCCTCGACCCGGTTGAACGACGGGCGGCCGGTCAGGTACAGATGCAGCCACACCGCCTGCCAGCCGTCGCCCTGTTCGGCGAAGACCATCGGCAGCGCGACCCGGCCCGGCCCGCGCATCGCCGACCGGGCCCGGACCGTCCTCGGGTCGAAGGGCGCGCCACGCTGCTCCCGGTCCCGGGTCTGGTAGCCGAACATCGACTCGGCGACCTCGTCGAACGACTCGCCCGCGTAGATGTTCACCTGCGGCACCACGTAGTGGCCACGATCGGTCAGCGGCACGTCGATGAACTCGGTGGCGCCGTCCGCCGCGCTGGTCAGGTCACCGGAGTGGACCACACCGTCGTGGTGGTAGTTCGTCCACGACACCTGGCCGGCGCTGTGGAACCCCTCGTCGAGCAGCAGCACCGACAGGTCGTAGTCGGTCCGTTCGGCGGCCTGCCGCCAGTAGGCGAAGAACCGCAGCAGATCACCACGGACCGGCGCCCGCGAGCCCCGGGGCAGCACCGCATAGCCACTCTCGGACGCCTTGCCGGACAGTGGCAGGGCGACCCCGAGCACGTCCGGATCCACCAGCAGCGGATGATCGAAAACGGGCAGCCGGGCACCGATCTCGGCGTCCAGCAGCGCCGACAGCTCGCCGGCCGGACCGGCGGGCAGCGGCGCACGGGTGTCCGGGCCGGTCCAGGAACCGCGGGACCGGTTGACGTACGTCCGGGCCGCGTCGGGGGTCAGCCGGTTGGCGACGTGTTCCCGCAGCGAGCAGAGCACCCGCCCGGACGCCGAGCCGAGCGCGCCGGTGACCGTCTCGAACACGACGGCCCGCTCGCTCTCCGGGGCCAGCCGCAGCAGCCGGTCCGCGGAACGCAGCAGCAGCCCCGGCGACGCCGCCAGCACCCGTGCCGCCCGGTCGACGGCCCCGTCCCGGAAGGCCTGCTCGGCGCGGCCGGCCAGACTCGGCACCGTCTTCTCCCCACGGGCCACGGCGAAGACCTGATCGGCGTACGCCCACCGCTGGTGCTCGTGGGGGTGCAGTCGTTCGCCCAGCCGTTTCCAGCGCTCCGCGAACCGCGCGACGTCGGCGAGCTTCGCCGGGTTCGCGGCGACCACGTCGTCCAGCGCCCCGAGCAGCACCCGCCGCTCCGGGCGCCGGAAGGACCGGAACCGGGTCGGGACGGCGAGGGTGACGTCCCCGCCGGACGCCTGGCACGCGACCCGCAGCACGTCGGTGACGGTGTCCACGGCCAGCAGCGGCCGGGTGAGGACGAGCCGGACCGCGTTGAGCACGGCCCGGTTCTCCCGGACCGGGATCCGCTCCGGCTGCTCGCCGTCCAGACAGGCCACCGCCAGTTCGCTGAGCAGCGTGAGGTCGTCCTCGCCGAGCGGGGTGGTGCGCCCGGCCAGGGACAGGTAGAGCCTGGTGGTCTCCACCTCGGCGGTGTCACCGAGGCGCAGCACGGTCAGCCGGTCGCCGGCCGCGGCGATCAGCTCGTCGTGGACGGCCAGGAGTTCGGCGTACGTGTGCTGGTAGGTCCCGTAGCCGGGCAGGGCCAGCAGGTTCACGCCGGCCGTCTCCACGCCGCCGGCCGGGACTGCGCCGAGCAGCCGCTCGGTCCAGAACTCCACGGTGTCCGGCACCCCGTCCGGGAACCGCAGGAAGTAGGAGTTGTGCCGCACGTGGTCGCCGGCCAGCTCCCGGACCGCTGACACGACGATGGCGGCCAGGTCCATCGCCGTTTCCGGGGCCAGGCCACCGAGGTGGTCCAGCAGCTCCCGGGAGGCGGCGAACCCGGCGTCGAGCAGGACCGCGCCGAGCTGGCGGGCGACCGGAGCACCGTCGCCGGCCGGGCCGGTGCTCGCCGGGACCCGCAGGGTCCGCTGGATGATCGATTTTTCGAACACGCCGTCCCCCGTCCGATCCTGGCAGGCGCAGATCATGGCATGTCCCGATCCGCGCCCGCCAACCGGTTTCAGCTCCCGTTCAGCCGGCCCGGCCCGGCCCGTTGCCCGTTCAGCCGGCGATCGTGTGTTCAGCGGGGCACCGCCCGTTCCGCCGGCACCGCGTGTTCAGCCGGCCCCGTGCGTTCATCGGGGCACGGCGTGTTCATCGGGGCACCGCGTGTTCATCGGGCACGGCGTGTTCATCGGGGCACGGCGCGGAAGTACTCCTCTCGTTCGGCCGGGTCGGGCCCGCGCCGGGGAAGCACCGGCGGCTGCTCGCCGGTGACCGGGGCGTAGTGGTCGAAGTGGGCGGTCAGCACCGCCTCCCCACCGGTCAGGTCGGGCAGTGCGGCCACCACCGCCGGGATCCGTGCCGACGCCAGGGTGCCGCCGATCTCCAGGTAGCCGCCCGACCCGGCGGTGCCGTCGATGATCGCCCCGGCCCGGCCGAGTAGCGCCGCGACAACTTCGGCGACGTGTTCGGGCATGTTCACGTCGAACCTCTCGACCGGCTCGCACACCCGGGTGCCCGCCCCGCGCAGTGCCGCGGCCACCACCACCTGGCCGAGGTTGCGGAAGTCGGCGGCGATCGTGGACATCGCCTTGTTGAACTTCTGGTGCAGGCGACTCTGCCGGGGGCAGTACTGCGACGACGTCATGGTGATCACGCAGTCGGTGACCGGCCAGCCGTACCGGCCCTGCCGCAGCGCGGCCCGGGCCCCCTCCTCGGCGGCCGCGACGAACGCCGCGGGCAGCCGCCCGGGTTCCAGGCCGGCCCGGAACTCGATACCGTGCCCGACCGGTGCGGCCTCGACCCGCAGACCGAGCCCGGCCAGGTACGGGTTGTCGCGCTCCTTGACCCGTTCCTCGGCCCACCCGGTCCCGGCGACCCGTTCGATGCAGGCGGTGAGCGTGCCGGAGAACCGGACCTCGACGCCGTACCGTTCGGCCAGCAGCGCCGCGATCACCTCCTTCTGCACCTCGCCGTGCAGGCGGATGACCGCCTCCGCGCGCATCTCGTCGAGCCGCAGGTCGACGAGCGGGTCCTCGTCGGCCAGTTCGGCGAGCCCGGCCAAGAGGGCGAGCCGCCGGGCCGGGTCGACCGGTTCGACGGTGGCCTGCCGGGTCGGCGGCGGGAACCGGTAGCCGGAGCGCCGGGGCGGGTCGCCGACGTGCTGGCCGATCCGGGCGGACAGGCCGCGGACCGCGACGATCTGCCCGGCCGACGCGGACGGCCGCACCAGCACCCCACCGGGTTCGCTGACCGCGATCTGGGTGACCGTCTGCGGGCGGCCGGCCCCGATCTCCACCTTGTCGCGCACGGTCAGCCGCCCGGACCACAGGCGCACCCAGGCCCGGCGCCCGTGCCCGTCCCGGTCGACGGCGAACACGGTCCCGGCCGGTGGACCGTCGTGGTCGTCCCGGTCGGCGGCTGACACGGCGCCGGACGGCGGACCATCACGGCCGTCCCCGGTGCCGGCCGATGGGCCGTCGTGGCCGGCGCATCGGGGCAGCAGGTCGGCCAGAACGCGGCGCAGATGGGGCACGCCGGCGCCGGTGATCGCCGAGCCGGACACCACAGGGGTCAGGTCGCCGCGCTGAACCGCTCGCCGGACGGCCCGCCGGACGTCGCGGATCCGGGCCGGCGCGCCGTCCAGCCAGCGCGCGGCCACCGCGTCGTCCATTTCGGCCACCGTCTCCACCACGGGTTCAGCGTCCAGCGGGAGAGCGCGCACCCGGGCGGCGGCGGTGCCCGCGCCGGTGACGGTGGTGAGCAGCAGCGGGCGGGTGCCGAGCCGCCGCTGGATCCGGGTCACCACGGCGTCCACGTCGGCACCCCGGCGGTCCACCTTGTTCACGAAGATCATCGTGGGTACGCCGATCCGGCGCAGGGCCCGCCAGATGGCGACGGTCTGCGGTTGTACACCCTCCACGCCCGACACCACCAGGACGGCGGCGTCCAGCACGGCGAGCGACCGTTCGACCTCGGCGATGAAGTCCGGGTGGCCCGGGGTGTCGAGGAGGTTGACGGTCAGGTCACCGAGGCTGATCGAGGTGACCGCGGCACGGATGGTGATGCCCCGCCGCCGCTCGAGGTCCATCGAGTCGGTGCGGGTGGTGCCGTCGTCGACGCTGCCGAGACGGGTGACCGCCCCGGCCTCGTACAGCAGCCGCTCGGTCAGGCTGGTCTTGCCGGCGTCAACATGGGCGACGATTCCGAGGTTCAAGATCGACAATGCGGGTCTCCACGGTCAGACGGTTCGGGGTCCGGAGCGTGGAAGCTGCTCGCATCAGAATCTCCTCGGTGAGACGACAGGTCTACGGCCCACCTTGGCACCGCACCCGCCACTCCGCCACCGATTTTGCACTCGTGCGATCTCGTGTCACCGGTCGCCGGGAGAACGCCGTGAGCAGGGCCTGGGCGGGCCTAGCCTGATGGGCATGTCGTTCGTCCCCGCCCGAGACGGCCGTAAGAACCGCAGCGCCGCGAACCGGGCCCCCGCCATCCCCGACCGGATCGAGGACCTGCACGGCAACAGCCTCGGCGTCCTCGAAGTGCCGCATCACATGGCCGCCGGGCATCCCAGCCGCCGCCGGTACGAGCTCGATGATCCGGCCCAGCTACGGCACGCCTACGAGCAGGTGCTGTGCGAGGCCGTCGGACCGCAGGAGGTGGAGGATCTGATCAACCCGGGCACGTTGCGCCGGGTGTGGCGGGACCTGCACCTGCCGATCCGGATCCGGGAGGCCTGGGAGACCCGGCATCCGGGCCTGCGCCGGACCGTCAACCGCACCAATCCCGGTTCCGCGGAGATCCTCACCAGATCCGGGAGTTCCCGGCCGGCCGCACCCGGGTTCGCCCGCCGCGGCCGGCGGCAGATCGCTCGCGCGGTGGCTTGACACATCGATACCCTTCATCCTCGGGAAAGCGCATTCCTGGAGGATGACGATGAGTCTCACCGCAGTTGTCACCGCTCTCACCCTGGCCCTGCTACCAGCACCGGGTACTGCGGCGCGGCCGATCCTGTCACCGGCGGAGGCCGCGCCGTTCGTACCGGCGAACCATCTGGGTTTCGCCGGCACCTATGCCGATCCGGTCGCCGATCCCTGGCGTCCGGAACCGATCAGGACACCGGCCCGGCCCGGGTTCGTGGTCGGCCCGCACGGATTCACCACCGTGCAGGACGCGGTCGACGCCGCGTACCGGGCCGGCGGGACGGCACGGCGCTGGATCGCGGTGCGGCCCGGCACGTACACCGGCACGGTCTTCATCCCTCCGGGGACACCGCCGCTGACGATCTACGGCGTCGGGGACGCCCGGCTGGAGTTCACCATCGACGCGACGGTCACCCCGGCCCAGTGGGCGGAGCAGGTGAACCCGGACGGCCGCTACGCCGAGGGCGACCCGGCGTGGCCGATGTTCCAGTCCTGCGCCACCCGCACGAGCACCACCGCCGGGCTGTGCGCGACAGTCGTCTGGGCCCGCAGCACCGATCTCCAGCTCAAGAACCTGACGATCACCAACACCCTGCTCGACACGGTGGACCGCAGCACCCATCAGGCCCTGGCGCTGCGCACCGACGCCGACCGCACCCAGCTGGAGGGTCTGAGACTGATCAGCCGGCAGGACACCCTGATGACAAACGCCGACGACGCCGACCGGATCGCCCGGGTGTCGGTGCGCGACACCTACGTCGAAGGGGACACCGACTTCGTCTTCGGCCGGGCCGCCGCAGTCTTCAGCCACTGCACGTTCAAACTGGTGTCCAGCCGCAAACCGTCCGGCGGCGTGATCTTCGCACCGAACACGGCGCCTTCGTACCCGTACGGCTTCCTGGTCACCCACTCCCGGATCGTCGCCGACGACGGTTACCGCACCGCCCCGACCGGCCGCCTCGGGCGGGCCTGGGACCAGGGCGCGAGCGCCACCGGCTACCTGCCCGGCATCACCCCGAACGGCCAGCTGGTGATCCGCGACAGTGTCATCGGCCCCGGTTTCGACACGGCCGCCCCGTGGGCGCCGGCCGCCACCACCGCCCGCCCCTTCACCGCCTCGACAGCCGAGGACCGGGACCTGAACGACGTCGGCTTCAACCGCCTCTTCGAGTACGCCAACAAAGGTCCCGCCGGCTCTGACCGCTGACGGGACCCGGCTCAGTTCCCCTTCTCCAGGATGTCGAGGGGTTCCGCGGTGAGGACGTCACTGCGCACGTACGCCAGATCCACCGTCACGTCGGTGAACCAGAGCACCGGCAGCGTCAGTGGTGGCGGCGACTCCGGGGTGAACACCACCGGGATCACCCCGAACAGCCTGCCCTCGAACCGGGGCGTGTAGAACTCGACGTCGCCGTCCAGGATCAGCTCGCCGCTGTCGATCACCGTGGTCGCGTCGCCCGGCTCGTCGACGGTCAGCCGGAACGGTTTGTTCACCACCTTGTCCATGGTGAACTTCAGCGACCGGATCGGGCCGTCACCGGTCGGGACCTCGGCCACCCCGTCGTAGGACGACTCGTACATGGTCATCGACTCGGCTCTGACGATGCCGGGCTTCGCGGCCGCGCGGGGGAGGCCGTCGTCGTCGGCGAGCAGGCCGAACCGGCGGGCGCCGAGGCAGGGGATCTCCTCGGGCTTCGCGGACGGGCTCGGGTTCCGGCTCCCCGACGGGCTCGGTTCCCCGGACGGGCTCGGTTCTCCAGAGGGGCTTGGTTCTCCGGACGGGCTCGGTTCTCCGGACGGCTCCGCTGAGGGCGAGGTTGACGGCGCGGCCGACGGCTCCGCTGACGGTGACGGGCTCTCCTCGACCGGCGGAGTCTCCTCCTCGCCGCCGATGCCGATCAGGTCGCCGACACCGTCGAGGAAGTCGTTGATCCCGTCCAGAATCGGGGTCTCGCTCGCCGTCTCACCGGCACTGGGCGAGGCGGCACCGGGCGAGACGGCGACAGACGGCGACGGCGACGGCGACGGCGAGGACCCGCCGGCCGGCGAGGACGGAACCGGCGCGAGGCTGGTACTCCGCCCGCTGGGACTGATGCTCGGGCTCGGGGTGGCCGTCCGGGAGGGCAGGCCGGCCGGGCACTCGGCGGCCTCGGCGGGCCGGTTGCCGACGGCCACCACCCCGGTCATCACCAGCAGGGGAGCGAGGACCAGGAGGGCCTTCGGTGCGGCCCGTGACTCGGCGGACCGCGGCCCCCAGGCGATGATCAGCGCGCCGCCGACGATGCCGAGGATCATTCCGGCGATCCAGCCGCCCAGGTTGAGCCCGATGAACGAGTACAACGCCGTGATGATCCCGACGACCCCGTAGAACAGGCGCTGGGCCGGCGAGAACCACGCGAGCGTCCCGGCGGCGATCGACATCACCGGCAGCAGGTACGAGTAGAAGCCCTGTGGCCCGATGTGGATCTGGATCTCGTCCAGTTCCAGGTTGGCGCTGGCGAACATCTCCAGCCCCGCCAGCACCAGGAACAACCCGCCCCAGAACGGGCGCGCGTGCCGCCAGCGGCGGAACCGGTCCCTCTGCGCAACCACGGATCCTCCGCCTCAGTAGCACTCGTGGGAGCCGCCGAGGTGCAACGTGAGACTCATGCCGTTGAGCGTGAACGTGGAGGCCGAGGTGTAGTAGGCCTCCTGCCGCAGGTTCTCGATGGTGACGGTGCGGGCCTGCTGGCCGAAGGAGAGCGCCTCGCCGTGGCTCTCCGCGCCGTCTCCGGTGAGGGTGGAGGCGTCCAGGCCGATCTGGATGTCCTCGAAGGTGGCGTTGCCGCCGAGCGACGACATGCCGATCAGCAGGTTGTCAGCGTGTACCGGGTGGTCCGGGTCGTCACCCGCCTCGATACGCAGGGTCACCGGTCCGACGGCGACCGACTGGCAGAGGCCCCACAGGTCGGCGCTGCGGATCCCGGACATCGCGGCCGGGATGGTCCCGTCCGGGCCGGCCTTCTCGTCCGCGGTCGAGAGATCGCTCTGGTACTGGGTGAACCCTTCGCCGGCCAGCTTGTCGGCGGACAGTTTGAACGGTTTGCCGGAGACGGTGAAGTTCGCCGCCAGGGCCCCCTCGGCCAGCGCGAGCACCAGTCCACCGGCCACGATCGCGGGTACGCCGACCGCGACGGCGAACCGCCGCCAGTCGGTGCGGCCACTCTGCGTCTCCTCCACGGAACCTCCTCGGGGACGGCCCTCGTAGCGAGGAGCATCGATGGCATCGGCCGTAATGTGCCGGAAATGTTGCCCCTGACGGGCTTCGCATACAAGAGCTTCGACTACCCGCCGGTAACCCCGATCGCCGAGATCAACATGACGTACCGTGATGCCCGCCACTCCACTGTCCGATATTTCGGACATTAAGTTCAGGGGTGGCCGGTTACCCGTTACCGGGGGTACGCAAGGTCCCGTTTATTGCGGATGGATAACGAAGCTAATTTGGTACGGGGTGACTTAGGTCCCGGCCCCACCCTGCCGAACTGAGAGGCATGACCGCCCGCGAGGTTCGCCGCCGATGAGTGTGCAGCGCCGCCTCAACATGGGCTCCCTCGCCATGCTCGGACTGTTCATGGTCCTCCTGCTCGTCCAGTTCGGGTTCGGCACCCTGCTCCGCGCCGAACAGGACAGCGACGCCGCCCGCGCCACCCGTGCCGAAGTCGCCAACGACCGGGTGCTCCAGGAGATGACCGACGCCGAGACCGGGGTACGCGGATACCAGCTCACCGGGGACGTGACCTTTCTCGCACCGTACGAGAACAGTCGTGTCGCAGTGATGACGGCCCTCGACGACATCGGCGCCGGAAACTCCGGCTCGCCCGTCGCCGCCCTGATCGGCAGTCAGCGGGAAGCGGTCAGCGCCTGGCTCGACGGTTACGCCGTGCCGATCGTCGGCGGCCGTGAACCCGCCGACCGCGACCAGTTCGCCGTCGAGGGCAAACAACTCTTCGACGAGGTACGCCGGGTCAACACCGCGATGGCCGAAGCTCTCGCCGCCGACCGCGCGGACATGCTCGCCGCCGCCGCCGGAGACCGCCGGGAGATGGCCGTCCTCGCCGCCGGCCTGGTCGTGGCCATCCTCGCGATCGGCTACAGCGTGGCCCGCACCGGCCGGCGCCAGCTGCTGGTCCCGCTCGGCGACCTGACGGTCACCATCCGCCGTCTCGCCGGTGGTGACCGCTCCGCCCGCGCCGAACCGGCCGGCGCCACCGAACTGCGCACCGTCATCGAAGCCCTCAACGACCTGGCCGCCCAGACCGAGACCCTGCTCGCCGCCGAACACGCCCGTGCCGCCCGGGCCGGCCTGCGCCAGGCCGTCGCCACCGAGATGCAGGAACTCGACGACCCCACCCGCACCGCCCAGAAGATCACCGAACTCGTCGGCATCGCCGTCGGCGCCACCACCGTGCACTGCCAACTGGCCGTCGGCGGCCGCGACGAGATGCACGCCGCCTGGCCGGACGGCACCCCCGGCCTGCCCAGCGGCCGCACCGCCGAACTGATCGCCGGCCGATCCTGCATCCCCCGCCGTAGCCCCGACGGCAGCGTCGGGATGACCGTCGGCGGCGACGACGAATGCGCTCCCGGCTACCTGCACCTCACCCGCCCCGGCGCCACCGACTGGACCGACGCCGAACTACGCCTGCTGGCCGGTGTCGGCCGGGAGATCGAACGCGCCCTGCGCCAGATCAACCTGCAGAACAACCAGGCCCGGCTGATCACCGAACTACGGATGCTCGACCAGCGTAAGGACGTCTTCATCCAGACCGTCACCCACGAACTGCGCACTCCGCTGACCAGCAT
>DATMVU010000492.1:0-1620 GCA_035562875.1 Actinoplanes sp. | reverse complement strand
GTCGACCCGGTGCCGTGGCTGTGTGCCGACCGGTGCCCGCTGGTCGTCGGCGACACCCTGGTCTACCGGGACAGCAACCACCTGACCGAGGCGTACGCCCGCCTGGTCGCCCCCGTCCTGGAACCCCACCTGCCACCGCTTCCGGAATAGGGGCGAGCCCCCGCCGAAGGGGACGGGGGCTCGCGTGCCGCGGGGCGGGGGCGCCGCGACCGACCAGGCTCGCCGTCTTCATCGGCTGCCTTACCGTCGACCCGAGCGCCGTCTGGTTGTTCTCCGGTCACCGTTCGGGTGCAGGTCGCGCAAGCGATGGTCGAAGGGCTGGACGCCGCGGTCGTGCAGGACGACCCGCCCGTCCTCAGAGGGTGACTATCTCGCCGGAGGGGAGGGCCAGCATGATCTCGCCGGTGATCACCTCGTCGGCGGAGGTGGGTGCGGGCTTCAGCAGGGCGGCGACCGCGTCGGCGTAGTGCCGGTGCTGGTGGTGGTCCTCCAGGAAGCGCCGGCCGCGCTCGGACTGGGTCAGCAGGGCCGCCGGTCCGCGGTGCAGGCTCCCCGCCGTCTCGGCGATCTCGGCCGGGTCGGCGTAGAGGGCGGCGGGGCCGAAGACCGCCGCGTGCCCGTGCGGGAGGAGCGGGATGCAGCCGGCCGCCATCGCGGTCAGGATCTCCGGGCAGGTGACCGTGGCCGGCTCGTCGGACGGCAGGTAGAGGTAGAAGTCGAGCTGGTGCAGGAAGCCGCGGATGTCCACGTCGGACGGGTGGTAGACGAGCCAGCCGTCGGGGGCCGGCCGGTCCGGTGGGGTGAGGGCCAGGACGCGGACGTCGACGGTGGTGCCGCCGAGGGCTTCGGTGAGCCGTCGCCAGTCGGCGGGGCCGCCGGTGTGGACGCGGCCGATGACCGGGCGGTCGGCGCGCGGGCCGGAGCGGTGCAGACGCCAGCGGCGCAGGTCGACGGTGCCGGGGACGTCGACCGTGGTGACCCGGGTCAGGACGGCTGCCACCTCGTCCCGGCCGGCCCGGTCGGTGGGCGCCCAGTGCGGTTCGACACTGAACAAACGGCGGGCCTCGGAGGCGCAGTGGGCGGCGGCCGGCAACCATGCCGGGGCGGCTTCGATCACCACTTTGGCGGCGCGGATCGCGGACGGGGTGCCGGGGGCGAACCCGAGGACCGCCGGGTCGTGCACCAGGACCAGCCGGGCGTGTACGTCGTCGGCGAGGACCACCTGGTCCACGATCCCGGTGTTGATCATCTGCTGGAGGGCCGGGTCGAGTCCGGCCGGTTTCCCGGCGACCCCGGCGAGGGTGTCCAGGTGCAGGACGGCGACGGTACGGCCGGGTTCGACCAGGGCCAGCACCCGTTCGGCGACCGGCCAGGCGATGTCGCCGCCGGCCCGCCAGTCACCGGCCAGGATCACGTCGTAACTGGAGCGGCGCAATCCGGCGTCCCCGGCCAGGCCGCGTGGGGCGGCGAAGGCCCGCATCCGGGGCACCCGGGGCCGCACCGCCGGTTCCAGGCCGTCGGCGACCAGCCGGTGCCAGGACTGGAAGGCCGACAGGTAGGCGTGCCGGGCCGGGCTCATCCAGCCGGGACCGATCTCCGCACCGGTCAGGGACCCGGCGG
>DATMVU010000491.1:0-7642 GCA_035562875.1 Actinoplanes sp. | reverse complement strand
GCATCTGGCGTTCCGGGCGGCGTTCGACTCGCGGGTGGAGGCGACGGTCTGCTTCTACCCGACGGGGCTGCACAACGGGGCTCTCGGTAAGGACGCGGACGCGGGCAGCCTGCCCCGAGCGGGTGAGATCCAGGGCCGCCTGATGATCGTCTTCGGTAGTCAGGACCCGCACGTGCCGGCTGACGCCCGGCTGGCGATCCTGCAGCGCCTGTACGCGGAGGGGCTGACCGATCTGGAACTGCACGTCTACACCGGTGGCGAGCACGCCTTCATGCGGGACATCGGTCCGCGGCATGATCCGGCACTGACCGACCGGGCACTGCTGGAGGCGACGGCCTTCTTCCACGAGACACCACGGCAGGCCTGAGAACCCGAGACACCACGGCAGGCCGGAGAACCCGAGAAACCAGGGTCGTCCGGAGAACCCGAGACGCCACGATCGGCGCGAGAAGAGGCCGGCGAGCAGCAGAAGAGGGGGCAGGAAGAGTCAAAGAAGCGAAGGCCATGGATGGACGAAACCTAGCCTTCACAATCTTCAATGTCTTAGCATCCTGAGAAAGTTTCGCGTCTTCCCGGCGTACCCCGAAGGGAACCCCCATGCGCCGACGCCTTTCTCCTGCTCTCGCCCTTCTCCTCCTCGCCACTGCGACGATCCCGGCGACGGTCGCCGCGGCCGGCCCCCAACCGGCCGCGGCGGCGTACGCCACCAACGACTACTGCCTCGGCGAATGCTCCGACATCCTGCCGCCGGGCCAGAACGGCAACGCCGACCTGGCGACGATCCTGGCCCACCAGGCGTTCGGCACGATGCCCGCCAACGCGAGCAACCAGCTCGCCCCGTACGCCAATCTCACCTACAGTTACACCGGCCTGACCCCGCAGCAGATCAACTCGTTCTTCAACGACGCCTCCTACGGTGTCGCGGCGGCGAACGTGGCAAGTACCAAGGCTCCCCGCGCGGACGTGACGATCGTCCGGGACAAGGCGCTCGGAATCCCGCACATCACCGGCACGACCAGGGCCGGGACCATGTTCGGCGCCGGGTATGCGGGCGCGCAGGACCGCCTGTTCCTGATGGATCTGATGCGGCATGTGGCCCGCGGCAGCCTGACCGGTTTCGCCGGCGGCGCGGAGGGCAACCGGGACCTCGAGCAGAGCGTCTGGCGCAACTCTCCGTACACCGAGAGCGACCTGCAGAACCAGATCGACACCCTGCGGACGTCCGGGACGCGGGGCCAGCAGCTGTACGACGACGTGATCCAGTATCTGGCCGGTATCAACAAGTACATCGACGACTGCATGGCCGCCCGTAACTGTCCCGGCGAGTACGTGTTGACCGGACATCTTGACTCGATCACCAACGCCGGTGGTCCGGTCGACTTCGTGCCGACCGATCTGATCGCGATCGCCGGGGTGATCGGTGGTCTGTTCGGCGGCGGTGGTGGCACCGAGATGCAGTCGGCGCTGGTCCGGGTCGCGGCCCGGGCGAAGTACGGCACCACCACCGGCGACCAGGTGTGGCAGCAGTTCCGGGCGCAGAACGACCCGGAGGCGGTGCTGACCCTGCACGCGGGGCAGACCTTCCCGTACGGCGGCGGGGATCCGAACGCCTCGGGCGTGGCCATGCCGGATGCCGGGACTGCCGTTCCCGAGCCGCTGATCTTCGACAAGACCGGCAGCGCGGCCACCGGCGTGACCGGGACCAGCGCCATCGCCGGCTCGCTGAGCACGTTGACGATCGGCAGCGCCCAGCGGGGCATGTCGAACGCGGCGGTGGTGAACGCCGCGAACTCGGCCACCGGGCATCCGGTCGCCGTCTTCGGCCCGCAGACCGGATACTTCGCGCCGCAACTGCTGATGCTGCAGGAGTTGCAGGGCCCGGGGATCAGCAGCCGGGGTGTCGCGTTCAGCGGCCTGAACCTCTACACGCTGCTGGGCCGCGGCCCGGACTATGCGTGGAGTGCCACGTCGTCGGTGCAGGACATCACCGACACGTACGCCGTCCGGCTCTGCAACGCCGACGGCAGCACCCCGACCACGGCGTCGGCGTCCTACCTGTACCGCGGCACGTGCACCGCGATGGAGACGTTGAGCCGCACCAACGCGTGGACGCCGACGACAGCCGACTCGACAGCGGCCGGCTCGTACCGGCTGACCGTCCTTCGTACGAAGTACGGCCTGGTCAACTGGCGTGGCAAGGTCGGCGGCACGCCTGTCGCGTTCACCAGCAGGCGGTCCACCTACGGACATGAGGCGGACTCGGCGATCGGTTTCCAGATGTTCAACGAGCCGGCTCAGATGGGGACCACGTCCGCGTTCATGACATCGGCGTCGAACATCGCGTTCGCCTTCAACTGGTTCTATGTGAACTCGGCGGACACCGCGATGTTCACCTCCGGCACCGAGCCGATCCGGCCGGCCACCGCCGACCCCAACCTGCCCACCTGGGGTGACGCCGCTCACGAGTGGACGGGTGTACGGCCGGCGAGTCAACATGTGCAAGCCGTCAATCAGGACTACTTCGTCAGCTGGAACAACAAGCAGGCAGCCGGGTATTCGGCGTCGGACGGCAACTTCAGCTTCGGCTCGGTGCATCGTGGTGACCTGCTCGACGCGCCGCTGAAGGCGGGAATCGCCGCGGGAACCAAATACGACCGGGCGTCACTGTTGAAAGTCGTACAGCAGGCGGGTCTGACCGATCTGCGGGGCAAGGAGGTACTGCCCACGCTGCTCCGGATGATCGACACCACGACGGTGACCGATTCCGCCCAGGCCGCCGCACTGGCCAAGCTGCGGACGTGGCTGGCCGGCGGCGCGCTGCGCAGGGAGACCGCGCCGGGCAGCCGGGCCTACGCGGACGCCGACGCGATCCGGATCTTCGACGCGTGGTGGCCGAAGCTGGTGCAGGCCCAGTTCAGCAGCGGGCTCGGCACCGGGCTGTACACCGCGCTGGTCGACACGTTGCAGATCAACGAGTCGCCGTCCGGCGGGCAGACCGGTCAGGTGTCGGCACTGCCGCACTCGGCCAACGCGGCGCAGGGACACAAGGGCAGTTCCTTCCAGTACGGGTGGTGGGGCTGGGTGAAGAAGGATCTGCGCGCCGTGCTCGGTGACACGGTCCCGAACTGGTCCACGGAGTACTGTGGCGGCGGCACCGTCAGCACCTGCCGCAGCGCACTGCTGACCAGCCTGTCCTCGGCGATCGCCGAGCCGGCCGCCACCACCTACCCGGCCGACGACCACTGCGCCGCCGGTAACCAGTGGTGTGCCGACGCGATTCTGCAGAGCCCGCTCGGCGGGATCACGCATCCGCTGATCTCGTGGCAGAACCGTCCCACGTACCAGCAGGTGGTTTCCTTCCCGGCCAAGCGCGGTGACAACCTCGCCAACCTGGCGTCCGGGAGGCCCGTCACCGCGTCGGCGTCCGAGAACGGCTATCCGGTGGCGAACGCGATCGACGGGAACATGGCGACCCGCTGGGCCAGCGACTGGTCCGAGGGCCAGTGGATCCGGGTCGATCTCGGGGCCACGACCACGGTGGGCCGGGTGCGGCTGTTCTGGGAGTCGGCGTACGCGTCGGCATACCGGATCGAGACCTCGGCGAACGGGACGACCTGGACCCCGGTGGCGGCGGTGACCGGCGCCGACGGCGGCGAGGACAACGTGGCCCTGACGTCGACGACGGCCCGGTACGTCCGCCTGACCAGCGTCACCCGGGCCACCCAGTACGGCCTGTCACTGTACGAACTGGAGGTCTATCAACATTGATCCGGGCCGGGTTGACCCATCGTGGAGGGGTCAACCCGGCTCTCACCCGGCGATGCGGGTGCGGATGATCTCGGTGGCGCCGGCCTCGGTGACGTGGCGGGAGGACTCGGTGTAGCCGGCCTTCTCGGCCACCCGGGCCGACGCCGTGTTACGGATGTCGTGGCGGATGGCGGCGCGGGTGATGCCGGGCAGCGTGAAGATCACCCGGGTCAGGGCCTCGACCGCAGCGGTGGTGTGGCCCCGGCCGGTGAACGGGGTGCGCAGCCAGTAGCCGATCTCCAGGGTGTCCGGGCCGAGCCGGGTGTGCAGGCCGACGGCGCCGATCAGCTCACCGATCGTGGTGAAGAGGGCGTACTGGAAGTCGGTGCCCTTGTCCCAGCAGGTGCCGGCGTCGGCGATGAAGGCACGGGCGTTCGCCTCCTCGTAGGCATCATCGGCCCACGGCAGGAACGGTGTCAGCTCGGGCAGCGACTCCCGGACGGCGGCGGTGAGTTCGCCGGCCCACGGCAGTTCCCAGCGTTTCAGGACCAGAGCACCGGCGTTGATCATCTCGGGTGGTTCCATACGCGCATTCTGCCCTGCGCCCCCTCCTATATCTCTGGATAGGGGCCCGGGTCGGGCCGTGGCCGGATCCGTTGACGATCGATGTTGACGAGACTCGGGTACATGTTGATGACGGCACCGCCCGGAACCCCGTACCACCATCTCGCCCGGACCCCCACCAACCGCTGGTGGCGCCTGCTCCTCGGCACCTTCTTCATCCTCGCCGCCGGCATCGTCGGCTTCCTGGTCCTCTTTCTCGGGTACATGACGGTGGCCGAGCTGACCGGCCAGCCGGACGACGCCGACGGGATGGCCACTTTCGGTCCACTCGCCGATCTGGCGCTCGGGTTCCTCTCGATCGCCGTCCTGCTTCCGGGAACGCTGCTGGCCGCCCGGCTGATCCAGGACCGCCCGGTCGGCACACTCTCCTCGGTCGACGGGCGGATCCGCTGGCGGTGGCTGATGATCTGCCTGCCGGTCGCGGCGGTCGCGATCACCCTCTTCATCACCGGCGGCACGGCTCTCGCCGTGCTGACCGGTGCGGAGTCCGGCCTCGACGTTCCCCTGGCCGGCTGGGCGCCGTTCCTGACCTCGACGGCGGTCCTGTTCCTGGTGGTACCGGTCCAGGCGGCGGCCGAAGAGTACGTGTGCCGGGGCTGGCTGCTGCAGGGGCTCGGCGCGTGGTTCCGCGGCCCGTGGGTGCCGATCGTCGTTCAGGCGCTGATCTTCGCCGCCCTGCACGGGTGGGGTACGCCGTTCGGCTTCTTCGACCTGACCGTTTTCGGGATCATCGCGGGCTGGGTGACGGTGCGCACCGGCGGCCTGGAGGCGGCGATCGCCCTGCACGTCATGAACAACCTGCTCAGCAGCCTGATCGCGGCCGCGTTCGGGCTGCTCACCATCGAGGAGACGGCGGCGGACATGCCGTGGCAGATGGCCGCCGTGGACCTTCCGGTGCTGCTCGGTTTCGCCGCGGTGATCGTGTGGCTGCACCGGCGCCGCACCCCCGCGGCGAAGGATGTGGAGCCAGCAATAATCGCCGTTTAACCCGCCCTACCTCTCCAAAGAGGAATAACCGGAATTTCACCCCACCAAGAAGATCAAATCGGGCGAATACTGTTAAGAAGGTCACTATTCACCCTCATTTGTTTGGAGACCGGCCCTGGACCGTGGTTACCGTCGGGGCCGTCCCGCGTTGCGGGCACCGTGGGTGGACCGCCGAATCCTGCCGCCGCCCACGGAATCAAGACAGACGGCAGGAGCGGGGGACCCACATCCAGACGGTGCGCAGTGCGCGCGCCTTGGGGTGAAGCCGTGTGTGAAACGGCCGGGATGGATCGTCCCGAACCCGACAGCTCACCTCGCAGGCGTGGAGGATCACCCATGTCTCGGATCGGTAGTAGACGAGTGCGCCTTGCCCTGACCCTGGTCACGGCGGGAGTGACCGGAGCCGGCATCGTCCTCGGCGGCGCGGCCCCGGCCAGCGCGGCCCGGCAGGTCAACTGGGATGTCGTCGCCAAGTGCGAGTCCGGCGGCCGGTGGAACATCAACACCGGCAACGGGTACTACGGCGGCCTGCAGTTCAGCCGCAGCACGTGGAAGGCCAACGGTGGCGGCAAGTACGCCGCCACCGCGAACAAGGCCACCAAGGCCGAACAGATCAAGGTCGCGAACAAGCTGCACGCCAAGCGCGGTCTGAGCCCGTGGCCGACGTGCGGGAAGAAGCCCGGCGTCTACAAGAAGGTGACGGCGAAGAACAAGCCGGCCGCGACCAAGCCCAGCGGCAAGACCTACGTGGTCCGTTCGGGTGACACCCTCGCCTCGATCGCCACCAAGAAGAAGATCAAGGGCGGTTGGCGTACGTTGTTCGCATTGAACAAGAGCGTCCTGGACAGCCCCGGCCAGATCTACCCCGGGCAGCGCATCAAACTCTGACCCGTGAGGTGATCGGCGCGCCGTCGGCACGGTTCGACGTGGCGCCGGTGCTGGCGTGCGCGCCGATCACTCTCGGTCTGATGAATCAGAACTGGCGCTGGACGACCCGGTCCGGGGACTTCGCCGTCATCTCCCCGGCCGACAGTCGACGGCACCGTCGAGACCTGACCGCCGTCACTCGTACAGGCGAATCATGGAAGTTGCCGTGTCTCGCATCGACTCGCGCAATTCCCGAGGTGCGAGGACCTCGATGTCGGCGCCGAGACGCAAGAACTCGGCATGGGCGTGCTTGATCGATTCGATCGGGAGGGTGACGGTGGTCCAGCCGTCGGCGTCGGGCGGGCCGAGACCGGCGTGCACGTTGCGGGCCATCGCACGGGTCATCAGGTAGGGGATCCGGCTCAGCGCGGCCGGCGCCAGCCGGACGGTGGCCTCGGCACGGTGCAGGCGCCGCTCGAAGTCGATGGCCCACTCCGCCCACGCGGCGGCCAGATCAAAATCGGACGGGCGCTCGAAGGTCTCGTCGAGCACGGTCAGGTCGAGAATCGTCGCAACCCGATAGGTCCTAACATCCTGGTCTATCAGAGCGACAAAATACCAAACACCGGCTTTGAGTACGATCCCCAGCGGCGCGACCGTCCGATCCACCTCTCGCGGCTCCCGCCAGCGGCGATAGCGCATGATCACCCGGCGCCGGTTCCACACCGCCCCGGCCAGCGCGGCCAGATGCGGGTGCGACTCGGTCTCCCGGAACCAGCCGGCCGGGTCCAGGTGGAATCGGTCCCGGATCTCGTCGACGTGCCGGTTCAGCCGAGCCGGCAGGGCCGCCTTCAACTTGAGTTCCGCGGTGGTCAGGACCGCACCGAGCCCGAGTTCAGCGGCCGCCGACGGCACCCCGGCCAGGAAGATCGAACCGGCCTCCTGCGGGGTGAGCCCGGTCAGCCGGGTCCGGTAGCCGTCGACGAGCTGATATCCGCCGCCCGCGCCCAGCTCGGCGTAGACCGGCACGCCCGCCGCGCCGAGAGCCTCGATGTCCCGGTACACCGTCCGGATCGAGACGCCCAGCTCGGTGGCGATGTCCTGGGCGGTCAGCCGGCCGCGGTCCTGGAGCAGCAGGACCACGGACAGGAGACGACTGGCACGCATTCTCCGAAGACTGCCACAAGATGTCAGTCTTGGCTGACAGGGTTGGTGCTGACGAGAGGAGCACCACCATGGCACTCGCCACCTATGTCGGACTGTCACTGGACTGCGACGACCCGGCTGCGCTGTCCGCCTTCTACACCGAGTTGCTCGGGATGGAGGTGAGTTACAGCAGCGACGAGTTCGTCTACCTGGGTGGTCCGGGCAACGGCATCGGGTTCGTGAAGGTGGAGAAGTACGTGCCGCCGACGTG
>DATMVU010000490.1:0-8979 GCA_035562875.1 Actinoplanes sp. | reverse complement strand
ACGGGTGTGCCAATCTCCGTTTCGTCCACAAACCCCGGGCGCCCAGGTGGGCGAAGGGCGGCGCGAGCAGCGGATCGGCCACGTGCGGTCGGTGTGCCGGCGCCCGGCGCGGTGGCCGCCGTCGTTCGTGACGGCCGGCTGAACGGGGACGCGGAGTGCGGAGTGTCCCGGTTGAACGGTGATCTGTCCGGAACGGGATCGTGTCCTCCCGATGACGCTGGGTGGATCGAAGGCCTTGACAGGGCAATTCCCGGAGTATTACGTTTCTGAAAACCTTTTCGGTCCTTCGTGGATTACCGGTCGTAGCGTCTTGAGCTGCGAATATGCCTGCCATCTGTCACCGGGTGGCGATACTTGCCGAAACAAGTGCCCCTGGAGGTGCTTCGTGCGAAGAAACCTGTTGAGCGGCGTGCGCCGGGCGGTCGTGTGGACCGCGCTGGCCGCCTTGATGACCACCGCTGTCGCCGCCTGCTCGTCGGAGGGGGACGCGGGACCGGCCGCGCCGATCGCGGGTGCCGGTGTGGACGGTGTGGACGACGGCACCGAACTCGAACTGTGGACCCGGGCACCCCTGGAACTGCAGGCTAATGCCCTCGTCGACGCGTACAACAAAGCTCATAAGAACCAGGTCAAGCTGACCATCGTGCCGAACGACGACTACGTGGCGAAGGTGGGTGCGGCGGCCGGTGCCGGTGGGCTGCCGGACCTGTTCGCCGCGGACATCGTCTACGTGCCGAACTGGACCGAGGCGGGGCTGTTCTACGACCTCACCGAACCGCTGGGCAAGTTGCCGTACGCGGACAAGATCAATAAAGGACATCTGGACGCCGGCACGTACGAGGGCAAGAAGTATGTCCTGCCGTTCGTCCTCGATCTGTCGGTGATCTTCTGGAACAAGGACCTCTACAAGGAGGCCGGCCTCGACCCGGAGAAGGGCCCGACCACCCTCGACGAGTTCAAGGCGCAGGCCCTGGCGGTGCAGAAGCTGAACAGGAAGGACACCTACGGGACCTACTTCGGCGGCAACTGCGGCGGTTGCAACGTCTTCACCTGGTTCCCGATGATCTGGGCCAGCGGCGAGGAGGTGCTCGGCGACGGCGGCAGGAAGTCGCTGCTGGACGGGCCGGCCGCGCAGAAGGTCTACAGCACCTGGCGTGAGCTGCAGCAGGCCGGCGCGATCGCCCCCGGCTCCAAGGACGAGACCGGCGCCACCTGGGTCGCCGCGTTCCAGGAGGGCAAGGTCGGCGTGATGCCGTACCCGGCGACCCTGCTGCCGACCGCCGCGAAGACGGTGGACGTGGGAGTGACCGCGATCCCCGGGGTGACGGCGGGCGAGGGCTCCACCTTCGTCGGCGGTGACGGCATCGGCATCTCCAAGGACTCGAAGAAGACCCAGCAGGCGTGGAACTTCCTGTCCTGGCTGACGTCCGAAGCGGCACAGGTGGACGTGCTCGCCGCCGGCAACAGCACGGTGGCCCGCTCCGACCTTACCGAGAACCAGTACGCCACGAAGGACCCGCGGGTCGCCACGATCAACAAGGTGGCCGGGGCCGGGCAGAGCAAGACGCCGGTCGCCGTCAACTTCCAGCAGGCCTTCAACGCACCCGGCAGCCCCTGGGTGACTCTCTTGCGCAACCAGGTCTACGGCGACGCGGCCGGTCTGGCGAAGGACAACGAGGCACTCAGCCAGGTTCTGGGTCAATGAGTTCTGGGCGGCGCCTCCGGCAACGGGGCGCCGCCCGCTCCAAAGGAGTAATGGACAGTGAAATTCAAGGGCTGGGCCTATGCGGCACCGACCGCCCTGTTCGTGCTGATCTTCTTCGTGGTGCCGATCGCCATCGTGGCCCGCATGTCGGTCTCCGACTGGCGACTGCTCACCGGCAATCGCGGATTCAACGCCCCGGAGAACTTCTCCGACGTGCTCGGCGACCGGCTGTTCTGGCCGGCCGTCTGGTTCACCGTCAAATACACGGTGGTGACGACGGTGATCCTGCTCGCCCTGGCACTGCTGATGGCGCTCATCGTGCAGGAGTCGAGCCGCTGGACCGGTTTCCTGCGGACGTCGTTCCTGGTACCCAGCGCTCTGGGTCTGGCCTCCGCCTCGCTGCTCTTCTACGCGCTCTATTCACCGCAGAGCACCCCGTTGGAGTTCTTGGGGATCGAATCATTCCTGGGTACGCCCAACGCGGCGCTGTGGTCGACTGTCGTGCTGATCGTGTGGCGTTTCGCCGGCTTCTACATGCTCCTGCTGCTGGTCGGGCTGCAGGCCATTCCGGGTGACGTCTACGAGGCGGCCCGGCTCGACGGGGCCGGCCGGTGGCAGACGTTCCGGCACGTGACAGTGCCACTGCTGAGATCGTCGCTGGCGATGTGCGCGATCCTCTGCGTCACCGGGTCGATGCTGGCGTTCGACCAGTTCTACATCCTCACCAAGGGCGGCCCCGACAACAGCACGATCACCGTCGTCCAGCTCATCTACAACATGGCGTTCTACGGGCAGAACAACCTCGGCCGGGCCGCGGCCCTGTCCATTCTGGTGCTCGCGGCTCTGCTCATCGTCAACGTGCTGCAGTTCCGCGGCCTACGCGACAAGGAGGGGTGACGCGTGTTCCGTACCCCGCAACGGGTTCTGACCGGGGGCCTGGCCCTGCTCTTCCTGTTTCCACTGGTGTGGGCCAGTCTGGCGTCGGTGAGTCCGCAGGCGGGCACCGCACAGATCGACGGCTGGGGGTTCGGCAACTACCGGACCCTGATCGACTACCAGGCCGGCGTCGGGCAGTACCTGCTCAATTCGACACTGGTGTCGCTGATGACAGTGGTATTCACCCTCGTCGTCTCCCTGCTCGGCGGGTACGCGTTCGCGATGTTCCGGTTCCCCGGACGGGACGCGCTGTTCCTGCTGACCCTGGCGATCCTGATGGTGCCGTACGCGACACTGCTCATTCCGCTCTACGTGCTGCTCACCGAACTGGGTCTGCAGAACTCGCTGATCGGGCTGTCGCTGGTGCTGACCATGTTCCAGCTGCCGTTCGCGACGTTCATGATGCGCATCTCGTTCGAGGCGGTGCCGAAGGACCTGCCCGAATCGGCGCTCGTCGACGGCTGTGGCAGTTTCCGGGCACTGCTCTACATCCTGGTGCCGGCGGTGAAACCGGGCCTGATCACGGTCGGCCTGTTCGCCTTCCTGGCCGCCTGGAACGACTTCATCACCCCGCTCGTGCTGATCAGCGACTCGGAGAAACTGCCGCTGCCGCTGGCCGTCGCGAACATGCGCCAGCAGGTGATGGGCATCGTCGACTTCGGCGCCACCGAAGCCGGAGTGGTGGTGCTGGCGTTCCCGTGCATCGTGCTCTTCCTGATCCTTCAACGGCACTACGTCCGCGGTTTCATGTCCGGCGCACTCAAAGGTTGATTACGTGACGATCGAAGAGGTAGCCGTGACCGGCGAATGGGTCCGGCGCGGAGGAACTCCGGCAGCACCGAGTAGAAGTCGGCTGCGGCCACTCGGCTTGAAAGAAGTGACACTGCGACCCGGTTTCTGGCAGCAGCGCCAACGGGTGAGTCACGACCGGAGCCTGGACCACATCGAGCACTGGCTGACCAGAGCCGGCTGGCTCGCCAACTTCGAACCGGCGGTGAACCGGCAGGGCCGGGAATTCTCCGACTCCGAGATCTACAAATACCTCGAAGCGCTCGCCTGGGCCAACGATCCCGCCCTGGAGGACCGTTTCCAGGCGATCGTCGCGAAAGTGTCGGCGGCGCAGGACCCGGACGGCTACCTGAACACCAACTTCGGGCGGCCCGGCCAGGCACCCCGCTACTCCGACCTGGAGTGGGGGCACGAACTGTACTGCTACGGCCACCTGATCCAGGCCGGCGTGGCCCGGGCCCGCGCCCACGGCCGGGACGAACTGGTCGAGGTGGCGATCCGGGCCGCCGACCACGTCTGCGACATCTTCGGGCCCGGCGGCATCGAGTCGGTCTGCGGGCACGCCGAGATCGAACCCGCCCTGGTCGAGCTGTACCGGGTCACCGGCGACCGCCGCTACCTGGACCAGGCGTCACTGTTCGTCGAACGGCGCGGGCACCAGGTGCTCGGCGACATCGAGTTCGGGCGCGCCTACTTCCAGGACGACATGCCGATCCGGGCCGCGAAGTCGCTGCGCGGGCATGCGGTCCGGGCCACCTACCTGGCCGCCGGTGCGGTCGACGTGGCAGTCGAGACCGGCGACGGTGAACTCCTCGACGCGGTCGCCGGGCAGTGGGCGCATGCTGTCGCGCGGCGCACCTACCTCACCGGCGGGATGGGATCACGGCACCAGGACGAGGCGTTCGGTGAGGACTGGATGCTGCCGCCGGACCGGTCCTACTCGGAGACGTGCGCCGGAGTCGGGTCGATCATGCTGGCCTGGCGGCTGCTTCTGGCCCGCGGCGAATCCCGGTACGCCGACCTGATCGAACGGACCCTGTTCAACGTGATCGCGGCGGCGCCGTCCGACGACGGGCAACGGTTCTTCTACACCAACACGCTGCACCAGCGGGTGCCCGGCTCGGAACCACCAGCCGAACAGCTCGTGCCGCGGGCCTCGTCGAGTCTGCGGGCGCCCTGGTTCGCGGTGTCCTGCTGCCCGACCAACCTGGCCCGCACCTTCGCCAGCCTGGCCGGCTACGTGGCCACCGTCGACGACGAGGGTCTGCAGATCCACCAGTACACGGCCGCGTCGATCGACACCGGGGACATCGCCGTGGAGATCGACACCGCCTACCCGGCGGACGGGCGGGTCACCGTGCGGATCGTCCGGTCCCCGGAGACCCCGTGGACGTTGACGTTGCGAATCCCGCAGTGGGTAGACGGCGCGACGCCGGGTGGTGCGGTGCCGGGTGGTGCGACGCCGGGTGGTGCGATGCCGGGTGGTGCGGTGCCGGGTGGTGCGACGGTCGACGGTGTGCCGGTCGCCGCCGGATACGCGCCGATCAGGCGGCGTTTCACGGCGGGCGAGAGCGTGACTCTCGACCTGGCGGTCCGCCCCCGGTTGACCTTCCCCGATTCCCGGATCGATGGGGTACGCGGTTGCGTGGCCGTGGAACGAGGCCCAGTCGTGTACTGCATGGAGTCGATCGACCTGCTCAACGTTGATTCAGATGTCAACGTTGATTTGGGGATCAATGTTGATTCGGGGATCAATGTTGACTTCGAGTCAGTGCGCATCGACCCCCGGTCAACGTTGATCGACCGAGACGGCGCTGTCATGGTGACCGGCCATGTCGATGTTCCTGGCGACGGCCTGTGGCCATACGGGAAGCCGGACGGCGGTGCCGGCGCACCGATCGAGATCCCGCTCCACCCTTACCACCGATGGGCCCGACGAGGACCCTCCACCATGCGCGTCTGGCTACCCACAACGGACTGAACCGCCAGCCCGCCCGGCCTCGCCTCCGTCTCCTTCTCTCGCCTGTCTCTCCTGCGTCTGTCTTCTTCTCGTCTTTTGTCTGCACTGCCCACCGGTTGTCGATGAGTCGGCGACCGGCGATCACACCTGACCCCTGACAGGAAGTGAGCGCCAGAAATGTCCGGAAACGCCATTCCCCGCCGTAGGTTGTTCCAGATCGGCGCCGTCGCCGCCGGCGCATCCCTCGCCCTGCCTGACCCGGCCCTCGCGGGCGGCCTGAAGCCCGGACACCCCGCCGGTCGTCAACCCGGCCACGGGCCTGGTCATCAACCCGGTCACGGTCCCAAGGGACGGACGGTCAACGGGCTGCCGGTGCCGAAGGCCTGGAAGGCCGTGCCGTTCGACCTGGACGCGGTCGAGCTGGCGCCGAGTGTGTTCACCGAGAAACGGGACCGGATGCTGGCCTACGCGCGGGCCTACTCCGCCGACCGGGTTCTCAGCAATTTCCGGACCGCCGCGGGGCTGGACGACCTGGGGGCGATTCCGCCCGGTGGCTGGGACGACGCCACCGGCAACCTGCGCGGCCACTACAGCGGCCACTTCCTGTCGATGCTGGCGCAAGCCTGGGCCGGCACCGGCGAGACGGTCTTCAAGGAGAAGCTCGACACGATCGTCACCGGGCTGAAGCAGTGCCAGGACGCGTGGGCGGAGCAGGTCGGGGATCCGGGCACCCCGCCGCCGCCCGCCACCTGGGCCGACGGCGGTCTGCTGCTCAACGGGAACAGCGAGGGGCAGTACGTCGGACTCCCGGACGCCACCGTCGACGGCCTGACCGCCGCCACCATCGTGATCCGGCTCCGGATCGACGAACTGCGCACCTGGTCGCGGGCGTACGACTTCGGCGTCAACACGGCAGTCAACATGTTCCTGACGATCGACGCCGGGGCCGGTCCCCGGTTCGCCATCACCACCGCTGGTAGTGGCGGCGAGCAACGCATCCAGTCGTCCACCCGGCTGCCGGTCGGTGAGTGGGTTGACGTGACTGTCACGTTGACCGGTCAAGTCGGCACCCTGTACGTCAACGGTGTACAGGCCGGAATCAACACGTCAATGACGTTGACCCCGGCTGACCTGGGCGCTCCGAAGAACAACTGGATCGGCCGTTCCCAGTACGGTGACGCCGGTCTGAAGGGGATCGTCGGCGAGTTCCACCTCTACGACCGGGCGCTGACCGCTGCCGAGGTCGCCGCCGGCCCGTCCGCGGGCAACCTGGCCGCCTACCACTTCGACGAGACCGGCGGGACGACCGTCGCCGATTCGTCCGGGCGGAACCGGGACGCCGCGGTGATCACCGGCAGCGGGGGAGCACCGGGTCCCAGCCACGCCGGCTTTCTGGCCGCGTACCCGGAGACGCAGTTCATCCAGCTCGAACAATACGTCACCTATCCGGCGATCTGGGCGCCCTACTACACCTGCCACAAGATCATGCGCGGGTTGCTGGACGCGCACACCCTCGGCGGCAACACGACAGCCCTGGAGGTGGCCCGCGGGATGGGCGAGTGGGTGCACTCCCGGCTGTCGAAGCTGCCGCGCGAACAACTGGACCGGATGTGGGCGCTCTACATCGCCGGGGAGTACGGCGGCATGAACGAGGTGATGGCCGACCTGGCCACCCTCACCGGGAACCGGGCGTTCCTGACGACGGCCGGCTACTTCGACAACACCCGGCTGCTCGCGGACTGCGCGGCGAACACCGACACCCTGGACGGCAGGCACGCCAACCAGCACATCCCGCAGTTCCTCGGCTATCTGAGGATGTTCGAGCAGGGCGCCGGGGAGCACTACCGGGCGGCGGCCGCGAACTTCTACGACATGGTCGTCCCGCACCGCACCTACGCACACGGCGGCACCGGCCAGGGCGAGGTGTTCCGGGGGCGGGACGTGATCGCCGGCAGCATCGTGGGCACCACCAACGCCGAGTCGTGCGCCGCGTACAACATGCTCAAGACCGCCCGGAACCTGTTCTCCCTGACACCCGACGGCCGGTATTTCGACTACTACGAGAAGACGCTGGTCAACCAGATCCTGGCGTCCCGGCGGGACGCGGACAGCACCACCGATCCGCTGGTCACCTACATGGTCCCGGTCGGCCCGGGGTCGCGCCGCGGGTACGGCAACACCGGTACCTGCTGCGGCGGCACCGGTCTGGAGAACCACACCAAGTACCAGGACTCGATCTACTTCCGGTCGTCACGTGATGACGTCCTCTACGTCAACATGTACACACCGTCAACACTGCACTGGACCGAACGCCGGGTCACGGTGACCCAGGCCGGCGACTATCCCCGCACCCCGTCGTCCACACTCACCGTCGGCGGCAACGCCCGGTTCGAGCTCCGGCTGCGGGTGCCGTCCTGGGCCCGGCAGGACTTCACGGTCAAGGTCAACGGCAAGCGGATCGCGGTACGGGCCGGCCGGGACGGTTATGTGAGCATCGACCGGCACTGGCGCAACCGCGACCGGGTGGAGATCTCCTTCCCGTACCGCCTGCACACCGAGTCCGCCATCGACGATCCGGCGTTGCAGGCGCTGCTCTACGGCCCGCTGACCCTGGTCGCCAAGTCGGACAGCACCCAGACCCTGCCGCTGCCCGCGAACCTCGCCGACATCGTGCCCGGGGACCGCCCGCTCACCTTCACCTCCGGCGGCGTCACCTTCGAACCGTTCCTCACCGGTGACACCGCCGCGTACCACACCTATCTCCGTCGCTCCTGACGTTCCGCCGTGCTTGACGTTCCGCCGCGCTTGACGCTTCTTCGCGCCTGACCCTCCTTCGCGAACGGTTACCTGAATAGAGAGGCCCATGCCGATACCCCGCTCCCTCTACGGGGCTACCGCCGCCTTGCTCCTGCTCACCGTCCTGTCCCCGGTGGCCGCGCACGCCGCCCCGAACGCGGCCACGCCCTACCCGGTCTTCAAGGGCGACCCGAATCCGGTGCCGGACGACCGCACCGGCTACATCCCAGGCAACCAGCTCCAGGCCATCTTCGACGCCGACGTGGCGGCCGGGGCCGGCAGCGGCACCGACAACGACTTCTGGATCGACCGGATGCTGGCCCGCACCGGCAACCAGCCCGGCGGTTCCAACGGCGACGCCAACCAGTACCTGTTCAGCCGGGGCCGGGCGCTGTTCATGAAGACCCACCAGCCGGGCACGATCGGGTTCGGGGGCGAGGTCGCCTACATCGAGTCGATCGAGGGCGGGCAGGGCGCGTACACGATCACCGCCTCGGTCGGTGGCGCCGACGTCACCCTCACCGAGGACGCCGCGCAGCGCAGGCAGACCCCGAGTTACTGGCGCGGCGTGTTCACCGACAGCGCCGCCGGGCTGCGGGTGGTGCAGACGAAGTACATCACCGACAACAACGTCGCGGTCACCGATCTGGAGCTGACCAGCACCAACGGCTCGGCCAAGGACGTGACGCTGACCGCGGCGTCACCGTTCGCCCGTACCGCGACCGGGTCTGACCCGGAACTGACCGGGGCCGTGCGGGCCTTCAACAAGCTCACCGACCTGTTCCCGCGCTTC